>JBMCFH010000406.1:0-2521 GCA_048620455.1 Chloroflexota bacterium | reverse complement strand
GGCCCGGCCAAACGAAGCTTGGTCCCAGTCGCGGTAGGTCCAGGCCCGGCCAAACTTCGTTTGGCCCAAGCCGAGCGAAGCTCGGCCGCTTGCCACTAATGCCCTGCGCCCATAAAATCCGCCAGGCAAAGGAGAACGTATGCGTGTTTTAATCACCGGTTCCAGCGGGCAGATCGGGACCAACCTGGCCCTGAGCCTGCTCCGCGACGGGCATTTTGTTTTCGGCATCGACATCCGTCTCAACCCCTGGACGGACGAATTTGAGACATTGCTGCAGGATTTGAGCGCGCCCTATCACAGCTTTGAGAGCGGCATCGGCCATGTGCAGTATCCGCAAGACCTGGACATCGTGGTCCACTTCGCGGCCCACGCCAAGGTGCACGAGCTGGTCGAGGAGCCCGACCGCGCTCTACAAAATATCACCATGACCTACAACGTGCTCGAATTCTGCCGCCAGAACAATCTGCCCCTGATCTTCAGCAGCTCGCGCGAAGTGTACGGCGATATTCACCGTTATATCACGGAGGAATCATACGCCGATTTCGCCTTTACGGAGAGCCCCTACTCTGCCAGCAAAATCTCCGGAGAGGCGTTGATCTACGCTTACGCCCAATGTTACGGGCTGCGCTATCTGGTCTTCCGCTTTAGCAACGTGTATGGACGCTACGACAACGACCTGGAGCGCATGGAGCGCGTGATCCCCCTCTTTATCCGCAAGATCGGCCGCGGCGAACCGATCACGGTTTACGGTGAAGACAAGGTGCTCGATTTCACCTACGTCGACGACTGTATCGCCGGCGTGCGCGCCGGCATTGACTTGCTGGCCTCCGGCGACGAGGCCAACCAGACCATCAACCTGGCTTATGGACAGGGCAACAGCCTGGTGACCATGGCCCACTATGTGGGCGAGGCGCTGGGTGTGGAACCTGATATTTCCATCGAACCCTCACGCGTAGGCGAAGTCACCCATTACGTAGCCAATATTGGCAAGGCGCGCGCCCTGCTCGGGTACGAACCGTGCACACCTTTGCGCGAAGGCATCCACAAGGCGGTCTCCTGGTGCACGGAGTGGTGGCAGAAAGAGAAGGCATGACGGTAACAACACACAGACGGCAGACCCGCGCGCCGCGGTTGGCCTCGTGATCTACGTAGACGTATCGGCAGCCGTTCACAGCCGGGCGGGCCTGGGCCGTTATAGCGAGCGACTGGCGCAGGCTCTGCGCGCGCAACGAGCGCAGGAGATCGCCCTTTTTTACAACAGAGGTTCCGAGGGCGTTCTGCCCGCCTCCCTGGCCTCCGCCCCCCGCCGTAGCATCAACCTGGGCTATAAGCCGTGGCGCATGCTGGTGTTGCTGGGCCACCTCAGCCGGCTGGGCTACAATCGTCTGGCGCCGGACGCCACGCTGTTCCACAGCACGGAGCACCTCCTGATGCCCCTGCGCGGCGTGCCCACCGTGCTCACCGTGCACGACCTGATTTTCAAGCTCTTCCCCGCCTACCACAAGAAGCTAAACTACTGGTTTTTAACTGTCGCCATGCCCATTTTCTGCCGGCGCGCCACGGCCATCGTGGCCGTTTCGCAGGCGACCCGACAGGATATCATCACGCATTACGGCGTCGATCCCGCTAAGATACACGTCGTTCACGAAGCGGCGGCCGATCATTTCCGCCCGCCGGCGGCGCAAGACGTACAGCGCGTGCGGGCGCAGCACAATCTGCCCCCGCAGTTCCTGATACACCTGGGTACCATCGAGCCCCGCAAGAACCTGAGTCGCCTGCTGGACGCGCTGCTCATCTTGCGGCGCGACTTCCCCAACCTGCACCTGGTCCTCGTGGGCAGCAAGGGCTGGCTCTACGACGACTTCTTCGCCCGCATCGAGGCGCTGGGCCTACAAGACGCGGTCATTCCGCTGGGCTGGGTGGCGGACGATGATTTACCCGCCGTGATTGCCGCCGCCGACCTGGCTGTGCAGCCCAGCCTCTACGAAGGCTTTGGTCTGCCGCTTCTGGAACACATGGCCTGCGGACAGGTGGTCGCCGCCAGCAACAGCAGCTCGCACCCTGAAGTGGGGGGCGACGCAGCGGCCTACTTCGATCCCACCAGCATCGAGGAAATGGCGAACGTGATTCGTCGCCTGCTGCAGGACGACGACGAATACCACCAGCGCCGGCAACTGGGTCTGCAACAGGCCGCCCGCTTCAGCTGGGAACGCGCCGCACAGGAAACGCTTGAGATTTATGACGCGATCAGGAAGTAAGGGAATGGAGATCGGAGATCAGAGATCGGAGATCAGAGGTCAGAGATCGGAGATCGGAGATCAGAGATCGGAGATCGGGGATCGGAGATCGGAGAGTGGAGATCGGAAATCGGTGAAGAATGCCGCCAATCTCCAATCTCCAATCTCTAATCTCCAGTCTCTAATCTCCAATCTCCAGTCTCCAATCTCCAATCTCCACCCCCTCCTTCTCCTCGCCCTTCCCATCCTCTACCTCCTCACCCTGGCCCGCACCCTCGTCCTCG
>JBMCFH010000405.1:0-2527 GCA_048620455.1 Chloroflexota bacterium | reverse complement strand
AAAGATAGTCATCGCCAAGCTCCCGGGTCAACTGTATGATGCGCTCGCTCAGGCTGTGCTCGGCCTCATAGTCACCGGCGGCGGAGGCACCTGCTGCCTGGGCGAAGAGGGCCCAAACGAGGGCCGGTTTTCCTACATCGCCTACACTCTCCGCGATGCGAGCTGCTTCGCGTCCGTATTTCATTTGCGCCGCGACATCTTTGCGGAATACGGCGAGAAATGCCGCGGATGCCAGGGCATTGGCGCGCACGGTGGGCGAGATGCTGGTATCAGCGCGGGCCAGCAGTTGTTCAAGCCAGGACGACCCTTCTTCCACGTAGCCGCGTACGGCCCACAAGAGGTATATGGCCGAGACGATTCGCAACCCTGCCTCGATCTGGTTGGTGCTGAGTGACCAGGAGAGGGCCTTGCGAATGTTGTCCACTTCCGTTTCCAGTCAGTTCAGCCACAACTGCTGGTACTGGCTCCTGAGTTTAGGCTCGATCTCCTCGACCAACTGTAGGAAGCAGCGTAGATGCCGTTCGCGAACAGCCGGCTGTTCGCCAGAAGCGTGCAACTTCTCGGCCGCGTACTGGCGGATTACTTCGAGCAACGAATATCTTGCTTCACCACTGCGAACAGTCTCGGCGACTACCAGGGATTTATTGACCAAAGACGACAGCAACGGCAGCAGTTGATCGCGTTCGGTGCCATTTCTGCTGCAAACGACTTCCGCCGTCTTCAGCGAGCATCCGCCGGCAAATATCGACAGGCGTCGCAGAAGCCTTTTCTCGGCGAGCGGTAACAGATCGTAACTCCAGTCGAATGTGGCGCGCAGGCTATGGTGTCGCCAGGGCACCCCGCCCCTTTCGCCGGAAACGAGTAGCGCGAATTGATCGTCGAGCCGGCCGGCGATCTGGTCCACGGTGAGCACGTTGACGTGCGCGGCAGCGAGTTCGATGGCCAGCGGGATGCCGTCCAGGCGGTGGCAGATGGCGGCGATGGCGCGGGCAGTCTCCGGCGTAAGCGCGAAGTCGGGCCGGACGGTTTTTGCTCGGTCAAGAAAAAGCTTTATCGCTTCGTACGTGGCGAGGTCTTCAAGAATGTCCGGCGAGGGCGTCTGGAGCCTGCTTATCTCCTCCAGTGCGCCGGCTGCGGGAAAGGAGAGGGCGGGTACGGGGTAGATCGTCTCTCCGCCGAGGGCCAGAGGTTCGCGGCTGGTGGCCAGCACGTGCAGGTCTCGACAGGCGGTCAGCAACTTATGCACCAGTTGTGCACAGTGGTTGATAAGATGTTCGCAGTTATCCAGAACGAGCAGACACTTTTTGTCTTTGAGATAGGCGGCAACTGCCTCGCCGGCCGTGTGATCCGGTTGCTCGGACACCCCCAGCGCTTTCGCAACTGCCTGTGGTACGAGGAATTCCTCAGATATTGACGCCAGATCTACCCAGGCCTGAAACCCCCCGGAAGCGTCCTGCAGCTGGCGGACGACCTCAAGCGCCAGACGCGTCTTGCCGCTGCCGCCGGGACCGGTCAGGGTCAGGAGGTGGGTATCGGTTAAGAGGCGCTTGATTCTGGCTATTTCTCGTTCCCGGCCGATGAACCGGGTTAGCTGGATCGGGCCGCTTTTGCCCATGGCCAACATCCCTTCCTCGGCGCTTGAGAGGCGGGTCGATGAACGGCTTACGACTTTCCTGGCCAGACGCTGTGAGCGTGTGATTCTATTATAGCTGAAAAGTTGCGCGATGCCGTTTGCTTGCAGATGGCGTGGCGCCCTTTGATTTGTCGATTAGGATTCCTTCTCCTGAATCAGGGCCAGGACGTCGGGAAGGAGGGCCTGGTTGGTGCTGAGGGCTTCCTGTCCGCGGATGGTGGGGTTGCCGTCCCAGTCGCCGAAGTAGCCGCCGGCTTCTTGCAGGATGGGCAGGAAGGGGGCGCAGTCCCAGACGCTCATGATGGGGTCGAGCATGACTTCGGCGCGGCCGGTGGCCACGAGGGCGTGGCCGTAGGCGTCGGACCAGCCGCGGCAGGTGGCGCCGCAGGCCTGGAAGCGGGCCCAGGGGGCGGCGCGGTCGAAGTTGGCGAAGGAGACGGGGTCGGTGAAGGAGACGATGCTGTCTTGCAGGGCGCTGACCTGGGAGACGCGGGCGGGGCGGCCGTTCCACCAGCAGCCTTCGCCATGGGCGGCGGCAATCATTTCGCCCAGGGCGGGGAAATAGGCCACGCCGACGGGCACCTGGCCGTCGACTTCGAGAGCGATGAGCACGGCGTAGAGGGGCACGCCGCGCACGAAGCTGCGCGTGCCGTCGATGGGGTCGATGATCCAGCGACGATCCATGCCCGCGACGGCGGCTTCGCCGTACTCTTCGCCGATGATGCCGTAGTCGGGGTAGGCGGCGTCGATGCGTTCGCGGATTAGCTCTTCGGCGTTGCGGTCGGCGACGGTGACGGGGGAGTCGTCGTCTTTGAAGTCGGGGCGCAGCCCGGTCTGGAAGTAGCCGAGGGTCAGTTGGCCCGCCTGCCAGGCGGTCTGGGTGGCAAATTCGAG
>JBMCFH010000404.1:0-2535 GCA_048620455.1 Chloroflexota bacterium | reverse complement strand
TCATGTCATAGTTACAACTGAAATGAAACGCACCCGTTGGAAAGTCGTTCCACTGTGGTTCGATATTGCCGATAGTCTGTGGCATAATCTCCTCGCTTTGTTGAATGCATAGAGGACCTTCATGAACCGCTATCTCACGCTGCTGCGGGAGAATTCTAACTATCGCAACTTGTGGCTGGCATCGGTCATCAGCCAGCTGGGTGACTGGTTTAATCTGATCGCCTCCGCGTCGCTAATCGCCACGCTGACCAGCAGCGGCGCTGCCATCAGTTACCTCTTTTTGGCGCGCTTCGTTCCCCTTTTCTTTTTCAGCCCATTCGCCGGCGTGATCGCCGACCGTTTCAACCGTCGCCACATCATGATCGCCACCGACGTCCTGCGGGCGCTGGCTGTGCTGGGCTTCTTGCTGGTGCGCGATCCGTCCCACGTGTGGCTTTTCTACCTGCTGACCATCTCCCAGTTTGCCCTTAGCTCCATCTTCACACCGGCGCGCACGGCGGTGTTGGCCAACGTGGTGAAGCCGGAGGAGCTGGTAACGGCGAATGCGCTTGACAGCTTCACCTGGAGCACGATGCTGGCTGTGGGCTCACTGTTGGGAGGGGTGGCTGCGGCGGCCTTTGGCTTGCAGGCCGCTTTCATCATGGACGCGGCAACGTTCCTCCTGGCGGGCTGGTTTGCCAGCCGCATTGTGCTGCCCGCGCGCCGTCCGCTTGAGGGCCAGCCGGTCATTGTGCGTAGAGGAGGCTGGTTCGAATTCGTCGATGGGTTGCGTTATTTGCGCAGCGAGCCCTTCATTCTGACCATCACGCTGGTGAAGGCGGGCGGATCCCTGGTATGGGGCGCGATCAATGTGTTGGAAGTGAACTACGCCGAGGATATTTTCCCGCTCACCCAGGGCGGCTCGATTACCCTGGGCATCATTTACGCCATCAGCGGTCTGGGCACCGGCGTGGGCCCCTTGCTGCTGCGGGAGTGGTTGGGCGACGCCGCGGGCCGCCTGCGATGGGGCATCAGCCTGGGCTTTGTCTTGCTCACCGCCGGCATTCTGGGGCTGGGGCTGGCGCCCACCTTGTCGTGGTTCGGGCTGGCTACCCTGGTGCGCACCGTGGGGTCTGGCACCGTGTGGGTCTTCTCGGCGGCGATGTTGCAGATGATCGTTCCCGACCGGGTGCGCGGGCGGGTCTTCGCTTTCGAGTTCGCCATCCTCACGCTGACACAATCGCTCTCTACCTTCTGGGCCGGATTTGCCCAGGACACGCTGTTCTTCAGCGTGCGCCAGGTCACGATCGGAATGGCAATTGCTGGGGTGGTGGTGACCTTGCTATGGTTTGTCTTTCACCTGCGCACCCTCTCGCACCCCCTGCGCAGCGCCCCGGCGCCACAGCCGCAGCAGCAGTCGAGACACATTATCTAGAAGATGCTTTTCTGACCGATGACGACACCATTTGCCTGGCACCGGTGGGCGCTGCGCCGCCTGCTTGAAATTGATCGGCCGGTACCGGCCGTTTCCGACGAAGAAGTGGAGGCGTACCGCGAACGCCATTACCCTTGGAACTTCACGGTGAATTTGCTGGACGGCGCCAGCTTCTGGTTCGGCCTCAGTTTTGCCTCATCCAGCACGATCGGCTCGCTGTTCATTGCGCGGTTGACTGACAATCCCTTGCCCGTGGGAATTCTTGCTGTGCTGGCCCAGGGTGGCTGGTTCCTGCCGCAATTGTTCACGGCCAACGCGGTGGAGCGGCTGGCGCGTAAGAAGCCGGTCGTGGTTAAGCTTGGTTTTTTCCTGGAGCGGCTGCCGATGGCGCTTCTGATCGTGGCGGCGGTGGTTGCTGCCAGAGATACGCGCCTGGCCATTGGCATATTCCTGTTGGGCTACGCCTGGCATGCGCTGGGCGCGGGCGTTGTGGCTACGGCCTGGCAGGATCTGCTGGCGCGTTGCTTTCCCGTCGAGCGACGCGGGCGCTTTCTGGGGCTCACGACGTTCATCGGCACGGGCATGGGCGCGTTGGGCGCCGGGCTCAGCGCCTGGTTGCTGGCGACTTTTCCCTTTCCCACCAACTTTGTTTACACCTTCAGCGTTGCAGCGGTGGGCATCACCGTGAGCTGGGCCTTTCTGGCGCTGACGCGGGAGCCGGTGGCGCCGGTGCGCAGCACACGCCAGAGCGCGCGCCAGTTCTGGAGTGGGCTGGGGGGCATCTTGCAGCAGGATCAGAACTTTCGGCGCTTTCTCGTCGCGCGCCTATTTCTGGCGGCGGCGGGCATGGGCCAGGGGTTCATCACCGTGGCTGCCGTGCGACGCTGGCAGGTGGCGGACGCTGTGGTGGGCGGCTACACGGCGGCGATGCTCGTGGGCCAGACGGTGGGTAACCTGCTCTTTGGCATCCTTGCCGACCGCTTCGGGCACAAGTTGTCTCTGGAGCTGTGTGGGTTGGCAGGGCTGGCGGCCTTTCTGCTGGCCTGGCTCTCGCCGGCCCCGGTCTGGTACTATGCCGTCTTCTTCTTCCTGGGCCTGTTCATCGGCGCCATCGTCGTCTC
>JBMCFH010000403.1:0-2545 GCA_048620455.1 Chloroflexota bacterium | reverse complement strand
AACAGCGCCGGCGTTGTGACGACAGTATGAACTATACGATTGATGAACTGATTTCCGTTTGCATCAGCCGCCAGATTGAGGATGGGGAGCTGTTGGCGCAGGGAATTGCCACCCCACTGGTGGCTGCCGGCTATCTATTGGCAAAAGTGACGCACGCTCCCAACATCACTTTCATTTCGGCCATCGGCCAGGCCTTCTGCCGTGATTGGGCCCCCCTGGGGGTGGCTACCATCGAGAACCTATGGATCGGCCGCGGCCTTCTGACCATCGATTTCGTGCAGGCCGCCTCTGACCTCCTGCCCCGTTTCGGCCCCAAGGAATTCTTCCGGCCGGGACAGGTCGACGCCCACGGCAACTTCAATAACATCCACATCGGGGGCACGTACGAGAACCCGCGGCTGCGGTTACCCGGCAGCGGCGGCATTCCCGATGTGACCGTCTTCGAGGAGAACGTCCATCTCTACGTGCCGCGCCATGGACGGCACACCTTTGTTTCGGAGTTGGATTTCCGTAGCGGCCTGGGGCACGACGACAGGCGCCGCGCCGGTCGCGGTCCGCGCTATCTAATCTCAGATCTGGGCCAGTTCGATTTCGAACCCGCGAGCGGTCGCATGCGGCTTCTCAGCCTACACGAGGGCGTCACCCTGAGACAGCTGCAAGCCAAGACCGGCTTCGAACTCCTGCTGCCGGCGTCGATTCCCCGAACCGCGCCGCCCTCCGCTGAAGAGTTGCGCCTGTTGCGCGAGGAGATCGACCCGCTCGGCGTGCGCGTGCTGGAAACGCTCAGCGGTGCAGCTCGCCGTGAAAAATTGCGCGAAATCTTAAAGCGTGAAATGTCTGACCGGCAAAACTGAATTGGGAGGCCAACCTTATGCGATTCGCTATCTTCTCCGACGTTCACGGCAACCTTACCGCCCTGGAAGCTGTTCTCAAACATATAGACGATGTGGGAGAGATGGACGGCATCTTTTTTGCCGGCGATCTCTGCCTGTTAGGCCCGCGACCGGAAAGGTGCGTGCAACTGCTACGCTCGCGGGAGGATATCTCCAGCATCTACGGCAACACGGATCAATGGATCGATGGCCCGCCCCTACTCTCAGATGACATCGAAGAAGAGGAACGGCGTCGCCGGCAGCACATCCATGACATTGCTTCCTGGACCAGAGTGAGGCTTCCAGAAATGGACCGCGCCTGGCTGCGCGAACTGCCGTTCCACCGGCGCGTGTCGCCCACAGTAAACCCACGCGACGATCTATTCATCGTCCACGCCAACCCCCAGGACGTGAACCAGATGATCTATCCACCTAAGGACATGCAACGAGACCGTTTCGGAGAAGTGGTGCAATCAGACCACGATCTGGAGCCGTTGTTGGACGACTTGGTCGCCGGCGTGCTGGCTTTTGGCCATCTGCACATCCCCTTCGTGCGCCGCTGGCGCGACATCGACCTGGTCAACGTCAGCTCTGTCAGCATTTCCGGCGACGGCGATCCCCGCGCCAAGTATGCCCTGCTGACCTGGGACGGCAGTGCCTGGAACAGCGAGCACCACTACGTGGAATACGACGTCGAGCCAGAAATCGACGCTTACAAGCGCGAACAACCGCCCGGCTGGCAAAAGGCCGTGCAGATGTTACAGGAGCGCGGGATGCTTCTCCAGTTCGAGGACTAAATCCACCCAAACCCTGTAACCTGCAACCTGCAACCTTCTCACATTGACACCGGCGCCTGCCGAAAGTTATACTTATGACGCAGAGCATCATAAGCGTTGGCGCCATTGAGCGCCTTTTTCATACACCGGCACACTGGCCAAAGTGCGCTTGCCCGCAGGGGCGCGAGGAGGAGTCTAAATGAGTGTTACCTATGCCGACAAGCCCTGGCTGCAGCAGTATGATGAGGGCGTTCCTGAACGTATTGAGGTGCCTGATTATCCCCTGCAAGAGTTTCTCAAAAGCTCCGCAAAGAAATTTCCGGACGAAACGGCAATAATCTTTAAGGGCCACAAAATCAACTACCGGGAGCTGGATGCTCTGACCGACGCTATCGCCGCCGGGCTGGCGGCAAACGGCTTCCAGAAAGGCGATCGCGCCGCTATCTACATGCCCAACACGCCGCAGTTTGTCATCACCTATTATGGCATTCTGAAGGCCGGGGGCATCGTCGTGGCCGTTAACCCCCTGTACACCGAGCGCGAGTTAGAACATCAGCTCAGAGACTGCGGCGCAGACACCGTATTCGTTCTCAGCCTGTACTACGACCAGCTGAAGCGGGTGCACAAGGCGGGAAACACGCAGGTCCGGCGCATTATCGTGAGCAACGTCAAAGAGTACTTTCCCGCTCCGTTGAAGCTGTTGTTCACGCTGGTCAAGGAGAAAAAGGATGGCCATCGGGTGACGCTGGAGACCGGCGACGTCTGGTTCCAGGATTTTGTGGATGCAGGCCGACAGTTGCCGGCGCCCGACGTTTCGGTCAGCGGCGATGACACGGCGCTGCTGCAATATACCGGCGGCACGACGGGCCTGGCCAAGGGCGCCATCGGGCTTCACCG
>JBMCFH010000402.1:0-2554 GCA_048620455.1 Chloroflexota bacterium | reverse complement strand
GGTCGTCGCGGCTTCTCAGGCTGACTCGGCCGGTACGGAATAGCCGGCGAGCGTTTGGCATCGGCTCTGAATCTCATCTCTGTCCTCCGGTTTCTACCGTTCTCTGCTTATTATTCACCGTAACAAGGGCCCATTAGCTGCGCATATGCGCCCGTTCGCCGCTTAAGCTTTCGCTAACCTCGTCTCTCTGAAAGCCGGTTGCGAACGGTCCGGTAGCCATCCTCAAATCCCAATGGGACCATTGTCACAGGGACCTGCGTATCAGTGACAGCCACCGGAGGACACGGTATACTTTGTTCATCATTAGTTGGTTCATGCGCAGAACCTATTAATGGAGCCAGGCGCACTGTAGCTCATCACACCACGCGGATTGATCCGGCATCGAGAACATTGTAGCCACGCCTGGCTTTTTTTCTGTTCGCTGCGGTCCGTCTTAACACATCGGGCACTCATCAGGAGCAACTGGCATGTCATGGATCATAGGCGCCGTCGCCATCTACTGCATCTTCGCTGCAGCGCTGATCATTCTCCTTTCCGTTTTTTCCTCACGCTTAAGCCGCCAGGAAGCGTGGGAGGAAGTGTGGGAAGTTGAACCAGAGCACGACACGAGCGAGACGAAGACCGAACGTAACTATTCACACCTTTCCTCCCGCGCCTGACCGCCCCCCACCTCTACCACCTTACACCTGGCGCACAGCGGCATAACGCCGGTCCTGCCGGCGCCCGCCGTTTCCTTTGGCATTAAATCCACACGACCCTACAATTACGGATCATGTCTGTCCAGGCTGCCATCACCCTGGTCATCCTCGTCGCCACGCTGTTGCTGATGGGAACACAGCGGCTGCGCGGCGAACTGACCGCCTTGCTCGTAATGCTGGCGCTGATTCTGACCAACGTCCTCACCGCAGAAGAAGCATTCAGCGCCTTCGGCGAGCCGGTCATCATCCTCATCGCCGCCCTGTTTATCATCGGCGGCGCCCTGTATGAAACCGGCGCCGCCGCCGTAATCGCCAGCCAGATCATGCGCCTGAAGCGGCGCGGTGATCTGTTCCTTTTGCTGGCCATCATGGTCAGCGCGGCTCTACTCAGCGCCTTCATCAGCAATCTCCTCGTCGTCGCCGTCTTCCTGCCCGCCGTGCTGCGCGTGGCGCGCCGCGCGCGCATCGCCCCCGCTCAACTGCTGATGCCCCTGAACACCGCGGGCGAAATGGGCAGCTTTCTGCTGCTGATAGGCGCCATTTCCACCGTGGTGATCAACGATTTGCTGGGCAGCAGCGGCTACGAGCCGCTGGGCCTGTTTGCGCTCATGCCCTACGGGCTTGTGTTCCTGGCGATCACCATCCTGTGGTTTGCGCTGTTCGGTCCGCGTCTGTTACCCACGTCCATTCCCAGCGAAACGGAACGACCGAGCCTGGGCGAAGTCGAACGCACCTACAAGCTGGAAGAGCAACTGTATCAGGTGCGCGTGCGCGCCGGCTCAGACCTCGTGGGGCAGCGCCTCAACAAAGTGAAACTGGGCCCCGCGTTTCGGCTCAATGTCGTAGCCATCCAGCCGGACGGCGCCGACCTGCAGCCCGCACGCAGTGACTGGGTGCTGGAACAGGATGATATTCTGGTGCTGGAAGGGGCCCGCGGTGACGTGCTACAGGCGTCGAGCATCCACCATCTGGAGCCCAGGGGATCGATCCCGCTGGATCGCTTCGAGCAACTGGAGAATCAGACGGTGCGCCTGGCCGAAGTGATGATCCCTTTCCGCTCCAACCTCGTGGGCAAGACGGTGTCCGAAACCCGTTTCCGCGATCAGCACGGCCTCAATATTCTGGCCGTGCAGCGCGACGGCAAAGCCATCCACGGCGAGCTGAGTGAGCTGCGCCTGGTCGCCGGCGACGCCATGCTGGTTCAGGGACCGCTGCCGCGGCTGCGCGACGTGGGCAAGGATCTGAATCTCATCCTGGTCACGCACCTGGGGCCGCGGCGCGGCGACCTGATCAGCCGCAAAATCTGGCTGACCGCCGCCATCCTGGCGGTGATGATCATCGTCGTGGTTTTCAACCTGCTCTCCCTGGCTACGGCCAGTCTGGCGGCGGCGCTGGCGCTGCTGGCGACCAATTGCATCAGCGTGGAGCGCGCCTACCAGAGCATCGACGCGTCCATTCTGCTGGTCGTCGGCGGGCTTCTGCCGCTGGCAACGGCGCTGGAGAAAAGCGGTCTGGCAGCGATATTCGCCTCAGCCATCGCCGGCCTCGATGCCGGCCCCTTCGCCACGCTGGTTTTGGTCTACGTCCTGTCCGCGGTGCTCACCCAGGTCATCTCCAACACCGTGGTCGGTGTCTTGCTTCTACCGGTAACCATCAACCTGGCCCAGACCGTGGGGCTCCCGGCGCACGCCCTGGCAATTGCCCTCATCGTCGGCGTCACCACCTCCTACGTCACTCCCCTGACGCACGGCAGCAACCTGATGATCGTGGGACCCGGCGGCTACTCCATGCGCGATTTCCTGGTCAATCACCTGCCCATCTTCGTTCTGCAGAGCGCGGCGCTGCTGGCCATGTTG
>JBMCFH010000401.1:0-2561 GCA_048620455.1 Chloroflexota bacterium | reverse complement strand
TCGTCGAGGCTCTTGCCCGGTAGCTGCCAGAGAAGGGCCTCGTGTTGCTCGATGTCGCATACCAGTTGCGGCCCGGCGTAGCGGCGCACGATGTTGATAAACGGTGTGAGGCGTTCGCGCAGGGAAACGCCGTTGATTATCTCGGGTAGGGGTTCGTCGTGGAAGGCCAGCGAGCGTAACACGGCGCGCACGATCATGGGGCCGCCGTTGCGGTGCCAGACGGTAGCCACGCGCTTGTTGGTGTTGATGAGGCGCATGACTTCTTCGAAGTGGGTTTCAACCAGATCGGCGTAGTGGCGGGCGGCGGGCGAGCGGTCGAGTTTGGCCTGTAGCGCGTCGAGATCCAGCACCAGCGGCGGCGGGCCAGGGCTTCGCAGGACCTCGATGGGGTCGACGGGGGGCGTGACCGGCTCTGGCGCGTCGTCGGTGTCCGGTTCGGGCAGGGGCAGGCCGCCGAAGATGATGGCCTGCTCCACAGCTTCGTCTGCATCCAGTTTGCCCGCGCCCCAGGCGATGTTTGGCGGGGCCACGTCCGGTTCGCCGGACAGGATGGTGCTGGTGAAGGCGTCGGTACGCGCCGAATCGCGCAGGATGGAAAGGGTGTCGGCGGGGGCCAGCGACGGTTCTTTTTCCAGCATCAGGGCTATCGTGCCTGTGACGTGGGGGGCAGCCATGCTGGTACCCAGTTTTTTGGTGTGGAACTGTGGGTCGCAGCATTCGGAAAGGCACGCTTCGCAGTAGCCCAGGGGCAGGCCGCGGGCGGACATGATGACGGTGCCCGGCGCGGCGATATCCGGCTTTTGCTCATCTGCGGGCCGGGCGTCTCGTGTGGGACCCAGGCTGGAGCTGGCGTGCCGCTTGCCGACGTTGTCGCTGTCTCCCTTGGTGATGTAGTTGGCCACGACGATGACGTTGCGAGCCGTGCCCGGGATGCTCAACGTCATCTCGTGGGAGGGGTTGTCGAATTTGGGCGGGCGGTCGGTGCTGGAGAGGTGACGCTCCAGCCAGCAATGAAACTCTACGTCGCTGGCGCCGGGGTTGGTCAGGCGCAGGTTCCAGGTTCCGGCTTGCAAATCGCCCAGGGCGGGCGGGATCAGTTCGACGACAATGTTTCCGTCAGAATTGGCGAGGACGGGATTCTCGGACGTGATCCTGACGCGCCCGCCGCCCTCCACGTCGAACGTATCCTCATCGTTTGGCGAAATGGAACCGGTAGCGGGACCGCTCGGGGGTACGACCACACAATCTAGCGAGTCTGCGCCCGGATACCACAGGCTCAGCAGCCGCCTTCGCCTGTCGTCGCCGTTGACGGTAAAAGGCAGGTCGAGGTCGTCGCCGGCGGGCACGGTGTCCGTGGCGTGGCGTCGATTGTTGCCCTCGTTGCCCGCCGATTTGACCAGCGCCTTGCCCTCGGACAGGACGCCGTAGATGAGGTCGATCATGATTTCTACGAAATTGGTGCCGTCATGCGCGCCCAGGTTGTCGCCCAGGCTGATGTTGGTCACGGCCGGTTTGCTTTCATGGTCGGCCAACTGGTTGACGAAGCTGAGGGCGTCCACCAGATTGGTGTCTTCCCCAAGCTGCTCCTCGCCGGACGTGCCACTGAACTTGACGATGACCAGATCCGCGTCGGGGGCCACGCCGGAGTAGGTGAAGGTATCGACGCAGAGGTCGTCCTGGCGCCCGTTGCCGGCGGCGATGCCCGCCACGTGAGTGCCGTGCCCCGATTTGCTGTCTTTGTGCGGGATGGGGACCGGATTGCTTTCTTTGAGGGCGTCGTCGATGGCCTCTTTGTCGAAGACGGAGCCGTAATCGAGGCCGCCAAACAGCCCGTCGGCCTGCCCGTACTCTTTGGGTGTGGGGCCGGTGTCGTCGTCGGACTGGTCCCAGATAGCCAGGATGCGCGAGGTGCCGTCGTTGTTGCGGAACGACTGGTGCGTGAAGTTGATACCGGAGTCGACCACGCCGACGATGACGCCCTTACCGGTGGCGATCCCCTCCCAGCCGCTGCGGTCTGCTTTCACCTGGCGCACCACGTGGGCCTTTATGTCGCGGATGCTGTTGTCCAGTTCGGGGGCCATGGGTCTGGACAGGGCGATGCGCTGCACGTTGGGGTGCGCCGAGATGGCCTCCAGATCTTCCAGCGCCAGCGTGCCCGTGGCCATGTGGCCTACGACGGTGCGCGGCTTGAAGCCCAGCGCGGTGAGCGGGTCGAGGTCGTCTTCGAACATCAGGAAGACGGCGATACGTTGTCCCGGTTGCAGGTCGCGGTCCGCGACTTCGGGCGGCTCCGTTTCCGGCGCGGCATCGGTTTCTTTCTGGTCGGAGCGGTATGCGGTCTGCCAGTCGAGGTATAGGGATTTCAGATGCGGGTCCAGCTTGTCCATCGCAGATTTCCTCTTTCAAATGCACGAAGCGTTTGAACGGCCGGACGGAAATAGAGATGTAACGGATAGAGCGATCGGTACTGGATAAGCTCCTGCCGAGCGAAGGTGGACGGGGCAGTGTGGCAGGTGAGAAGAAACGCAACGCTCGCCGCTCATCATAGATGGAGAGTGCGG
>JBMCFH010000400.1:0-2562 GCA_048620455.1 Chloroflexota bacterium | reverse complement strand
GCTCAGGATGGCGCGTGGCGGCGATTTCCTGGAGATACAGTTCAATCTCATCCAGCATGCGGTCGACTGTGAAGCGTTGCATCACGGTTTGCCGTCCGCAGCCGGCCAACTCTGCGCGCCACTGCGGGCGCGCTATCAGCTGTTCGAGTTTCTCGGCGAGCTCGTCGCTGTTGTCCGGGTCGAAAAGCAACCCGTTGTAACCGTCCTCGATCATTTCGGGCGTGCCGCCGGCGCGGGAGGCTATAACCGCCGTGCGTGCGGCCATTGCTTCCAACACGATGCGGGCCAGCGGCTCGGGCCAGCGGGAAGGGGCGACCACAATGTGCGCATCATGCAAGAGGGCGACCATCTCCTCTGCGGGGACCTGGCCCAAAAAAGTGACGGAGTGGGTCAACCCGCGCCGCGACACCAGGTCGCGTAGCTGTTGTTCGTACCGTTGCGAGCCGCTGCCGGCGATGCGTAGATGCGCCGGCGACATTTCGCGCGCGAAAAGCTTAGCCATGGCCGAAATGAGGGTGTCTACGCCTTTTGTTTCCTCCAATCGCCCGGCATACAGGATCTTGACGTCCGGCTGTTCTGCCCCGCGCGGCCCGCTGCCGTTGGCGGACAGAAATGGCTCCAGATCCAGCCCGGTGTGGATGACGCGGGCGTGTTCGACGGGGACGCCGGATTGCACCAGGGCCTGGCGCGTGGCGGCGCTGACGCAGTAGGCGTTGTCGAATCGGAGCCGGACCTCGCCTTGTTCGCGGGCCAGCATGGATAGTGCGATGGGCGCAACCGCTTTTCTGGCGAGCCTGCTCGCCCATCTGCGGCCCGGTTGCTGCCAGTACAGTTGGTGCTGGCTGGGCAGCGTGGGCCAGTAGTCGGCGAAGCGGTAGAGGGTCTGTGGCCCCGCAAGCTGTTCGATGGTGGCGGGCAGGGAGCGGGGCAGGTTCCACATGCCCCAGACGAAGACGACGTGTGGTTCGAACGCCTGCAGGCAGCGCCGGACGCTTTGCAGATTATGCTCTTCGCGGTGTTTGCGGGCGGTGAAGAAGGCCAGCGCGTGTCGCCAGGGCGCCAGTTCCATTTCCAGATAGAGGGTGCGCCAGACGCCGTTTGCCGTTTCTGGTCCTCCTATGCCGGTATCGGACGCCACGCCGTGCCGGCTGGTGAGCACGAGCGTCCGGTGGCCCCGTTGCTGCAATCCTTCAACCACCTGCCGGCAGGAGTGAGCCTGCCCGCCGAGGCCGTGAGGTGGATAGAAGTTAGTGACGAATAGTATGCGCATCGTCAGTTATCCCTGTTGACGGGGAGTGTGTGCGGTTGTCGTCTGTTTCTACCATGATCTGTTGCAGATAAGCCTCGATGCGCGCCACCATGGTGTCCAGCGTGTAGTTGTCGAGCACCGTGCGGCGCGCGTTGGTGGACAGACGCCGGCAGAACTCCGGGTTGTACACAAGGCGGCTGACCTGTCGGGCCAACTGCTCTGCGTCACCGGCCGGAAATGTGAGCCCGTTGTACCCTTCGTCCAGGATCTCCTTTGTGCCGCCTGTGGTAGTGCCCACGACGACCAGACCGGCGAGCATGGCCTCTTGCGTCATGCGCGCAAAGGGCTCTTCGTAAATTGAAGGAAAGAGCAAAACGTCGGCCTGCGCCAGCACGTCCGGCATCTGTTCCTTGTCCACTCGCCCTTTAAGCGTAACGAACGAATCTAACTGTTTTCGTTTCACCAATCGCGCAAGGGAGCGTTCATAAACAGGATGGCCCGCGCCCACGACGTTCAGATGGACGTCGCGCACGCCCTGTCCGTGGACGAGTTTGGCCACCGCTTCGATCGCCGTGTGCACACCTTTGTGCTGCGCCAGCTGTCCGGCGTAGAGCAGCTTGAGTTGCCCGTCGTCGAACGAACGGGGCCGGATGCTGCGGAACCCATTGAGGCGCGTCCCGCCGTGAATGACCTGGGCATCGTGGAAGGGTAGCCCGGCGTCAATCAGAATTTGGCGCACGGCCTCACTGACACAGATGGCGCGCCGGAATTGCAGCGCCGGGCGGCCTTCTTGCGCGATCATGTCCAGAGCGATCTTGCTCAGTAGGGCGCGGATGGGGCGCGTCACGACGTGGCGACCGGGCTTTTGCCAGTAGGTGGTGTGCATGTCCGCCGACGCGGGCCAGTAATCGGAGATGAAGTAGACGACCCTGCCGGGCATGAGCTGTTCGGCGACAGCGGGCACAGCGTGGGACATGGCCCACATGCCCCAGATGAAGATCAGATCGGGCTCCACGTCACGGATCACCGAGTGCACAATCGATTCGTTCTCGCGCTTCTGTTGTCGCCATTGCGTGAAAAAATGAAGGGCATTGTAGCGCACAAAGTTGCCGTCCAGGTGCAGCAGGCGGTAGATGCGCGCCTCGTCGCCTGCCGCGCTCTGGTGGGCCGCCTTCTCGGCTTCGTGGCGGCTGGTCAGCACCCAGATGTCGTGGCCCTTCTCCCGCAGCCCTTCGCTCACCTCGTGGCACCATTGCGTATAGCCGCCCGGGCGGGCCGGCGGATAGAAGTTAGAGAGAACGAGGATGCGCATC
>JBMCFH010000399.1:0-2565 GCA_048620455.1 Chloroflexota bacterium | reverse complement strand
CGGGGGAAGAGAGAGTCCTGGTCATTGGCCACTCTGAAGTGACCGAATCGTACGACCTGGCCCACGCCTTCAACCCCACCAGCGGCATGATACACCGCGTCACCTACGACACGCTGGTCACCTTCCCCGACGACGCTACCGACAGCATCGAGCCCAACCTGGCGACCGAGTGGGAGATTTCAGACGACGCCACCGTTTACACCTTTACCCTGCGCGACGACGTAACCTTTGCCAACGGCGACCCGCTGACGGCCGACGACGTCGTCTTCTCCTTCAACCGCCTGCAGAACGTGCGCAGCAATCCCTCCTTCCTTTCCGATCCCATCGCCGGCGTAGAGGCGCTTGACGAGCACACCGTGGAAATCACGCTGGTGGAGCCGCGTCCTTCCTTCCTGGTCGAAATTATCAACACCGCCTTCTCCATTTCTAACGACGAGGAAGTACGCGACGCAGGCGGCACCGACGCCGACGATGCGGCGGAGTCCGACGGCGCACAGGAATTCCTGGACCAGAATTCTGTGGGCACCGGCCCCTACATGCTGGAAAGCTGGACGCCGCAAGAAGAGACCGTTCTGGTGCGCAACCCCAATTACTGGGGCGAGCAGCCGTACTTCGACCGCGTGGTCATCGTCAACCTGCCTGAAGCCGCCACGCAGAAGGTGGCTCTGGAATCGGGCGACATCGACATTGCCACCGATCTGACGCCGGACCAGGTGGTAGAGATGGAGGGCAACCCCGACATCAGCATCTTCCGCGATCTGGACCGCTGGACCCACTTCCTGCTCATGAACCGCGATCCCGACATCGGCGGCCCCGTCTCCGATCCCGACGTGGCCCTGGCCATTCGCCTGGCCCTCGACTACGAAGGGTACCGCGAGCTGTGGGAAGGTAGCGTGACGCCCGGCTCCAACATGTGGGTGGGCCTCGCCGGCGCCTTCGGACAGGACCGCGCCATGGAGCGCGACCTGGACCGCGCCCGCGAACTGCTGGCCGACGCCGGCTATCCCGACGGTTTCGACGTCACGCTCAGCTTCCCCGACTTCACCAACTCTGGCGTGGCCCTGGCTACCAATGCCCAGAAGGTCCAGGCCGACCTGGCCGAAGTTGGCATCAACGTGGAGCTGCGCCCCATGGAAGTGCAGGTCGCGCTGGAAGAATATCGCAACGGTCAGCAGGGCTTCGCCTACTGGTTCTGGGGCCCCGACATCCTGGATCCGATTGACTTCCTCTCCTTCCTGCCCGGCGGCAAGGTGGCGCTGGAACGCACCAACTGGACCGAGGATATGGCGCCTCCCGAAATCCTGGACCTGATCGCCCAGGCCCGCGTGGAAGCAGATCCCGATCAACGGCTGGAGGTCTTTGAAGAGTTACAGATTTTCGCCCAGGAAAGCGGCGCCTACGCACCGTTCAACGTGCCCACGATTCAAGTGGCCTACGGCGCAGACATCGAGGGCTTCGTCTGGCACCCCGAGTGGGGCGTGGACGTCACTCTGTTGAGTCGATCGCAATAGCAAGCAAGACCTGATCAGAGGTGGGCAGCCGGCGCGAGGGCCGGCTGCCCACCCCCCATCCTTTTCCGCCCATGAGCCTGTCCGTTTACTTTCTTAGACGCCTTCTCCTGGCCATCCCTCTCATTCTGGGCATCACCGTCGTCTCATTCATCATCGCCAACGCCGTTCCCGCCGATCCCATCAACGCCAACCTGCCCCAGAATGCACTCAACGATCCGGAACTGGTGGAAGCGTTCAAAGAGCGCTGGGGCCTGGACCGCTCGCCCGTGGAGCAATATTTCATCTACCTGGGTAATCTGTTGCAGGGCGACCTGGGCGTCTCCATCAAGACCAGGAATCCGATCATAGAAGACATCCGGCAATTCCTGCCGGCGACCATCGAGCTGGCCACCTACTCCATTATGGTGGGCCTCTTCATGGGCGTCAGCCTGGGCGTGGTCTCCGCCCTGCGCCGCAACTCCTTGCTCGATTACCTCGTGCGCGCCTTCGCCCTCGTCGGCGTCAGCTTCCCCGTCTTTCTGCTGGCCCTCATCGGCCTTACCGTGTTCCACGCCGAACTGGGCTGGACCGCGGGGCCCGGCCGGCTGGGATTCCTGACCTCCGCCCCGCCGCGCGTGACGGGCTGGTTCACCATCGACAGCCTGCTGGCCCGGGAGTGGGACACCTTTCGCGAGGCCGTCTCGCACCTTATCCTACCCAGCATCGTACTGGGCAGCTTCGTCTCCGGCATCATCGCCCGCATCACCCGCTCCAGCCTCCTGGAACAGCTCGGCGCCGACTACGTGCGCACCGCGCGCTCTAAAGGGCTCCACGAGTGGACCGTCATCCAGGGCCACGCCCTGCGCAACGCCCTGATCCCCGTGGTAACCATCCTGGGACTGCTCTACGGCAACCTGCTGGCTGGCGCCGTACTCACCGAATCAATCTTCGCCTGGCCCGGCCTCGGCCGCTACGTCTACCGCGCGTCCACTTCCCAGGATTTCCCGGCCATCATGGGCGTCAGCATGCTCATCGCGCTCATCTACGTGCTCGTCAACTTCCTGGTGGACATTCT
>JBMCFH010000398.1:0-2566 GCA_048620455.1 Chloroflexota bacterium | reverse complement strand
CTATGTCTTCTTCAGATGTGACGCTTCAGAATATTTATCAGGCGCGCAAACGAATCAGCGCCCTGGCGCGCATGACGCCACTTGTCTCTTCGCAGACGCTGAGCGAGCGGTGTGATGCTCAGATCTATCTCAAGCTGGAAACGGTGCAGGAGACGGGGACCTTCAAAGTGCGCGGGGCGGCGAATAAGATTCTGAGTCTGTCGCCCGAGCAGCAGCGGCGGGGCGTGGTTACGGCTTCGACAGGCAATCATGGGCGCGCCGTTTCGCACGTGGCGCGGCAGGTGGGCATTCCCGCCGTCGTGTGCATCTCGGAGCGGGTGCCAGAGAACAAGGTACAGGCTCTGCAGCGCGCGGGCGCGGAGGTGGTGATTGAGGGGCAGGGCCAGGACGAGGCGGCGGAGCGGGCCACGTCACTGGCGCAGGAAAGGGGTCTGACGATGGTGCACCCCTTTGACGACCCGCTGGTGATCGCCGGGCAGGGCACGATCGGGTTGGAGTTGCTGGAAACGTTGCCTGATCTGGATACAGTGCTCGTGCCGTTGTCCGGCGGCGGTCTTATCTCGGGCATTGCCGTGGCCCTGAAGGCGGCGGCGCCCACGGTGCGCGTCGTCGGCGTTTCGATGGAGCGCTCGCCTGTCATGTATCACAGCCTGCAGGCGGGCCGGCCCGTGCAACTGCCCGAGGAAGAAACGCTGGCGGATAGCCTGTTGGGCGGCATCGGCCTGGACAACGCGTATACGTTCCGTATCGTCGAGACCCTGGTAGATGAAGTGCTGTTAGTCGGCGAGGCAGAGATCGCCGCAGCCATGGCGTTTTTGCTGCGCGAGCAGAGTGTGGTTGCCGAAGGCGCCGGCGCCGTGGGCGTCGCGGCGCTGCTCAGCGACGGGCTCGTCGTGTCCGGCGAGCGAGTGGCTGTCATTATCAGCGGCGGCAACGTAGCGCTCTCGCGGCTTCTGCAGGTTGCGCAAACGGTTGACGGGCATGTGGACGGGGTAAAAGGCTAGCGAGGTGGGTGTTTGAGCATGGACGAGGGATCCCCGCGATTTGAAGCAGCCATTCGTGACTTCCGTCGCGCGCGCCAGCGTGGGGCGTTGGAGCGGGTCGTGGCGCAGTTGAGAGGACGCTCTTCAGAGCTGTTGCACTATGGGGAAGTGTCGGAGCAGTTGCGCGCGGGCGAAGCGGTGGATCGTGGCCTGCAGATGATTCCCCTGGATGCCATTGTGGGCAGTGTGGGGCGCTATACGGATTTCACCCGTAGTTTTCTGCCGCGTCGCAAGAACGCACAGGAGCGCTGGGCGCGGGTGCGGGCTACATTCGAGCGTCTGGAGGACATTCCCCCGATCCAGGTTTACCGGCTGGGGGAGTCTTATTTTGTACTGGATGGCAACCATCGCGTTTCCGTGGCTCGCGTGCTGGGCGCCAGCGAAATCCCGGCCTATGTGACGGAGATTCCGACAAAAGTGTCGCTGACGCCAGATGTGCAGCCGGATGAATTGATTACGCGAGTTAAATACGCCGAGTTTCTGGAGGAAACAAACCTGGACGAATTGCGCCCGGAGGCGGATCTGACGGTTACGGCGCCGGGCCAGTACCGGGTGCTGAAGGAGCAGATCCAGCGTTGCTGGCTGTGGATGCGGGAGCGTGATGGGACGGACGTGCCCTACGAGCGGGCGGTCGTGGCCTGGTATGATGAGGTCTATCTGCCGCTGGTGACGGTCATACGCCGTCGTGGCCTCTTGCGCTACTTTCCCGAGCGCACCGAGACGGACCTTTACGCCTGGATTGCGCGGCACCGGGAGGAATTGGAGGAAGAGTTAGGTTGGGACGTGGACGATACGTCCGCCGCCCGCGACCTGGTGGATCGCTTCAGTCCCAGCCCGCAGAAGGTGTTGGGCCGGGTCAAGGAACGTATCAAAAACGTGCTGACGCCGGAGTCGCTGGAAGCAGGACCGCCTATCGGCCATTGGCGCGAGGATGTACTGGGCGCGGGACATGAGCACAATCTGTTTGGCAATATCCTGGTGGCGCTCAACGGGGAGGAAAGCGGCTGGCGCGGGTTAGAGCAGGCGCTCCTGGTGGCTGAGCGAGAAGGGGGGCAGGTCAACGGCCTGCACGTGGAGCGCGAGGCGGGCGCCCTGACGCCGGATGCGCGGCAACGGTTGGAGGAGCAGTTCAGGGCCCAATGTTCGGCTGCGGGCGTGCCGGGGGAGCTGTCGCTGGAGGTTGGCCCTGTGTCAGACACGATCTGTGAACGGGCCTATTGGAACGATTTGCTGGTCATTCCCCTCTCGCACCCGCCTGGACCGCGACCGGGCGACCGTCTGAGTTCGGGGTTCAGCAAATTGGTGCGCCGCTGTAGCCGCCCGGTGCTGGCTGTGCCCGGTACGGTTTCGCCGTTGCAGCGCCCGCTGCTGGCCTTTGACGGCAGTCCCAAGGCCAAGGAGGCGCTGTTTGTTGCTGCTTACCTGGCGGGTAAGTGGCGCGTGGCGCTGACGGTGCTCACGGTGGCCGACGAAAACGCCTCGCTTGCGGATGAGCGTGACGCGGCGGAGACGTTGACCTTTGC
>JBMCFH010000397.1:0-2576 GCA_048620455.1 Chloroflexota bacterium | reverse complement strand
ACACGCGTCTTCATCACCGGCGCCACCGGCTTCCTGGGTAGCAACCTGGCCCGACACCTGGCCCGCGACCACGGCGCGCGCGTCACCGGCGGCGGGCGTAATCTGGACGCGGTTTCTCACCTGCGTGGCTATGGCGTGGACCTGCAGCGGGCCGACTTGCTGAACCTGCGTCGCATGCGCCAGCTGCTGGACGGACAGCACATCGTGTTGCACCTGGCGGCATGGATGGGCTCGCGCCACGGCGACCGCGAGCGGGCCTGGGCGCTGAACGTCTATGCCACGGGCAAGCTGGTGGAAATGGCAGCAGAGGCGGGCGCGGAACGCTTCGTCTACGTCAGCTCCATCGCCGCCTACGGCGTGCCCGACGACCAGATTGTAAACGAATCGCACCCGCCGGCCCTGCAGGACAACACCCTGTACGGTCGCACCAAGGCGGAAGGGGAGCTGCAGGCGCGAGAGATTGCACAGAAAACCGGCCTGCCGCTGACCATCATCCGGCCGGGCATGATTTACGGCCCCGGCAGCCGCGGTTGGTCGTTGCGCATTGTGCGACTCATACAAAAAGGTGTGCCCATCATCCTCGGCGACGGCTCGGGACACGCGCACCCCGTATACATCGACAATCTGGTACAGGCCATGGCAGCTGCTGCCGGCGTCGACAGCGCGCAGGAGCAGATCTTCAACGTGGTAGACCGCGCCGTCAGCTGGCGCGACTGGTTCGGACGCTATGGAGAGATGTGCGGGCGGCAGCCGCGCCGTCTGCCGCTGTGGCTGGGGCGCGTGGGCCTATCGGTGGCCCAATACCTGCCCCTTGGCCTCGCCGTCGATCGCGATCTACTGGCTTACTATACGGCAAAACACGTCTACTCCATCGCCAGGGCCGAGTCGGAGTTAGGGTACCGTCCGGCAATCGACCTGGACGAGGGGATGCGACGCACCGCAGCGTGGCTGCAGAAGGAAGGGATCTTGTAGGTGACGACGACGCTGTTCCTGTGGCTGGTTGCCGCCGCTGTGCTACTCCTCTGCCTGGGTCTCTTACTTTACTGGCTGCTGGTCAGCACCGAGGGCGTCTTTCTGGGCCGTCGTGTGGTGGTCTGGCTCTACAACGTCACTGCCCATAAGTACGACGACATCAAGGAGTACCGCCCGGCCGACGAGCGCATTCTGGTGACCGTGCCTGTGCTGGGCGCGTTGCGCAACGTGGACCAGCCCCTGTTGCTAGACGTGGCTACCGGCACCGGCCGTGTACCCTATGATCTGATGCAATCGCCGCACTTCACCGGTCGCGTCGTGGGGCTGGACGACGCGCAGAAAATGTTGGCCACCGCCGCCGAAAAACTGGCTCCCTACGGCCGGCGGGTGGCGCTGGTGCGCCACCCCGCCACGCCCCTGCCCTTTCCCGCCAACTGCTTCGACGCCGTCACCTGCCTGGAGGCGCTGGAGTTCTTCCCGTCTGACGAGCATGCGCTGCGCGAAATGGTGCGTGTCTTGAAGCCGGGACGTCGCCTGTTGACCACGCGCCGCCGCGGGTGGGAGGGCCGGCTCTTTCTCTCTCGATTCCGATCCAGGGACAATCTGGAGCAACTGTTACTCGACCTGGGCCTGCAATCGGTCCAGTTTCTGCCCTGGGAAGTCAACTACGATCTGGTTATCGCGCGCAAACCTGGCCTATGACACTTGATCCACGGCAGCTGTTGTACGCTTATTCTCAGGGCATCTTCCCCATGGCCGGAGAAGACGGGGCCATTCTATGGTACGATCCCGATCCTCGCGCCATCATGCCGCTCGAGGAATTCCACATCCCACGTCGCCTGGCGCGCACGGTGCGCCAGGAACCGTACGAGATTCGCGTGGATACAGCCTTCGCCGACGTCATCGACCGTTGCGCCGCGCCCGCGCCCGATCGCCGGCAAACGTGGATCAGCCCCACGCTCATTGAAGTGTACAAGGAATTGCACCGGCTGGGCTTCGCCCACAGCGTTGAGGCCTGGCAGGATGGCCACCTGGTCGGCGGGCTCTATGGCGTGGCCCTCAACAGCCTCTTCGCCGGCGAGAGCATGTTCAGCCGGGCGCGGGACGCCAGCAAAGTGGCGCTCGTGCACCTGGTGCGCCGCCTGCAACAGCGCAAGTTCCTGCTGCTCGACATTCAGTTTCTGACGGAACATCTGGCCCAGTTCGGCGCGATAGAGATCCCGCGTGGGGAATACAAAGCGCGCCTGCAACAGGCCATCTTGAAACCAAACCGGTTTGAGACGTAAGGCGCACCCTCCCGGAGGTGGCTTGCGCTGGGAACCTCCGGGAGGTTGAATATTCGATAGATTCGATCTAATCAGGAGAAACATCATGAACGACACTGAAAAAGAAATCTGGGCCTTTCTGGGTCGCCACCTGCACAGCATCTTCACCCGCGACGCGGAGACGTACGAAGCCACGACGGCCGAAGATCTCTCTCTATACGAGTGGTTTGTCACGCCGCACCGCCAGGACGGCCTTGACTTCCATTTCTTCATGATCAACCACAGTTGGGCCGGCACGGAAGTGGACTTCCGCTATGATCTGCTGGAACCGCGGTTGCA
>JBMCFH010000396.1:0-2586 GCA_048620455.1 Chloroflexota bacterium | reverse complement strand
TGGTAATGATAATCTAAAAGTGAGCCGCCTGCGGCGGGAAATGATCCTGAAAAATTGAGCCACCTCAGCACCTCTGCTATCGTTCCAGAATCGACGAAAGCGGAGGTAAGGAGATGTTGGACGTGAACGAAAAGGACAGGATCCGCCGGATGGTATTGGTGGAAGGTAAGAGCATCCGGCAGGTGGCGAGAGAGACGGGCCACTCGCGCAATACCATTCCGAAGATGTTGGAGAACGGCGACGTGCCCCGGTACACGTTGACAGAGGAAAAAGAGGCGCCCGTCCTGGGGCCGTTCAAGGAACTCATCGACAGATGGGTAGCCGAGGACGAGGAGAAGCCCAAAAAGAAACGGCGGACAGCCCGGCGCATGTATGACATCCTGCGGGCGGAACCGCACGGCTACCAGGGAGCTGAATCGACGTTGCGCCGCTACGTGGGGCGGGCGCGGCGGAAAGCACGTCACAAGGTGTACGTGATGCTGGACTATCAGCCAGGCGAGGCGGCCCAGATAGACTTCGGCGAGGGCGACGTCATCGTCGCCGACAAGCTGGTCGTGGCGCAGCTGTTCCTGATGTGGTTGGGTTACTCCAGCGCCACCTTCATGAAGGCCTACCCGGCTCAAACGCAGGAAATCTTCTTTGATGGCCACGCCTCGGCCTTCGACTTCTTCGGCGGCGTGCCGCACCAGGTCTGGTACGACAACCTCAAGGTTGCCGTGCTCAAGATCCTGAAGGGGCGTAACCGCCAGGAACAGGAGGCGTTCGTCAGCCTGCGCAGCCACTATCTCTTTGAGGCCCATTTTTGTAACCCTGCCGCCGGCTGGGAGAAAGGCGGGGTCGAGGGGCGGGTTGGCTATGGCCGGCGCAACTGGCTCATCCCGACCAAGGAATTTCCCTCCTGGGAAGCGCTCAACGACTATCTGGCCGAGCAGTGCCGCAACGAGTGGCAGCGCCGTCTGCGCGGCCGAGAGGAGACCATCGGCCAGCGGTTGGCCCGGGAACAGGAGCACTTCCTGCCGCTGCCGGCGCCCTTCCCCTGCTGCAAGACGGTGCCGGTCAAGCCCAACCACCTCTCCCTGGTGAGCTTCGACAACAACCGCTACTCGGTGCCCGTGGACCACGCCTACGAGCAGCTACTGCTGCGGGCCTTTGTCGACCGGGTGGAGATAACGAGCGGCGCCCAGGTCGTGGCCAGCCATCGGCGCTGCTGGGAGCGGGAACAGGACATACTCGACCCCCTACACTTTCTCTCTCTGCTGGAGCGAAAGCCGCGCGCCTTTACCCAATCGAAAGCTATCCGGCAGTGGCGAGAGCGGTGGCCGGAGGCGTTCGAGCGCTATTGGGAGGTATTAAAACACAAGCTCCCCGCCCATGAGGGGACGGCGACGTTTGTGCGTGTCCTCAAGCTGTGCGAACGGTACTCGGAAGAGGCCATGGCCACGGCGCTGGAGCAGGCGCTGCGCCACCATTGCTACAGCTACGACGGCGTGTGCGAGTTGCTGCGCCGCCAGACCGAGCCACCATCACCGCTGCCGCTCCCACTGGAGGATCGCCCTGATCTGCGTCAGGTGGCGGTGCAGATGCCTGAACTGGCCCAGTTCAACCGGCTGTTGCCCGAGGGAGGTGCAAGATGAAAGCGCCTTCGGCTCATTGTGAAGCTCGACTTCCCATCCTGTTTCGCCAGCTGAGGTTGCCGACCGTTGCCGCCCACTATCGCCGGCTGGCGAAGGAGGCCGCGACCGGCGGCCAGCCCTACGAGGAATATCTCTTGAGTCTGCTGGAGGAAGAAGTCAGCCAGCGGGACATCAACCGGCGCAAGCGCCGCATTCAGGATGCCCGCTTCCCGCGCCTGCACACCCTGGACGAGTATGACTTCAGCCTGATGCCCGACCTGCCCCAGCAGAAAATCGTGCAACTGGCGCACTGCGACTTCATCGACGAGGCCGAGAACGTCGTCTTCGTCGGTGGGATCGGCACAGGGAAGACCCATCTGGCCATCAGTATCGGGCTGGCTGCCTGCCAACAGGGCAAGCGGGTGCGTTTCTTCACTGCCGCCGGCCTGGTCAACACCCTTCTGGAAGCGGCGGAACAGCACCGGCTAAGCCGTGTCGAGAAGCTACTCATGAAGCACGACCTGATCATCATCGACGAGGTAGGCTTCGTCCCCTTCAGCCAACAAGGGGCGAATATGCTCTTCACCTTCGTCAGCCAGCGCTATCTTCAGGGCGCGCTGCTGGTGACGACCAATCTGGCCTTCGCCGACTGGGGCGAGGTCTTCGGCAACGCCCTCAGCGTCGGCCCGCTGCTGGACCGACTGACCCATCGCTGTCACATTGTCGAGTTCAAGGGCGAAAGCTACCGCTTCCGGCAGAGCCTCGAACGGCAGCAACAACTGGCCGAAGTCGGCCGCGACGTCGTCAGCAACCTGCACAAACCTGTTGAGGAATTACCTTAAAAGGAGGTGTTACTGGCTCACTCTTTGACGATCACCTGGCTCACTTTCTGAAGATCATTTTGCTGTTGTTATCGACCCAGGTGGCTCACTTTTTCGCGATCAAATGGCTCACTTTCTGGTTGTCAAAACCA
>JBMCFH010000395.1:0-2587 GCA_048620455.1 Chloroflexota bacterium | reverse complement strand
TGGGCATGCAGGTGATGTGTATCGAGTTCGCCCGCCACATCTACGGCAGCGACGAACCCAACAGCACAGAGTTTGACGAGACGACGGAACATCCCGTCATCAGCCTGATGCCCGACCAGCACGAACTGGCGGACATGGGCGGCACCATGCGCCTGGGCACCTATCCCTGCCGCCTGCTGCCGGGCAGCATCGCCGCCGAGGCTTACGGCGAGGCGTCGGTCGACGAACGCCATCGCCACCGCTGGGAGTTCAACAATCGCTACCGGGACGTCTTCGAGAAGCACGGCGTGGTGTTCAGTGGCCTATCCCCGGACGGGCGACTGGTGGAGATCGCCGAATTGGCAGACCATCCCTTCATGTTGGGCAGCCAGTTCCACCCCGAGTTCCGTAGCCGCCCCAACCGGCCTCACCCGCTGTTCAAATCGTTCCTGGCTGCCGCCGTGGCGCACCAGGAGGCGGACAAGGGATCCGCAGACACGGCACAATCCGACCCGGCGCCGGAGGAAGCGGCAAACGGGCGCGAGCCAGAAGAGGCTAAAGCTCCCGCCCCATAATGCGGTAACGGCGTCGCACGCCGGGAAATTGAAAGTCGCTGAGCAACACCTGCCAGCCGCGCCGGCAATAAAGGTGAAACCCCGCCGTGTCGGCGTCTAACGTAGACAACACCGCCGTGCGCTGCGCAGCCTCGCGCAGCAGGGCGTCGTGCAGCCGCCCTCCCACCCCTGATCCCTGATGTCTGGGCGAGACCGCCAGTTCTACCAGCTCGAACGCATCGTCCAGCCAATAGCTCGCCCGCTCCCGGCCCAGCGCGCGGGCGACCTGGTCGTGCCACCACTGCCCCTGGCGGCTGATATAACCATATCCCAGGCCCACCACGGTCCCCGCCGCGCCTGCGCGGGCCACAAAGCCCTGGAACCCTTCCTGCTGCACGTGCCGTTCCAGCGCGCCGGCAAACTGTCGCACGGCCCGCTCCGACTTCTCGTACGGCGGCGGCAAAAACGCAGCGCGATAGACGAAGACAAGCTCCTCGCGCAATGCCAGAAACGCCGGCGGCGACAACGATTCGATTACGTAGTCAGGCATCGACCTGCTCTGCTAACCAATCACGTAAACGACTTAACAGACTCGTTCTACTCTAACTTGCGCGCCGTCTCTTTCAGAACCCTGATCGTCTCCTGCACGTCGTCCAGGTGCGTGCGGAAGGACACGATCGCTGCGCGCAACACGAATTTGCCCTGCACCCGGGTGCTGCTGACGAACACACGCCCATCCTGTTGCAAGGCGTGCGCCAGCCGCTCGTTGAACGCGTCCGGATCGCCGCGGCGCGGCACGTAACGATAAATGACCACCGACAGATCCGGCTCCGGCCCCACTTCAAAACCCTCAACCGTCTGCAGCGTCTGGTGGAAATAGCGCGCCAGCAACATCTTCTCCTCCAGCGCCGCGCGGAAGGGAGCCAGCCCGACCGCCTTCAGCGGCAACCACAGCCGCATCCCGCGAAAATGCTTCGTCAGCTCCGGTGACAATTCGGCAGGCGATAATTCTTCGATTGCCGGGTCCGTATCCTGCATGTAATCCGCCGTGTAATGGTGGCTCGGCGCCAGCGTGGCCCGATCGCGCACCAGCACGGCGCCGGTGCCGTAGGGCAGGAACAACGTCTTGTGCGGATCCATGACCACCGAGTCCGACAGTTCAATCCCCTGCAAGCGGCGGCGACCCTCATCACACAAGATAAAGAATCCGCCATAGGCGCCATCCACATGGTACCAGAGCCCCTGCTCGCTCGCGATCTGGCCCAGCGCCGCCAGCGAATCCACCGAGCCGGTGTTCGTGCTACCGGCTGCCGCCACCAGCAGCCACGGTTGCAGCCCCTGTTCGCGATCTGCGACAATCATCTGCTCCAATACTTCGGGGCGCATGCGAAAGCAACCGTCCACCGGCACGCGGCGCACCACACAGTTGCCCATTCCCGCGATGCGCAGGGCCTTGTCTACCGAGTGGTGCGTGTGTTCCGTTAGATAGACCACAGCGCGACCGACCGCTTCACCCTCCACCCCGTGCGCATCGCGCGCCGCCACCACGCCCATCAGGTTGGCGATGCTGCCGCCGGACGTAATGTTCCCCCCACGACTGCGAGGATACCCCACCAGATCGCCCATCCACTCCAGCAGCATATTCTCCATGCGCACCGCGCCCGGCGAGGCAAAAAAGATACCGGCATAACGGTTGGCCACCGCCGCCAGAAAGTCGCCCAGCGCCGAGTAATACAGCCCACCGCCGGGGATATAGCCCAGGAACCGGCCGGATGCGGGGTTGACCCCTGGCCTGTCCACGTGCTGCGCAACCAGTTTCAACGCCTCGTCCAGCCCCACCCCTTCTTCCGACAGCGGCGACGCCTGCAGACCACCCTCGTCCGCCGGCGCATCCTCCACAAAAGCCGGCGCGTCTTCCAGGCTCTCAAGAAAGCGTTGGGCGTAGGCGTTTACCCGCTCCATCAGCCGCCGCCGTTGTGCCTCGTCCGGCTCCAGAGGGCTCGCTTGCCGTTCCAGTTCTTTCAATCGGTCCAACATCGTCCGCCTCGCATCGC
>JBMCFH010000394.1:0-2593 GCA_048620455.1 Chloroflexota bacterium | reverse complement strand
CACATCCCCGTAGCCATCGCCGTTCACATCCCCCACCCCGCCGACAGAAGCGCCGAAGCGGTCCGCAGGGACGCCGCTCCACTCGTGCAGAACGCTGTGATCCGCCCCTGAATAGACAATGGCCCGGCCGGCAATTCCCCGCTGAAAGATGCCCGGCGCGCCGATGACGTAATCCGGCGTACCGTCATTATTCACGTCCCCGGCATCGCCGGCACTGTAACCCAGCCATGCGAACGGCTCGCCCGTGTGCGTCGCCAGCAGCGCCCCCGAAGCGCCGTCGTAGACGTAGGCTCGGCCATGGTGCGTGGTGAAAGACTCATAGAAGGGGGCTGTGACCACGTACTCATTCACGCCATCGCCGGTCAGGTCGTCCAGTTGCGCCCCGATCCAGCCAAACCCATCGGACACGTTTTCCCCCTCATGTTGGCGCACCACCCTTACGTAGCGCTCCAGCAACGGCTTCGCGGCTTCTGGCGCCGATTCAGCCGGCAGGTCGGGCGGCCCCCCCGGCAGCTGACGTGGATGCTCATATCCGTCGGCCACAGCGTTGCCGGCGAGTACGGCAGCTACTGCCAGCGCCGCGACCAGAGCAAGGATTGAAAAAAGCCATTTCTTTCGTACGTGCATTGTTACCTCCTCGCGGTTCACAGTAAATCCGCTCGCAAAGTAACACGCGCCGGCTTCTCAGGCTGTCAAATTCTTGCTCATTTCCCACGCCCCTCGCCCGTTCCCTGTCTCGCGCACCGTGGACGGCGTCACACCAAACGCCTGGCGGAACGCCTGTGTGAAGTGGCTGTGGCTGGAATACCCCACGTCTCCGGCAATCGTGGTGACGTCATCAGCGCTGTCCAGCAACTGCTGCAGCCCGGCGCGTAGGCGCAACTGGTTCCGATACTGATGAATGGTGCGCCCCGCCTCCTGGCGAAACACGCGGCACAGGTGATAAGGTGAGGCGTAGACCGCATCGGCGATTTCCGGCAACGTCAGCCCTTCGTTAAAGCGCGTAGCCAGCAGCGCCTGCACCGCGCGGGCCAACGCCGCGTGCTCCCGTTGCGTGGCTTCATTCTCCGCCGCCGGTTCCCGCCGCGGATACAGGCAGCGCACCACCCGCTCCAGCAGCGTCAGAGCCAGTTCCTGCACGTACAGGTCATCCACCGGCTCCTCTTCTTGTAAACGCGCCACTAACAACCGCTGCATTAGATACGTATGCGCGTCAACGGGCGAATGTGTGTGCTCGAACGGTCGCTCCGGGCGCTTCACCACGTACGGCTCGTACTCCTGCAGCGCCTGCAACAGAATCGCCGGCTCGAATCCGAAGAAAACGCAATTGTCCCCCTTTTCCGACAGCTTCTCCCGCTCATACGTCTGGCCCCGATTATAAAGCATGACCACATTGGGATCGGCCACCACACGCTCTCGCCCCGTATGCCGAATAAACACGCCGCTACCTGGAAAGACCACGTAGTGACCCAACGCCCGTCGGTCCTCGTGAAAGAGGGCATGCCACGGCCGGCAGCGAAACAGTCCCACGCGCGCGGGTCCGGACTCCATCAACACACAATGCAACGGTCTGTCAACTGTTTCGTCAATCTCCATTGCGGCGCTCCTCAAAATCGTTACGGCGCGCGTAGCGTGAAAATCGTCACTTCGGGGGTTGCTCCGAGTCGCAGTGGCAAGAGACTCATGCCGATTCCGCGGCTGACGTAGAGGCGATTGCCCGGCGCGCCATAGGAGGTCTCGACCCAGCCATCGACACTTGCCTCGGATTCCTTGAACAGGTTGAGCATCGACCAGCCGGGCGTAAAGGGCAGACCAATCTGACCACCGTGCAGGTGCCCGGCCAGGCCAAGCGGCGCGGAGGATGGCGGAAATCTCACAAACGTGTTGGGGTGGTGCATCATCACCACTCGCGGCGCGTTGACGGGTACCGTCGCCAGCGCTTCCTCGGGCCGATCTTTGTTCGCGTAATAGGAGTCAACGCCCACGATATACAGTTGCGCAGCTTCGTCGCCGGCGGAGATAGCCGCCGCTTCATTGCGCAAAACGGTGACACCCGCCTGCTCGAGACCTCTGACCAATCGCCGCGCAACTTCCTCATTGGGCGGTCCACCTTTCTGCACCAACGTGTAATCATGATTGCCCAGCACAGCAAACGTGGCAATGCCGGCCTCCGGCAAGGGCCGCACGAGGTCAACGGCTGTGGTCACCGCACCCTCTCCCGACGGATGGTAAACGAAGTCTCCCAGAAGCAAGACGGCTGCGGGCCGCTCTTCCGCCAGCAGCGCCACGGCCCTCTGCACGGTGGTCTCATTGTCCAGCCACATGCCCACCTGCAGGTCAGAAATAACGCCGATGCGTTCGCCGTCCCACGCCTCCGCAAGCCCGGGCATCACCACGTCGTACGTTTCCCTATCCAACGTATACGGCTCAACCAGGCCCCAGACCAACAAAAAAAGAACGAGCCCCAGCAGACCTGCCACCAGATACTTGAGCTTGCGCACCATCGCCGGTAAGTACCCCCACTTTCAACCACGTTCAGCACACACAGTACAGGGGATTCATTATACGCGCGTTGCAGCAGGTGTGCGATTAA
>JBMCFH010000393.1:0-2611 GCA_048620455.1 Chloroflexota bacterium | reverse complement strand
GACATCACCTGCAACGTATAGGGGCTGGAAGCCGCGTTATAGATCGTCAGGTCAAACTCGCTGCCCAGCGACGAGGGCATCACGCGCGGGAACAGCCCCCCGAAGAGAAAAGCGGCGACGCCAACAATCGTCGCGCCGGAGTACACAAAGGCCCGGCCCAACCGCTCCCGCCAGATCACCACCCCGGTCGCCAGCAGGCCGGCAACGGCAATAGCCAGTCCGCCGATGACAACCGCGTTCGGCTCCACGAAGAAATCGGTTTCCAGCACGCTGAACCCGACGAAGGCCACCGTCAAAATCAGAAGCGGAACCCACAGCCGGGTCAGGGATGATTCCACCCGCTCCCGAACAATCCCGTCACTCTTCAGGCTCAAGAACAGCGCGCCGTGCAGCGTGAAAAGGGCCAGCGTCACCAGACCGCCCAGCAGGGCAAACGGATTCAGCAACGTGAACAACGTGCCCGTGTAAACCATGGAGCCGTCGATGGGCACGCCGCGCACGATGTTGGCAAAGGCCACGCCCCACAACAGCGCGGGCAGCAGGCTGCCGGCAAAGATCGCCGCGTCCCACCCCTTGCGCCAGGTAAGATTATCATCCTTGCTACGAAACTCGAAGGCCACCCCGCGCAGAATCAGCGCCACCAGGATCAGGAACAACGCCAGGTAAAAGCCGCTAAACAGCGTGGCGTACCAGTGGGGAAAGGCGGCGAAGATCGCGCCGCCGGCCGTAATCAACCACACTTCGTTGCCGTCCCAATGCGGGCCGATCGTGTTGATTACTACGCGCCGCTCCTTGTCATTCTTAGCCACAAAGGGCAGCAAAATACCGACGCCGTAGTCAAACCCTTCCAGAAAGAAGAAACCGGTAAACAGAACGGCTATGAGTACAAACCATAGTGTGTTTAGATCGAAGGACATCGTCGTCTCCTCGTATGGGTTGCAGATTGGCAGATTGGACAGCGCACAGGCATCGTCCGTCTAATACGCGCCTTCCAGGCCAGAGTCATCATCTTGCATCGCGTCCGGCAAGGGCAACAGCTCGTCCGTACCCTGCCCCCGCGTGCCGAACTTCCACAGCAGGTAAAAGTCGGCCACCGCCAACGCGCCGTAGACCGCGGTGAACCCGATCAGCGAAATCCATAGGTCGGTCGCCGTCAGGTTGGGCGACAGTCCCTCTTCCGTGCGCATCAGGCCCTGCACAATCCACGGTTGCCGGCCCAGTTCGGTTAACATCCAGCCGGTGCCATTGGCCACGTAGGGCAGCACGATGGCAAACGGCAGCGCCGCCAGGAACCACCGCGATTGCGCCAGCCGTCCTCGCCACCACAGCAAAATGCCTACAATTGCCAGCACCGCCATCAGCGCCCCAAACCCAACCATGGCCCGGAAACTCCAGTACGTCATCCAGATCATGGGCGGCACGTAATCCGCATCCGGCCCATACCTGTCCGCGTACTGCGCCTGGTAATAGGCGTTCAGGTCGTTGATGCCGGGCACCATGCCGTCAAACGAATCGTAAACCATAAAGCTGAGCAGCGAGGGAATACGAATGTTGATCAGCGACGTGCGCGAGTCCTCGTCTCCGATCTGGAAGAAGGACAGCGACGCCGGGGACTCCGATTCCCACAGCCCTTCCGCCGCCGCCAGCTTCATCGGTTGCTTCTCCAGCATGAACTGACCCGAAAGGTGGCCCACGACCATCGTCACCATCACCGCGGCGAGGCCGAACAGCAGTCCGATGCGCATCGAGCGTTCAAACATGAACTGCTCGTCGCGCGTCCGCACGCGCAGCAAGCGATAGGCGCTGATGGCGATGATGAAAAAGCCTGCCGTCGTGAACGCGGCAAAGATAACGTGCGGGAATTGCAGAAACACGTTGGAGTTGGTGACCAGCGCTCCGAAATCGACCATCTGCGCCCGGCCATCAACGATCTCGTACCCAACGGGGTTTTGCATCCAGCCATTGGCGATCAAAATCCACAGGCTGGAGAGCGTGGCCCCCGCGGCAACCAGCCAGATCGTAGCCAGGTGCACCTTCTTGGGCAGCCTGTCCCAGCCGAAGATCCACAAGCCGATGAACGTGCTCTCAATGAAGAACGCCATCAAGGCCTCGATGGCCAGCGGCGCGCCGAAAATGTCGCCCACAAAGCGCGAATACTCCGACCAGGCCATGCCGAACTGGAACTCCTGCACGATGCCCGTGACGACGCCCATGGCGAAGTTGATGAGGAACAACTTGCCCCAGAACTTGGTCATCCGCTTATACTTTTCATCGCCCGTGCGCACGTATACCGTCTGCATCACCGCCACCACCAGCGACAGGCCGATGGTCAGCGGCACAAAAATGAAATGGTATAGCGTGGTAGTAGCAAACTGTAAGCGGGCGAGATCGACTAATTCCATGACCAGATCTCCTTAAGACAGTTTGAAGGGATAAGATAGCCTGCGCGGGCAGGCAACGCTTTCAACCACAACAGGGAGAGCGGGGACCGCCCTCCCTTAATACAAAGTATAGAGTCTCCCCGGCGTTCCATTAGTGACATTCGTCACTGTCAGCGACGATATGTTCCATATCTAATAGACGCTTACCAATTCGGTGACCGCAGCCAGGG
>JBMCFH010000392.1:0-2613 GCA_048620455.1 Chloroflexota bacterium | reverse complement strand
GTGGCCGGAGCGATTGTCCGTCGCACGGACGATACTGATTTAGGACACAAAGTCGTTGACCATGTTTTATCAACGCCAAATTTGCACCTGGTAAACCTGGATAAGGAGTTGGGGAAGCTGGCGGCTCAACTGGCTGCGGAGCACCGCCTCCGTGGCGCGGACGCTATCTACGTCGCCGTTGCTCACCGCCTTCAAGTGCCGCTCATTAGCTGGGACCGGGAGCAAGTAGAGCGCGCCAAAGCGGTGATTATCGCCCGCACACCGTAGCAAGTGAACTTCGATTGGCGCACCGACGAAGAGCAGACACAGTTCGAAGGCGCGGAGCAGGCGCAGCAACCACGAATCCAACAACGGCGCTGGCTGTGGCTGGCGCTCGTTGCCCTCCTGGCGCTGGTCGCCGGCTTCTTTCTGTGGCGGGAAGCGCAACAGCGCATGGCTATTGCCCAGGACGAGGTGCGGACCGAGGTGCGCGCCGCCCATCGATTGGCCCAACGCGCGGCGGCGGAGGGCGACAAGGAGCTGTTCATCAGCCTCCTCTCCGGCCGCGACGACGAGTGGCTGCAGGCGCAACTGCAGGGGCTGGAAGAAGAGCGCCTGTTCGCCAAGAGCGCCCGTCCCTTGGGGCTGCAACCCGCGGGAGAGGCGCAGGTTCAGGAGATCGCGCTCGACGCTGAATTGCGCGAAGCGGTCGTGTTATCCAGGCAAGCGTACGTGCTGACCGGTACGGCGAGCATAACAGAAACCGTATCCCTGCAACACACCTACGTCTACCGCAGCGGCTCGCGCGGCTGGCTGCTCTCGCCGCCGCTGGACGACTTCTGGGGCCGGGAATGGCGCTACGAGGGAGAGTGGCTGTCGTTGTCGTACCCGGAGCGAGACGAGACAATAGCGCTCCGCCTGGGCCGCGATCTGGATCAGGCTGTGACCGACTTCTGCGCCTTGCCCGGCGCCCACTGTCCGCAGGGGCTACAGCTATCCGCCGAGCTATCGACCGATCCCGGCAGGGTCACAACGCTGACCGATCTGCGTGAGGCGCTATCGGCAAACAGTACCGTCCTCCTGCCGGCGCCAACGTTGGCCGGTTTGCCCCTGGACGAGGCAGGCTACGAGGCGCTGTTGCAGAGCTATGCCAGGCCGGTGCTGGCCAACGCGCTCGCCCAGGCAATCGACTATGACTGCTGCCGCGGACTCCCGTTCTTCAGCGCCCTGCTGCACAAGCAGCTAAGCCGGCTCGCGCTGGCCCCGTGGCCCCTGGGACCCGAACAGTACGAGCGGTTGCTGGAGGTGGGCGTGGACCGGTTGGCTGCCAACCAGCTATTGACTTTCCCCAGGGCGGTCGACAGGCAGGAAGCCCGCTGGCAGGAAGCGCTCTCGCTGGTCGATTACCTGGAAGCTGAGCTGGGCCAGGAACGGCTGTTGGCGGAAGGTAGCGGCAGTTACGGCCTGGCACTGCAACAGTTCGACGACGATCCCGACCGCTTCACCGCCGGCTGGCTGGATTTTATCCACGCCCAATCTCGCTCAGGTCAGAGGGCCCTGGCGGGAACGCCGGCTCCGCCTGCACCGGCCGGCGTCTTGCAATTCAGCTGTAGTACGGAACGAACAGAAACCTGGCTCCTGGCCTATGACTTCGACGCCGGCGAATGGTCAGAACTGAGCCGCTTCCGGCAACAGCCGCCCGATTCGATGCGCAATACCAGCCAGCCGACGATAACCGCGCTCGAAGACGGCTATGGGTACGTCATCCGCGAGACAACCTACGCTCCCGACTTAGCCGGCGTCGGTCGCTTTATCTGGCGTCCCGATGCTCGGCAACAGGGGAGCATAGATCACGAAGACGAAGAGGTCGTTATTCACGAATGGCGCCAGGAAAGTGAGGGGGAAACGCGCTCCTGGGTACTGCGAACCACCCCTACGGGTCGCTTTGTAGTCCTGGCCGAATATGTATTCAGGGACGGTTTCGTCCAGGCTGAGCTGCGGACGACCTGGCTCGTAGATGTGGGAAGCTGCAGCGCCAACGGATGCGCCCGACAAGCGTTGGTCGGCATGCCGGTGTGGTCGCCGTCGGGGCAACAGACATTGTTACAGGGAATGACCGTCGCCGTCGACGAGCCCAGTCCCGGCAACTGGCAGGCGCACTATGCACTCTATCGAGGGAACGAACTGGCTCAAGATACGGAGCAGGTCGGCCGCGGCTTCAGCCCCTTCTGGCTCGATGAGAAGCGCTATGGCTATCTGCGGCAAGCGAACGATGGCGCGAGCTACGAACTCGTCATTGCCACCGTCGCAGACGATCAGCTGCAGGCATTCCCAACAGCCGGCAGCGACCAGCCGCAGGTAGTTGCCCGCACCGCGGACTTCTGGCGCGCGCTGCCTGGCGAGGAACGGCCGGAAACCCTCACCTTGATAGACGTTCAGCCGCTTGCGGGCGAACCCACGCGGCTGCTGGTACACGCTATAGGTGCCGGGGAAGAACGTGAACTCTTTTACAGCTTTTTACTCGAACTCGGCGATACAGAATTAATAGCAGGACCAGAACTACTTAGCGCGTCCGACTCCTTTGCGCTGGCGATCCCCTCACCAGCCGGTCGCTGGCTGTACACCGCCGAATAT
>JBMCFH010000391.1:0-2621 GCA_048620455.1 Chloroflexota bacterium | reverse complement strand
GTCACGCTCCTGTTGTGGCCCACATTATGGTAGCCGCGGATTCATTCCGCGCAGGCCGTCGTCTGGTCGAATCCAGGCGTCTCCAGTAGAATATTTGTGCGAGGAGACGTTCCGGTCATTCAGCTACATCATATCCAAAGTGCTATGAGCAACAAGACCAGTAAATCCCTTTTCTCACAACATTATCTCGACCGCCGCCTGTCGCAACACGCGGAGTGGCGGGACGACGTCTCCGCTGCGCTGGACAGGGCGCGGGCGCTGTACGAGGCGCGCAAGGGCGTCTTGCCCAATTACAACGAGGCGCAGACGGAGGAAGAGTTCATCCAGCCACTGCTGCGGGAGGTGCTGGGGTTCGACGGCGCGTACAGCGTGCAGACCACGGCCCACCAGCAGGGGCAGTTACAGCGCCCGGACTACGCCCTGTTTGCCAACGCCGCGGGAAAAGCAGAAGCGGATACGCTGCTGCACGATGAGACGGCGTTTTACAGCCGCGCCGTGGCCATCGCCGACGCCAAACAGTGGGATCGCCCGCTCAGCGAGCGCGCCCACTACGACAACCGCAACCCCAGCCACCAGATCGTCAGTTATCTGGTGGCTACCGGTGTGGATTGGGGCATTCTGAGCAATGGGCGCGTGTGGCGGCTTTATTCGCGGCAGGTGTCCGGCCCCGCCACCGAGTTCTACGAAGTGGACCTGATCGACATTCTGGAGAATCGCCCCCAGGATTTCCGCCGCTTCTGGTTGTTTTTTCGCCGCCGCGCCTTCGTGCCCGATACTCACGGCAACAATTTCCTGGAGCGCGTGCGCGCCGGCAGCGCCACCTACGCGCGCGTAGTGGGGGATCGCCTGAAAGAGCGTGTGTTTGACGAGATTTTCCCCTTGTTGGCTGGCGGCTTTGTGGCCGACGCGGCGCATAAGGGCGAAGATGTCTCCAGCGCCGAAGCGCGCACGTTGATCTACGAGGCGACCCTTTCGCTACTATACAAGCTGCTTTTTCTGCTGTATGGAGAGGCCCGCGATCTGTTGCCGGTGCAAAACAAGGGTTACCATAACCATAGCCTGACCACCGTGGCCCGCCAGGTGGCGCGACGGATCGATAATCAGGAGCCGTTGGGCCAGCACGCCACCTGGCTCTACGATCACCTGCTGAGCCTGTTCCGGCTGATCGACCGCGGCGATCGCGGCATTGGCCTGCCCCGCTACAATGGCGGCCTCTTCCATTTCGACTTTCGCCAGCCTCACCAGCGCCGCCGGCAGCGCGAGAACTACTTTCTGACGCAACACAAAATCAGCGACCGCCGCCTGGCGCGGGCGCTGGATCTGCTGGGCCGCGTCGACGGCGAGACGGTGGATTACGGCTACATCGGCGTGCGCCACCTGGGCGCTATTTACGAAGGGCTGCTGGAGTACCGGCTGGTGGTGGACGACGCCGCGGCGGGCGAGGTGCACCTGGAAAACGACCGCGGCGAGCGCAAGGTAACGGGCTCCTACTACACGCCGGATTACATCGTCAAGTACATCGTGCGCCACGCGCTGGAACCGCTTCTGGAGGAGCGGGCGGCTCGTTTTGGCGCGCTGATGGCGGAGATTGTGCCCGAGCGGGAGTGCCTGGCGGCGCTGGGCGACAAGTTGTCCGATCCGTCTCTGACGAGTGCTGTGGAGTCTCGCTATCGTAACGAGCAGACGCTCCTTCAGAAAGCGGTGCGCGAGAAAGAACGGGAGGCGCGCGAGGCGCTGCTTGACATAAAAGTATGTGATCCGGCGATGGGCAGCGGCCATTTTTTGGTGGAGGTCGTCGATTTTCTCACCACGCGCCTGATCACTATCCTGGACGAACACCCCGAGCACAACCCGGTCCTCTCCTGGCTGTCGGACATACGGCGCGAGATTCTGCGGAACATGGCCCAGCAGGGCATCGAGGTGGACCGCGAGCGGCTGGACGACACGCAGCTTCTACAGCGGGTGGTGATGAAGCGCTGTATTTACGGCGTGGACCTGAACCGCATGGCGGTGGAGCTGGCCAAAGTCTCGTTATGGTTGCACACATTTACGATTGGCGCGCCGCTCAGCTTCCTGGACCACCACCTGCGCTGGGGCAACTCGCTGGTGGGCGGCCTGGCGCGGGAGGCGGAGGCGGAGATGACTCCGGGCGAGGAGCAGGGCCAGATGGCTCTGTCGTTTATGAGCGGTCCTTTCTCCGGCCTGCTGCGCGCCGCCGAAATCATGCGCGGCATCAGCGGACTCAGCGACGCCACGTTGCAGGAGGTGGAGCGCAGCGAGGAGCTGTTCCGCGAGTTTGACCGCCAGGCGCAGCCCTATAAACGCCTGTTGGACGTATATACCATGCGCCCCTTCCTGGACAAGGAGGCGCGACAGGGGGCCAACGACTTTCTGTTGTACGAGGGTCAGAAGGCGGTGGCGCTGGTCAAAGCGGGGCCGGAAGCGGCTGATGAGAAGGAGCGCGCCGTCCTAGAAACGGCCCGCGACCATCACGAGAGGCACCGCTTCTTCCACTGGGATCTTGAGTTTCCTGAGGTTTTTATCGACCTGGAGCGGGCGGATTGGAAGCAGAATCCGGGCTTTGACGCGGTGGTGGGCAATCCGCCGTATGTGCGGCAGGA
>JBMCFH010000390.1:0-2621 GCA_048620455.1 Chloroflexota bacterium | reverse complement strand
CCCTCCATTAAAATTATATTATACTTTGTAAGTTAACTTTACTAACTTAGTTTAGAACCCGTCATGAAAAAAGCCACCCGCCAGCAAACACGCAACCACAACACCCAGCTCGTACTGAAAACCATCTACGAGCAAAACGGCATAAGCCGCGCCGACATCGCCCGCGCCACCCGGTTGACGCGTCCCACCGTCTCCACCATCGTCAGCAACCTTCTCCAGGAAGAATTGATCGCCGAGACTGGCCTGGGCCCCTCCGCCGGGGGCAAGCCGCCCACCCTGCTTGAAGTGCAAAGCAACGCCCATCGCCTGCTGTGCATCGATCTTGGCAGCCGGCAGTTCCGCGGCGCGCTGGTCAATCTGCGCGGCGGCGTCACCGAACGCGCCGAATTCCCCCTGCAGGGGAGAACGGGCGACGAGGCCCTGGACCTTGTCTACCAGCTAATAGAACGTCTCAGAGCGGCCTCGCCGGTGCCCATCCTGGGCATTGGCATCGGCACACCGGGCCTGGTTGACCCTCACAGCGGCGTCGTGCGCCAGGCGGTCAATCTGGGCTGGCGCCAGTTGCCACTCAAGAGCCTGCTGGAGTCGCGGTATGAGGTCAGCACCTACGTGGCCAACGACAGCCAGGCTGCCGCGTTGGGAGAGTTCACCTTCGGCGTGGGCTGGGACAGCCGTAACCTGATCTTGATTCGCATTGGCCAGGGCATCGGCGCGGGCATTGTGCTCGACGGTCACCCTCTATACGGCGACGGTTTTGCCGCCGGCGAAATCGGCCACGTCGTGGTTGCCGACGACGGCCCTTTATGCAGCTGCGGCAACCGCGGCTGTCTGGAAACCGTTGCCGGCACGCGCGCGTTCTTGCAGGCAGCGGAGGAGATGTTGGGCGCGGGCGCTTCCTGGAGTGACTTTGTCGCCGCCTACGAGGAAGGACAGGAACAGGCGCAACGGCACGTGGACAGCGCCGGGCGCTACCTGGGCACGGCTATCGCCAACCTGGTAGCTGCCTTCAATGTGCATCACATCGTGCTTTCCGGGCGCGTCAGCCAGTTCGGCGAGCGCTTGCTGCAGGCGACCCAGACCGCGGCGCGGCGCCGAGCGCTGCCCGCTCTGGTGGACGAAACCACGTTGAGCTACTCGGTGCTGGGAACTGACGTGGTGATCCTTGGCTCCTCCGCTCTCGTCCTCAGGCACGAGCTGGGCATCGTATAGATTGTACGGACTAAGGAAGGCAAACAGGCCACAGGAATGAAACAGTATCTCGCAGGCATTGACGTAGGAGGCACCAAAATCGAGGCGACCATCGCCACCACCGGGAATGAGACGGTGGGCCGCGCCGTCATCGCCACAGACAACAGCGGCGGCGAAGGGCTGCTGCGCACCATCCGCCTGGCGCTGGATCAGGCGCTGGCCCACGCCGGGATTACCACTGAACAGCTCGCCGCCGTGGGTCTTGGCGTGCCGGGCCAGGTGGATCGCGATCGCGGCATTGTACGGCTGGCCGTCAATCTCAACCTGACGTCTTTCCCTCTGGGCGCGGAGCTGGCGCAAGGGCTTGGCGATTGCCCCGTGGTTGTGGAAAACGACGTGCGCCTGGCAGCCATGGGCGTCTACCGCCACCTGCGCCAGGCCGGTACGGCCCGCGATGCGCTGCACAGCGTGGCCTACCTCAGCATCGGTACCGGCATCTCCGCCGGCGTGGTCTGTCATGGCGAGCTCTATCGCGGCGCCAACGGCATGGCCGGCGAGATCGGACACATCGTCGTAGACCCGGACGGCCCGCTTTGCAACTGCGGGCTCCGCGGCTGCCTGGAAGCGGTGGCCTCCGGCCCGGCAATCGCCAGCCAGGCCAGACCCTTCCTGAGTCCGAACGGCCCGGACGGCGCCGGCCCGCTCCCCAGCACGGCTGCCGTCTACGAGGCGGCTCAGCAGGGCCACCCGCAGGCAGTCGAGCTCATCGAACGCACCAGCATCTACATCAGCCGCGCCATTCATTTGCTGGCCATGACGTATGACGTGGAGCGCATCGTGATCGGCGGCGGCGTGACCGGGGCCGGCGATGCTTTCTGGAATCCGGTGGCGGCGCAACTTGCCCACCTGCGCCGCCAATCACCGCTGGCGGCCTCGATGTTGCCGCCGGAACGGGTCATTACGCTATCCGAGGAGATCAATCCCGGCGTATTGGGTGCTCTGGCGCTGGCGGAGCAGGCAGCCAGCGATCGTTTTCTCACATCTAGAACCCCATAAATCTATGGGAGGAGGAACAAGATGAAAAGGCAATTCTTATCATTTCTCGTGCTGGCTCTCATCGTCGTCCTGGCTGCCTGTGGCCAACGGCCACAAGCGCCCACACCGCAACCCACGGAGGAAAGCAGTGCCCCGGAGGTGGACAGCGGCGACAGCGGCGAGCAAAGTGATGACAGCGCCGAGCCAGAACCGACCACAGCCCCAACGACGGATGACTCCGGGGCTGACGGTAATTTCTGGGAACGCGCCCAGACCGGCGAGTTCAGCGGCAGCACTGTCACCATCTTCGGCAAGTGGACAGAAGCCGAGGAAGAGAACTTCGTCAACGCCCTGGCCCCCTTCGAAGAAGCCACCGGCATCGACGTGCAGTATGAAGG
>JBMCFH010000389.1:0-2627 GCA_048620455.1 Chloroflexota bacterium | reverse complement strand
CGCCGAACGAGACCTGTCCCGGCGGCGGACCCGGCGTCGGTGACGGTGGCGAGGTGGGAGAGCCTGGTGAGAACTGCATGAGTCACGAAAACGTCCTAATTATCCCTACGGTTCCCGATCGCGATGGCGACGGCTTTATCGATGGCGACCCCAACGACGATGCCGACGGGGGAACCATCACCTTCCTCTTTAGTGAAGAGGTAATCATTGATTACACCGAAATTCTGGACCAGGAGTCTTCGGAGGCGTTGACCATCAATGCGTACGCCGATACCGCCGGTACGCAAGTGCTGGTGAGTGCGAACCCGGCTGGGCTTGGTGACAACAGCTACGAAAACATCGCGGTGAACGCGCTGGGCGCGCGGCGCATTGACTTTGACTTTGCCGGCAGCGGCGCGATTGCCAGCGTTGCCTACACACCGGTAACGCAGACGGCGATTAACCTGTCCGGTATTAGCGCCTCCTCCGGCGCGACGGGTATTTACATTGCCCTGGCTGTGGCTGTGCTCGCCATCTTGAGCGTTGCACTTGTGGCACTTCGTTATTCCTGGAAACAAGGATAAGCTGCCGGCCAGTTTTTCTGGTGGAGTTGGATGAACGCTCCTGCTTCAAGCAGGGGCGTTCTTTTTTGTGGCTACTGTTGTTCTCGGAGCTGTTCAAGCGCCAGGCTGGCATTCTGGGCCAGGTCAGCTCGTCCCTGGCGTTGCCACCAGCCGCTGTAGACGCGCAGCTCTTGCCGGCTGCCCTCAACGGCGGAAAGCAGCGCCGCGCCGCGATTGATGTCGCCGGCCCACAGGTGACTGTAGCCCAGGGCCTTACGCATGCCATTGTGTTCCGGTTCTTGTTCGTAGGCAATCTCCAGGTGAGAGGCCGCTTCAGCGTAATCGCGGCGCAGCATGGCCAACGCGCCAAGGCGGTAGCGCGCGGTGGGCTGGCGTGGATTCAGCAGTAGGGCGCGCTGGAACTGTGATTCGGCGGGGGCCATGAGCGGGGCCTTGCTTCCGGTGGCCCAGTTTCCGGTGGGCCAGTCTTCCAGTTGAACGCGGGCCATCTGTACGGCGCCCAGGTTGGCGTATAGCGTTGCGCGCGCGCCGGGCGCCAGCACAAGGAATAGCATCAGGGGCGCGATGAGCCCGGCGGTTGCCAGGCGCAGAACAAAAGGTGACCGGGAATTTGTCCGTTCGCGCCGCGACGCCGGCGTCGTTAACGCGATGGCAAAGGCCGGTGCCACGAACAGAAGGGGCAGGGCGCTGCTTCCGTACACGGTGTCTTCCACCAGGCCGTGGAGTAGAAGCGTTGTGAAACTGGCAATGGACGCCAGGCGTAGGAGCGTGTTCCCTTGTAATGGCAGTTGGCCTTTATTGCTGTCGCCTCTGGTTTCACATAGTAACAGATAGAGTGTCACGGCTACGGTGACGAGAAAGGCGCCGGTGCCAACAACTCCTTGTTCCAGGGCGACGTCGAGGAGAAGGTTGTGCCCGTTGGGCAACATGTAGTGCGGGATTCCGAGGATGTATTGGGAGTAAAGGCCGGGAAACGAGGCCAGGCCGCCGCCGGTGAAGGGGAAGTCAGTGACCAGCCGGTGCGTGTCGGCTGCCAGCAGGGCGCGATGGCTGGCCTGCGCCGGACCGGGCAGCCGGTCGAGCAAGGCGGCGCCGCCTGCGCCGCTGCCGGAAGCGGCTATCAGCGTGAGCAGCAGCGGCACGAGGAGCAGGCTGCCCCAGAGGAGGGGAAGCAACCGCCTGAGCGCCGGTCCTCTGCCGGCGATGACCAGCCAGGCGAGCGCCGTCGCTCCGCCGGCGATGCCCGCCAGTAGCGCGCCGCGGGAGGCGGTTAGCAGGAGGGCCAGAGCGGTCAGGGCCAGGCCACAACAGATCGCGGCGAACAGCGCCACGCGCTTCTCCTTCAGGCTGGCGGCTGCCCAGACCAGCTGGAAGGGCAGGAGCATGGCCATTAAGCTGCCGGCGACGTTAGGATGCGGGCCGCCGGCGCCCAGAGAAGGTCGAACGCCCACCCACGATTGCGCCAGGCGGTTGACGGCGGCGAATTTGACGGGATAAGCTTGCCAGTCGTGCGTTAAGAGAAAAGCGGCGGCGACGGCTACGCCGACGACAGCCAGCGCCGTGGCTGCTAACCATAGCATCTGTTCTTGTTGCATGACCAGGGCGTAGAAGAGGAAGAGCGCCGCGACCAGCAGCCACCATTTGTCCAGGGCTTGCTGGCGATCATATGCGGCCCACACGCCGAGCAGAGCTGTGGCGGCGAAAAGCAGGAGCGGGAGATCCAGCGGCGTCCTCCGCAAGCGGGCGCCTCCCCAAATCCAGGCAAGAAAAAAAGGCGGCACCACCAGCACCAGGGGCCAGGGTCCCGCCCTTCCTTGGCTCGTAGCCCAGAGGATGGCTGCAGCCGCTGCGCCCAGCAGCACGCTTTCCGTCAGGCGTCTGCCCGCTGTGCTTCCAGGCGTCCGGTGGCGTACGAGCATCAGGTCGACACCGGCGCTCCTGTATCGGTGCCTGCCCAGGAAAGGTGCTGCAGGCCAACGTTTAGCGCGGTGCGGAAGGTCGACGTGTCCGAGAAGAGCATCTTCAGGTAAGTGAGCATGGGCCCCGGGCGCAGCGCCCACTCGC
>JBMCFH010000388.1:0-2645 GCA_048620455.1 Chloroflexota bacterium | reverse complement strand
ATGGCCCAGCTCTGCCTGCAGGCATTCCAGGACGTCATCTGCGCCATGCGCCCCGGCGCGCTGGCCCGGGACGTCTACCGCGCCTGGCAGGAGCGCATCGATGCTGCCGGGCTTTCCCACTACCGTCGCCACCACTGCGGCTACCTGATCGGTCTGGGCTTCCCACCCAGTTGGGTCGGCGGCGGCGACGTCGTCGGCCTGCGCCACGATAGCGACCTGCAACTGCAAGCGGGCATGACCTTCCACGTCATGTCCTGGCTCATGGACACCGGTCGCGGTGATTATTTTGTGTCCGACACCGCTCTCGTCACAGAGGAGGGCTGTGAGCGATTGACGACCACGTCGCAACAACTTCACATTGTCTAATGCTATCTATCGCCTCTCGTGACCTGCGAGAGGGAGTAGCAAAGGAGGAATGATGGCTGCTCGTCTTGGCCTTGACGCAGATCGTATCAAGAACGTAATCTTCTTGACGATCGCTATTCTCACCATCGGCACCGCATTTGGCGTGCAGATGATGACCAACCCACCAGAATTAGCGCCGTTCGACCTGGCGCCCACGCTACTGCGTGGTCTGAGCACGACCATTACCCTCACCTTCTGGGGGGCATTGTTGGCCTTAGCTGTGGCCCTATTCACGGGCATCTTGCGCGCTTCGGACAACGCTTTGCTGCGCGGTATCAGTGGCATGTACGTCGAAATCTTCCGCGGCACCTCCATTCTGGTACAGCTCTTCTGGATCTACTTCGTCCTGCCCCTGCCGCCATTTGAGATCAGCATCAACGAATTTCAGGCCGGCGTCCTCGCCCTGGGCCTCAACGTCGGCGCCTACGGCGCAGAAGTCGTGCGTGGCGCCATTCAGGCCATTCCCCGCGGACAGATCGAAGCCGCCACTGCTCTCAACATGACACGCAACCTGATGATGCGACGCGTAATCCTGCCCCAGGCTATCGTGCGCATTCTGCCCCCCTTTGGCAATCTACTCATCGAACTCTTGAAAGCCACGTCGCTGGTTTCCCTGATCACCCTCTCTGACGTAACCTTCCAGGCCCTGACCTTGCGCCAGAGTGTGGGCCGTACCACCGAAGTGTTCATCCTGCTACTTTTCATCTACTTCCTGATCGCTTATCCGCTGACGCTGGGCGTGCGCTGGCTGGAACGGCAACGACGTTGGGTAGCATAGGAGGCCATAAACGATGAACGAATTAACTGAATTTTTCGATTTTCAATTTGCTCTGGAGATTCTGCCTCAATTGCTGCAAGGGCTCCTGGTAACCATCCAGGTATCCTTCGCCAGCTTCGCCGTAGCCGCCATCATGGGCCTGCTACTGGCCCTGGGCCGGCGCAGTGAAAACGGTTGGCTTTCCAATGTGTCCGGCGCCGTCGTCGAGTTTGTGCGCAGCACGCCACTCCTCGTCCAGCTCTTCTTCTTCTTCTACGTCCTGCCGCGCTACGGTCTACGCCTGCCGGCCTTCATCGTGGGCACGTTGGCCCTGGGCCTGCACTATGGCACCTACACGTCGGAAGTCTACCGTGCGGGCATCGACGCCGTCGAGGAAGGACAGTGGGAAGCATCGCGCGCTCTCAATTTCTCGCCGATGCACACCTGGACGCGCATCATCCTGCCCCAGGCCATCCCACCGATGTTCCCCGCCCTGGGCAACTACCTGGTCGCCATGTTCAAAGAATCGGCGCTGCTCTTCTCCATTACGGTGACTGAGTTAATGTACACGGGCCAGACGATCGGTACCCGCAGCTTCCGCTATCTGGAGCCGATCACCCTGGTCGGCGCCCTCTACTTCCTGATCAGCTATCCCTCGTCCATTTTCGTTCGTAGATTGGAGGCACGCTATGCAAGATAATCTGGATAGAACAACAAGTGATTCCATCATCCGTTTTGAAAAGGTAACCAAAGCCTTTGGCGATCTGGTCGTCCTGCGCGAACTAGACTTCGATGTGGGACCCGCAGAAATAGTGACAATCATAGGCCCCAGCGGCTCGGGCAAAACGACCATTTTGCGCGTGCTGATGACGCTAGAAAAGCCTAATAGCGGCGTCATCTGGGTCGATGGCGAACCACTGTGGCACAAGCGCGCCAACGGCCAGCTCATCGAGGCCGACGAGAAACACCTGCGTAAGGTACGCGGCAAGATCGGTATGGTCTTCCAGCACTTCAACCTCTTTCCTCACATGACCGCCCTGCGCAACATCACAGAAGCGCCCATTCACGTCCTGGGCATGAAAAAAGAAGAGGCCATCGTCCGCGCCGAGGACCTGCTGCACAAGGTAGGCATGGCCGACAAGCGCGATCACTACCCGTCGCAGCTCTCCGGCGGCCAAAAGCAGCGCGTGGCCATCGCCCGCGCCCTCGCCATGCGGCCCAAAGTCATGCTTTTCGACGAGGTCACCTCCGCCCTGGACCCCGAGTTGGTCGGCGAGGTGTTGGGCGTCATCCGCGAACTGGCCGAGGAAGGGGAAATGGCCATGCTCCTCGTGACGCACGAAATGGGCTTCGCCCGCGAGGTGTCCGACCGCGTCGTCTTCTTCGACAACGGACAGGTCGTAGAACAGGGCCCACCCGAGCAGCTTTTCGGCGCCCCCCAGAACCCACGCACAAAGTCCTTCCTGGGCGCGACGTTGCGGCA
>JBMCFH010000387.1:0-2649 GCA_048620455.1 Chloroflexota bacterium | reverse complement strand
TTTTCCACCTGCCAGTACCAGCAGAGGCGGGCGAAACGGTCCATTTGCTCCCATTTACCTGCCCAGGGATCGCCCGGCCGGGGCCGGATCGCGTTCGTATTCTTGTCTTCCGGCGTCATCGTCCAGCGCGCGCTCATCGAGCGCACCACGTCGCGACCATCCCGTACCAGGTGGAAGAGGACGGCATCGGGGAAGGCGGCGGCCAGCGCCCGGGCGTGGCGTCGCAAGGCGCTGTTGACCTCGCCGTACGCCTCCATATGCTCCATCTGGACGGCGCGCGCCCGCAGGTAGATCTCTTTCTTACGAAAGCGGTGAACGTAGCTGCGGGCGGCGTCTGGATCGTGAAAGGCCTCCTGGTAGGCCATGAAATCCTCGCCGATGGGCTCGTGGACGACGTGAGCGCCCGGGGCCTGGTCGAGCAGATGGGCGAGAAAGGAAGTGCCTGAACGACCGATAGCTAGGACGAAGAAGACGTTCACCTTTTCCGACCAGGCGTCCACGCGCCGGCTGGTAATCCAGAACTGTAAATGGGTCTTGAGCATTCGTCGTGTCAGGCGCATATCAGGACAGGTAGCCGGGCAAATAGCCGAAGCGGCGAAGCTCCGGCGCGATTTTCTCGGAGACGTAACGTTGTTGTTCTGTCGTCAGTCGCTCCTGCCAGCGGCCGATGGAATCGGTAAATACCGGCCGTTGCAGCCCCCGATGGCTGGGAAAACGGCGGTGTTCGACCGTCGTCGGCCGCCGCCAATAATCGAGCATGACCGGCCGGTACGATATCTGCAAGAAATCTGTCACCCGGCGCAAACTCCCTTCCGGTTCCGAAACCAATTGCTCGTAGCGCAGCTCCAGAAACTGCTCGCCTGGAAGCCGCCGGCCCAGATCGGCCGCCCGGTGCACGCTGGCCAGCCACCGTTCCGTGGCGTACTGTACCGTTCTGCCTTTTTCGACGGCCGAGGCAATCGCGTCCCGGCCGTCCCGCAAGAGGTGGAGATAACGTGCCTGTGGGAAGGCGGCCGCGATCCACGGCAGGTAGAGGGTGTGGATGGGCGACTGATCGCCCCAAAAATGGGCGTCCGGGAAATGTGTCTGGGAATAAAAGCGAAAGACCTCGTCGACGAGGCGTGCATAGGAGCGCTCGCCCGGCGGTATCTCCAGAACCGTGCGGTGCAGGGGCGCCAGATTGAGTTCCCAGAGGTCAAACTGGCCGCTGCCCTCGAACTGGGCCAGCGTCAGCCGGCACAGATCGGGCCAGCCCAGAAAGTGTAACGCGCGAAATTTGCGCGCTGCTTTGCCGATGACCTGGGCCTCGGGCGGAATGGCAGCCTCTCCCCCGGCGACCAGCATGCTGCGCAACAGGGTAGTTCCCGAACGGGGCGCGCCCACGATGAAAAGGGGGCGGCAACTCAGGGAGCCGCGGCCGCCGGCCAGCGGGTACCGTGCGCGCGGCAAGAGCAGGCGCCATAGATAGGCGATCTTTTCGCGTAGTGCGGTCAGCTGGCCGTGCTGCGGAGGCAACCGGAATGACTGCTCGGCCTTTTCGCGGTGGTTCATGCGCTCCTTTCCCTTCTCTGGCTTCCTGAGACGACGGCCGCCAGCTTCAGGCGTTTCCTCGACCCGGTCCCTGGGACTTAATGCGGGTTACGATGGGCGTGATCAGGTAGGGGCGTGATATGTCGACGATTTCTTTAAACTCTAAGAGGAGAATGATCGTTCCATATAAGAGCGTAAAAATGATAGCTTTGGCCGCGCCCGTGCGCCAGTCGGAGTCGGCGATGGCCGGGTGCAGACTGGCCGCGTAGCCGGCGAACAGCGCCGGCAACAGGGCGATGGTCGGCGAGAGAAAGAGACGGCGCAGCGAGAAATCGACGTACTCGCGCGCGTACCACAGCAGGTAGGCGATGCCGACGAGGAGCATCACGTCTACGGCCAGGGCCACGCCGGCGATGTCCAGGGACGGACCGAGCAGAAAGAGGCTGGCCACCAACACGATGAGCTGCGTAAAGCGGGCGACGCCTACCCGTTCGGGAACGCCGGCGGCGATAAAAAGATGGGCCACCGTCTGGCGGATGGGGTCGAGCAGGGTGAAGATCAGCATCAGCCGGAAAGCCGTCAGCATCGTCAGCCACTTTTCCGTCAGCAGCAGGCGGATGAACTCCGGAGCAATAAGCGCCAGGAGGCCGCCGATGAAGAAGGCGCTGCGCAAAATCAGCGCGTTGGTCCGGAAAAAGGCGCGGGAAAGGCGGAGGCGATTGCCCTTGAGTTCGGCGTAGGTGCCGCCGACGACGGCGTTGAGGGGCGCCGCCAGGGCGCGCCGGGGGTGGGTGGCGAAGGTGTAGGCCCGCGAATAGTCGGCGAGCGGTATCGTCCCCAGATAGAGCCGGGTCCACAGGTCGTCGACGTGGTCCAGCGCCCGCAGGAGGACCTGGTTCATGAAGTTGCGCCAGCCGAAGCTGAGGAAGTAGCGCACGGTTTCCGCCGACCACGCCAGTCGCGGCCGCCAGACCGGCCGCCAGACGTAGAGAAAGAAGACGGAGACGCACATGGTCGCCACGTCGGTGCCCAGCAGCGCCCACAGGGCGAAGTCGCGCGGGTCGACGCCGGCCAGGAATGCGGCGACCGGCTGCTCCTGGAGGCTGAGCCACCCCAGGC
>JBMCFH010000386.1:0-2652 GCA_048620455.1 Chloroflexota bacterium | reverse complement strand
CCGCACAACGACGTTTCCGTCATCGTAAAGCCCACATCCAGCAACGTCTGTTTATCCTCAGGCCGCGCGCCGCCGTTGTGCGCCACGCGGTCCAGAATCTCCATCTGGCGCTGCGTGCCCAGCTGGCAGGGGAAACATTTACCACAGCTTTCATGGGCGAAGAAGCGGCTCAACTCATACAGCGCCTCCCGCACGTCGGCCAGATCGTCGAAGACCATGATCACGCCCGAGCCCAGCGGGAATCCCGCTTCTTTAGCGTCTTCATACGTCAGGGGCACGTCCAGCAGATCCGGCCCGATGAACGCACCGGCTGCGCCGCCCATGAGCACCGCCTGCACCTCGCCGCCATCGGGCACGCCGCCCGCCATCTCAATCATCTCGCGCACCGTGTGGCCGAACGGCGCCTCGTAGAGCCCCGGCCGTTGCACGCGCCCGCTCAGGCAGAACCACTTCGTACCCGGCGACTCCTCTGTGCCCTGGCTGGCCCACTCATCCACACCCAGACGCACCACCGCCAGCGCCGCCAGCAGCGTCTCCACATTGTTAATCGCCGTCGGCTGTCCGAACAGGCCATGCGTGGTGGGGAACGGCGGCTTGATGCGCGGGAACCCGCGCTTGCCTTCGATCGCTTCAAACAGCGCCGTCTCCTCGCCGCAAATGTAAGCGCCGGCCCCCAGCCGCAACTCAATATCAAAGTTAAACCCTTTCTTTCCCAGGATGTCGCGGCCCAGGTATCCCGCGTCACGCGCCTTTTCGATGGCCGTCTGCAGCCGCCGCGCCGCCCGCGGATACTCGCCGCGCACAAAGATCCAGCCGTTCTCCGCGCCGACCGCGTACCCCGCCATGGTCATCGCCTCAATCAGGCTGAACGGATCGTTCTCCATCAACACGCGGTCCTTAAAGGTGCCCGGCTCGCTTTCGTCCGCGTTGGCAATAATATGCTTCTGGTCCGGTTCGCCCGGCGCGCCGCGCGTAAAGGCCCACTTCTGTCCCAGGGGGAACATCGCCCCGCCGCGGCCCAGCACGTCGCTGCCCTTCATCATCTCGATCAACGCCTCTGGCGTCATCTCCAGCGCCTTGCGCAGAGCGGCGTAGCCCTCGTGCGCCTCGTAATCGCCCAGGCTCTCCGGGTCCACCTTGCCCACACGCCCCGACAGCCACAGCGGCTCGCCGTACACCCGCGCCTCCGGTTCCGGATAGTTGCCCGCCAGGAACTCGGGCACGTCAGACGGCGTCAGATCGCCCGCCGGCTGCTCCCCGTTCAACGCTACCGGCGCAAACTCGCACATGCCCAGACAGGGCACGCGCTCAAACGTCACGCTGCCATCGGCGCTGGTTTCGCCATGCTCCAGGCCCAGCTGCGCCTCAATGGCCTCTATAACCTCCTCCGCGCCGCCCATGGCGCAGGCCGGATCCTCACAGACACGAATCACGCGTTGCGCCGTCGGTTCGTTGTAGAACATCGTATAAAATTCGATGACGCCGTGAACGTCGGCCAGAGGCACGCGCAGCGCTTCGCTGATCGCCATCTGCACTTCCTCAGGCAACCAGCCATAATGCGCCTGGGCCCTGTGCAGCGCCGGGAGCAGCATACGGCGGCCGTAAGGAGCCACCTGCTCCAGATAGGGGCGGAGAACGCTCAAGTCAGCTTCGATGTGGGACATACTACCTCCAATGCGGTGTGGGAATGAGCCGCTGGGATCAAAGGTGTCTCTATCATACCTTGGTCAGAGCACCTTCTCGCTATATTTATTATACTATTCTATGAAACAGTGGGGCACAAGATTGGCAAACCCTCACTAATACCCCTTGGCCCTGGCCAGGAAACGCTCCGCCTCGGCCAGTTCCTCCGGTGTGTTTACATTATAAAAAGACCGCCCGCTCGGATCGTACTCCGCGATCTCCTCCGGCGGCACGTGGCGCACCAGCACCTGTGGATAAAAACTGATCATGCGGCGCTCGCCCTGGGCCAGCGCCTCGTCCACAGCTTTCAGGCACTTCTTACGCGCGTACACCGTCTGCATCGTCTGGTAGCGATCGTTCCAACGCGGCACCACCACGTCGGCCTCACCGGAGAGGTTCAACAAATGCTCCAGCAACAGGCGATTCACAAACGGCATATCGCAGGCGACCACCAGTACCGTGTCGCCCTGCGCGGCGCGCAACGCCGTACGCAACCCGGGCAGCGCCCCGGCCCCCGGCTCTTCGTCAGAAGCCATGCGCAATCCCAGATACTTATACTCGTCCTGATTGTTCGTCGTAATCAACGTTTCGGTCCCCAGGCCTGCCACCCGGGCCAAAACGTGTTCGATCATTGGTCTTCCGGCGAGAGGCACCAATCCCTTGTCCACACCCATGCGGCTGGATTGGCCTCCCGCTTGTATGACAACTGATATCATGGGCCTATTATAGCCAGCGTTGGCCTCTACGACACCCCCCTGGCCCAGCTCTCATCCTTATACGGCGAACAGACCGGTAGTCGAAAGTAGTGGGAACTGCCGGGATGGACTATGTATCAGGCTATAAAAGCCGAGTACAAAGTGGGGCACATTCGGTAGTTTCCAATTAGCCCAAATGCGCTATGTTTTGGCCTTGACAGACTCTAAACCAGGCTGATACGGTACCGGTTGCAGTCCATCTCGCACGACAGCC
>JBMCFH010000385.1:0-2682 GCA_048620455.1 Chloroflexota bacterium | reverse complement strand
CACGTCGATCGATCAAGGACAGGGCGGCCGCCAGATTGACGGCCGTCGTCGTCTTGCCCACGCCGCCCTTGGATAGAGACACTGCGATAATTCGCATCATGGCCTCATACTGTACCCCAGCGGCGAGTAACGGCAAACAGCGGTGAGCAGTGGATACGCTGTTGCTTGCACGATTTGCATTGTTTGCTATCCTGGAATCGCTCCCCGCCCAGAGGTGGCACGGATCGCGCCCGCGACACCGGCCACCTCATTTTTGTTTGCATGCAAACGCTATTCCGGCACTTCGAAGCCCTCAGGCCAGCGCACCTCATGCTCGTGGCCCGGCCGGAAGCGCCGGCGCGTCCACGCCTGCAGCTCCTCCCAGCTGTAACCGCTGTTGCGCAGCAGGTGTAGCTTCTCTAACCAGCCGGCCAGCTTGCGCCGGTACCGCTTGCGACGTTTGCCGCGCCCGCCGTCCGGCCGGATCAGGTCGTGAGCCTGCGCCTCTTTGGCGAAGTCGTAAGGCACGCCGGCCTGGCGCGCGAGCTGGCCCAGCGTCGCCCGCTTCGGTTTCTCGTCTGTTTCCTCGTCTTCCTGGAGGGCGCGCAGCGCGATGCGCCGATATTCCTCGGGGCTGAAGTAGGACCGATCTGGGTGTTTCTGGTACTCCTCCCACAGCCAGTCCAGATCCTCTTTTGCCTCGTCGAGCGGGGGGAGAGGCAGCCCCTGATCGGCATCAGGACCACCCTCGATGATTTTGGCGACTTCGTAGACAAAGGCCGCGTTGCGCAGCTCCTGCAGGTGCATGTACTCTCTGGCCAGGGAGCTGTAGGTTGACCAGTGCATGCCCTTCGGCTTATCCGGAAGCGGGTCCAGGACGCTGCCCTTGTGCTTCAACTTGCGCAGGACGGCCCATAGCCGGCGGTCTACCCCGTCGAGCATGTCATTTTGCCGCGTACTCTCGTAGGTCAGATCGTGGCACTGCCGGCAGCCAAAGTAATGGGCGCCTGGCGGCAGGTACAGCTTGCCCACGCGTCGCCGGCATGGTTGGCCGTCGACGACGAGGGGGCAGAGGAACCACCAGCGCCGGCCGCCGAAGTTGGGCTCGGTGTAGGTCGTGGCCACGCGGTAATCCAGTTTCTGTTCTTCGCCGCGCCGCGTCGTCGTGTACCGCAGGCGGAGCAGGGGCCCGGCGTCGCCTCGCTCAATGGTGTAGCCGATGCTGCTGGTTGTCTCTCCGGTGCTCCTCAATGACCATTCCAGGATGCCGCCCCAGATTGTGCCCCTGCGCTCGGCGGCGTCCATCACCCGGTTCAGACCCTTCGTCAGTGGCTTCGTCGAGAGGGTCAGGCTGTCCTCGACCGTCTGCTTCTTGTTCCAGCGATACCAGCTGCCGCGCGCGTCGTAACCCATGGATTGCCCTCGTTTTTGCCTAAATCAATAGCAAAGTGATAACAAAACGGCTTCCCTTGAGAAAGTTGTACACTTATTCACCCCCATTATACCCCTGGGCGCCCATGACCACGGCCTTTTTTGTGTTGCAACGATTGCAACGTGGGGCTCCCCTCGCTCCCTGTGGTATGGTGGTACCGGCTGGCAAATCTCAGTCGACGACGGTCACCTGGGCGTCCTCGATGGCGATAGACAAGAGGAAATCGTTGGAGGCATAGCGGATCCGGCCGGAGAAGCGAATGCGCTGCTCTCTGTTGAGGGAGAGGGCGACGTCTTCGGGCACGTCGATGGAAACGGGGCTGAAGCTGGTGCCCTCTTCCATCCTGACTTCGATAGTGTAGCCGCCCATAATCTCGCCTGTGTCCACGTCGTCGATAACACCTTCCCAGCCCTCGACGCGCGCGCCCCTGACCGTCTCTTCAAAGGCTTCCCACTGCGCGTCAGTCATCGTGTCGTAATTCTGGCGAAAGGTGGCGAAAGGTGGCGCCAGCGGCGGGGTGGGCGTGGGAGCCGGGGTAGACGGCTTAGGCGAGCCACGCTCGGCCTCTGGCGTCGTGCTGGGCGTCGCCGTCAACCTGACGAGCGCGCCGCCCTCATTGGTAGCGCCATCGCTACGAGAAGGCTCGTCGCCGTCGCCCGTCACAAGAGAAGCGATATAGATGAACGCAACAACTATGATAAAAGCGCCCCAGAGAAAGCGCGAAGTACTGCTTTGGGTTTGGACCTTGTCCGCCTTGGTGGGTGGTGGCTTGGTGGTCAGGTCTCGCCGGCACTGGGGGCAGACGATGGCTCTGGCGTCGATGGTTGAGTAGCAGTAGGGGCACGTCTTCGTGGTGGCCATGATTCTCCCTCGCAGCGATGGAAACGTACGTCCATTATGGTCGGTTGGGCGCTGAAGGCAAATGGTCAAATGGTCAGGCGCTCAGGTTTGCACCCCCCGAAATCGACCTTAACCCCACCTTAGCCTGACCTTAACCGGCCGGTCAACTTTGACAGCTTTCGCGGCGAAGATTGTACGCATGACCGCCGGCGAAGATTATGCACCTCTCTTGTTGTTGCGATCTGCGCGGTCTGCACCCCATGCGCATAATGTGCGCAGGCGCATAATCCTTTGCCCGTCGAACGCTGTCAGAATCGCTCTGAGAGGCTCTGGTGCAGTGGCCAGCGGTCAAACGGGCACGAAGTCGCTGACCGTTGTCTCCAGGTCCAATTCCAGATTCAAATATCGCTGCGTGGTGGCCACCGACGCGT
>JBMCFH010000384.1:0-2688 GCA_048620455.1 Chloroflexota bacterium | reverse complement strand
TGCCGCTTACCAGCAGGCCGATTGCCGCTCCACCTTAGGCTTTTCTGAACAATCCCCGATTCCGGCAGTCAAGCGCCGTCCGGCCGCTACGTATGCGCGGCAAAAAGCCCTATACTACTCACATCAATCAATCGTTTGACAACAGTAGGTGCCCCATGCGCAAATACTATCCCCATCTTCTGCTTATTCTGGCCCTCATCCTCTCCGCGTGCGCTGGCGATGAAACGCCGCCGCCCACAGCGGACACGGAGGCGATTGCCGCCACCGTGCTGGCTCAGGTACAGGCGCAACAGACCGCCGGCGCGCCGCCCACCGCCAGCGCAACCCCCACGCCGCTACCGCCGAGTCCCACCACCACGCCCTCGCCCACGGCGACGCCCACACTCAGCCAGGCATCGGGCGCCGCGGACATTGAGGCCATCCTGGTCGACGTCTACGGCCGCGCCAACCCCTCAGTCGTCTTTGTCATCACGCCGCCGCTGGGTAGCGGCAGCGGCTTCGTCTTCGACGACGAGGGCCATATCGTCACCAATAATCACGTCGTCGAAGGCCCCGAGGACGATTCAGCCTATGAGATCGTTTTCGCCAACGGGCAACAAACCTCGGCTCAACTGGTAGGTACGGACGTGGATAGCGACCTCGCCGTGCTCAAGGCCAGCGAGCTGCCGGAAGACGTCGAGCCGCTGTCCCTCGCCGCCGGCGACAGTGTCGAGGTCGGTCAGTTCGTAGTGGCTATCGGCAACCCCTTCGGCGAGCAGGGCTCCATGAGCCTGGGCATTGTCAGTGGTCTGGGCCGCAGCTTGCCCTCCCAGCGCGGCCTCGATTCGGGCAGTTCCTATTCGCTGCCCCAGGTCATCCAGACCGACGCGCCCATCAATCCGGGCAACTCCGGTGGCCCCCTGCTTAACCTGGAAGGGGAAGTGATCGGCGTCAATTCGGCCATCGCCTCCCTCACCGGCGTCAATTCCGGCGTGGGCTATGCGATTCCCGTGCAGGCCGTGCAGCGCATCGTGCCCAACCTCATCGCCGAAGGCAGCCATACCTATCCTTACATCGGCGCCAGCTTTGCCAGTACGCTCACCAGGGAGCAACTTGAAACGTTCGACCTGCCGGAAGCTCAGGGCGCGTACGTACTGGAAGTTCTGCCGGACGGCCCCGCCGACGCCGCCGGCCTCCGCGGCGCGAACCCCGATACCGGTAGCGGCGGTGACCTGATCATCGCCATCGACGACCAGAGCATCGCCAGCTTCGCCGATCTTAACAGTTACCTCGTCTTCAATGGCGCTGTGGGCCAGACGATAGAATTGACCATCTTGCGCGATGGAGAGGAAACGACCCTATCTCTAACGCTTGACGCGCGGCCCTAGAGCGCTCGGTTGATCAGAGATCGGAGACTGGATATTCTACTCTGTCTGAATCCTGCCAACCTCTATGTCATCGTCTGACAGGAACAAACACCGACAACAACAGGACGGGCGCAACGTATGAAGGAAGGACTGCAGACAGAGGAAGTGGGGAGCGACGAACGAGGCTCTGCCGGCGAAGTCGCCCGCCTGGCCTTACGGCTGGGCTTCACGGCATTCGGGGGGCCCGCGGCGCACATCGCCATGCTCCACGACGAGGTCGTCGTGCGCCGCAAGTGGATCGACGAGCAGCGGTTCCTGGATTTACTGGGCGCCACCAATTTAATTCCCGGTCCCAACTCCACCGAGATGGTCATCCACGTTGGCCACATTCGCGCCGGGTACAAAGGGTTACTCGCCGCCGGCGCGGCCTTCATCCTGCCCGCGGCCTCCATGGTTCTGGCTCTTGCCTGGCTCTACATGCAGTACGGTTCTACCCCCACCGGCGAGTGGCTGCTCTACGGCATCAAACCGGTGATCATTGCCATCGTTTTCCAGGCCCTGTGGCACCTGGGTAAAAAGGCGGTCAAAGGTCCCTTTCTCGGCGCCGTGGGGGTGGCCGTTTTCGCCCTCTATCTGCTCGGTTACAATGAACTCTTACTCCTCGTCGCCGGTGGGCTGCTGGTCGTGCTTGTGCAGTACGGTCGGCGGCGTCTGGCCGAAGAACCGGGTTCTGCAGCCGCCCTCCTGCCCTGGCTGGCGCTGCCGTCGCTCAGTTCGCTGGCCTCCGCCAGTTCCGTGGCACAGACGATTCCCGTCAGCCTGGAACGCCTGTTTCTGGTCTTCCTCAAGGTCGGCGCCGTCCTCTACGGCAGCGGCTACGTACTGTTGGCCTTTTTGCGCAACGATCTCATCGTTAACCTGGGCTGGCTGACCGACCAGCAACTGCTGGACGCCGTGGCTATCGGCCAGTTTACGCCCGGGCCGGTGTTTACGACGGCTACCTTTATTGGCTACGTGGTCGCCGACTGGCCTGGCGCTATCCTGGCGACGATAGGCATCTTCCTGCCCTCTTTCATTTTTGTTGCCGCCATCAGCCCACTCATTCCACGACTGCGCGAATCGGCGATAGCGGCTTCGATTCTTGACGGCGTCAACGTCGCCGCGCTGGGTCTCATGGCTGCCGTCACCTGGGAACTGGGTCGCGCCGCCGTCGTCGACTGGCTGACGGCGCTACTGGCTGTGGTCTCCGCCATTCTCCTGTTCCGCCTGCGCCTCAATTCCGCCTGGATCGTTCTGGGCGGCGCTTTCGTAGGGCTCATCGCCAGCCTGTTCGCCGGCTGAC
>JBMCFH010000383.1:0-2718 GCA_048620455.1 Chloroflexota bacterium | reverse complement strand
TTAGAGCGCTACGTTGACATCGTAGAGGTCACAAGTTCGAGTCTTGTACCGCCCACTTGAGAGGCCGCGTTTGCGGCCTCTTTCTTTTCAATTGTAAACCTCCGCGAGGCTTGCGATTGCTTCTCGTTCACAATCGCCGTGATCGGGCCTCCCGGAGGTTGATTCTTGCTAAATGTGGATAGGATCCCCTTCCACACCGTGCGCGGCCTCCATGATCACCTCGCTGAGCGTGGGGTGCGCGTGCACGTTGCGCGCAATTTCCTCCGCGGTCAGCTCGTTCATGCGCGCCAGGGTCAGCTCCGGTAGCAATTCGGTAACATCGGGGCCCACCATATGCGCTCCCAGAATCTCTCCGTAGCGTGCATCGGCCACAATCTTGATAAAACCATCGCGCTCGCCCAATCCCAGCGCCTTGCCGTTGGGCTGGAAGGGGAACTTGCCCACATTCACTTCAAAGCCCATCTCCTGGGCCTGTTCCTCCGTGTAACCAAAGCTGGCTACCTGCGGCTGGCAGTAGGTGCAGCGCGGCAACATCTGGTACTCCAGGCTCATCGTGGGGTGCTCGGCAATCGTCTCCGCTGCGACCAGGCCCATGGCTGAACCGATGTGCGCCAGCATCAGATTCTCAGGCGCGACCAGATCGCCAACGGCGTAGATGTTAGGCACGCTGGTACGCATGCCCTCGTCCACGGCAATGCCGCCCCACTCATTCGTCTCCAGCTCAAGATCGCCGTTGAGACCAATACTGTCTACATTCGGCTGGAAGCCAATGGCCACCATCACCTGGTCAACCTCCAGTTCTTCACCGTCTTTAATGCTGACCTTCACGCCACTATCGGTAGGCTCCACGCTTTCCACCATGCTGTCGGTGTGAAAGGTAATGCCCAACTTACGATAGGCCTTCTCCACAACCTCGCTCACTTCCGGATCTTCGTTAGGCAGGAGATGAGGCAGCATCTCTACGATAGTCACCTCCGTCCCATAATTGGCCCACACGTAGCCAAATTCCATGCCAATGGGGCCCGCGCCAATGATCACCGCTTTGCCCGGTACGCTATCAGACATGATCGCTTCTAGATAGGTCACGATCTTCTCGCCATCAGCCTCCACGCCAGGGATCATGCGCGGACGGGCGCCGGTAGCCAGGACAAGATTGTCAAAGGTGAGAGTTTCCTCCTCTCCGTCGTTCAGATCCACCTGCAGGCTGTTGCGCCCCGTCAGCGAGCCTACTCCTTCAAACACGTCGATTTCATTCTTCTTCATGAGGAAGCCGACGCCTTTGACCAGCCGCTCGCTAACCTGCCGGCTGCGCTTGAACGCCGCCGCATAGTCCAGGTCCAGGTTTTCGAAGCTGAATCCGAAATCCTTTCCCCGGTGTTGCAAGGTATGGGCCACCTCCGCATTTTTCAACAGCGCTTTAGAGGGAATGCAGCCCACATTGAGACAGACGCCACCCAGGGCCTCCTTCTCCACAATGGCCGTTTTCAGGCCAAGCTGCGCGGCGCGGATGGCAGCGACGTAACCGGCCGGCCCTGCTCCGAGGACGATCACTTGATATTGATTTGCCATGGTACTCTCCGTGTGTCGTATTGCCCGGTACAACGATCCGCGGATCGTCAATTACCGTTCCATATTCTTGCCACTCTTCCATTTCTGGATCTCCCACATTATAACGTGCAGATTGGAAAGTAGCGAAAGCGCCGCCCCTCATTAACACCTTGTGGCGAAAGCCGTTATAATCCCGCCAATGATGGGATTTCCAACATGGACTCTCTGGGGCATGGGCCTCGCGGCCCTTGGCGCCCTTATATTTGTGACCCTGGCCCTCATCGGCCAATCGCCTGGACTCATGCGACGATTGGGGTTGGACGTTTATCGTCTTGATCTGCGGGTGCGGGCCTTTACGGGCTACGCTTTCGCCTGCTTGCTGCTGATCGCCGGCTTTTTCATCGCCGGCGTACCTCTGGGCGAGCCGGAGGTCGAACCGGTCGCCAGCGTAGAGGATGACGTCACGGTAACGGTTGCCGGAGACGCCGTAGCCTCGTCTCAGAACGAGCAGCCGTCCGTTCCCATGACCACAACGGTTGCCATCACGGGAACGGCAAGCGCCACGCGGCCTTCTTCAGGCGCCTTCGGTGGGGTGCCTACGCGCGAAGAGCCCACGCCAGAAACAGGCAACGACGAAGTTGTGGAGGGCGAGGGCGTGGAGACAACGCCGGTCGCCACGCCGGATATCCCCACGCCAACAGACGAAGGCGAACCCACGGTGGAAGGGGAAGCGGAGACGGCAGCCACAGCCACCCCTACCCGCGTGACCACAAACACCCCGACCGCCACCTGGACGCCTAGCCCCACACCTACACCCAGCCAGACGCCCACGTCAACACCTACGCCGACCATGACTCCCACGCCTACCCTGACGCCTACACCGGTGGAAGGCGAAACAGCCGTCGTCGACTCAGACGGCGCTAACATCTGGCTCCATCGATCACCGGGCGGGCAGGAACTGGAACTGGTCGGCGACGGGCAGACGCTGCTCGTTCTGCCGCGGCGCGCCAATCAGGGTGGCACCCTGTGGCGCGAGGTACAGACGTTGGAGGGCCAGGTGGGCTGGATTGAGGAACGTTTTCTGGACTACGGAGAGGGATCGGAAGCGCCAAGCTGACGCCGAAGGCGCTCAGCCCGACGCGAAAGGCGCTCAGCGACCGTTAGCGCTCA
>JBMCFH010000382.1:0-2734 GCA_048620455.1 Chloroflexota bacterium | reverse complement strand
ATCCCGCAGTACGTGGAGATGTTCGAGGCGGCGTTCGACGACGGGCTGACCATGCTCAACCTGCAACGGGCGCTGGCCGCTTTCCAGCGCACGCTGATCAGCGATGACAGCGCCTTCGACCGCTACGCCGCGGGCAACGTCAACGCCCTGACACCGCAGCAGCGGCGCGGGCTGACCCTGTTCCGCTCGGGGGCCACGCGCTGTTTCGAGTGCCACGCCGCGCCCACATTCAACAGCAAAACGTTCCGCGTGATCGGCGTACCCAGCGACGACGAGGGGCGCGGCGCTTTCGGCGACCATCCGCCCGGCGCTTTTAAGGTGCCTTCGTTGCGCAACGTGGCGCTCACCGCGCCCTATATGCACAACGGCTCGCTGGAGACGCTGGAAGAGGTGATCGACTTTTACGCCGACGGCGGCGGTCGCGCCCACGGCATGGAAAACGTGGACCCCTTCGTCGGCGGCTTCGAGCTGACGGAACAGGAGCGGGCGGACCTTGTGGCCTTCCTCTATGCCCTGACCGACGAAAGCCGTATGCCGGAGGTACCCCAGAGCGTGCCCTCGGGCCTGCCTGTGCCGCCGCGCCTGGAGAACCCGGCCCGTGAGGTGGTCGCAGAGCACACGTCGCCGCTGCTGGACGAAGCGACGCCGCAGCGCGAGCCGCGCACCATTCGCGTGGAGTCAGGCGAGACGATCCAGGCTGCCGCGGACCGCGCCCAACCGGGCGACACGGTGGAGGTGCCCTACGGCGTCTACCACGAGACGGTGGCTATCGACAGCAATGAGATTACGCTGCTGGGCGTGCCCGACGACGAGGGGCGCTGGCCTGTGCTGGACGGGCAGGGGCAGCGGGCGGACGGCGTCATTGCCTCGGGCAACCAGTTCGAAATGGGTTTCTTTGAGGTGCGCAATTACACCGACAACGGCGTGCTGGTGGAGGGCGTGACCGGCGTGCACCTGCACGATCTGCTGGCGGTGGATACGGGCACCTATGGCGTGTACCCCGTGCAGAGCAGCGACGTGCTGCTGGAGCGCATCGAGGTCACCGGCGTGGACGACGCCGGCATCTACGCGGGGCAGTGCGAGGACGTGATCGTGCGCGACAGCGTGGCTTACGGCAACGTGTTGGGCATTGAGATTGAGAACACGGTGCGCGCGGAGGTGTACGACAACCACACCTACGATAATTCGGTGGGCATTTTCGTGGTGCTGCTGCCCAACCTGACTTCCAAAGTGTCAGGACAGACGCTGGTCTACGACAACGTGGCGGAGAATAACAACCACGACAATTTCGCGCCGGAGGAGGCCATCGCCAGCCTGATGCCGCCGGGCATCGGCATCCTGCTGCTGGGTTCGGACGACAACGAGGTCTACAACAACGTGATCCGCGACAACAAGAGCAGCGGCACGGCGGTCTTCAGCCTGACCAGCACGGGGGCCTTCGACCAGCTGGACGTGGGCCCATTGCCGGAGCGTAACCACATTTACGACAACGAGTACGAGAACAACGGCTACGACCCCGATCCCTTCGTCGCCAGCCTGGGCATCCCCACCGGCGACATCCTGTGGGACGGCTCCGGCGGCGGCAACACGTTCGACGAGCCGGGGGCGCAGGGCGGCTTCCCGCCGCTGCTGCCCCAGAGTGACTGGCCTGCGTTCGTGCAGCGGGCGTATTGGCACGCGTTGGATGCGGTGATTCGGGTGGCGGGGTAGGAGGGGAGATTGGAGATTGGTTGATTGGAGATTGGGGGATTTGGCCGCAGATGGCGCTGTAGCGCTGGGTAGGTGGACGGCGGACGGCAGACCGCAGACCGCGGCGAAGCTGCAACCTGCTAACCTGAAACCCCAATGTCCTTCCTGATGCGCGTGGCTCGCTCGCCGCTGGGGCGGTTTTTGGTGGGCCGGGTGTTTACGCATATGAGCTTTTTGTTGCCAGTTGAGCGGTTGCGGGAGACGGACACGTTGATCGCCTTCCACCACCCGCGGCCCAGTTACCCGGTGCACATCCTGCTGGTGCCCCGCCGCCCGTTGAGCAGCCTGGCGGACCTGGGGCCGGACGATGCTGCGTTTATGATTGAGTTGTACGAGACGGTAAATGGGCTGGTGCAGGAGTTCGACCTGGAGGGGCGCGGCTACCGGCTGATCGTCAACGGCGGCGCGTACCAGGACGTGCCGCACTTGCACTTTCACCTGGTAAGTGAGGCGAAGGGCGCACAGTGAATGTGTGTGAATCAGAGTGCGATGAACGATTGGTGAAACGGTTGAAATAGCACGTTAACCGTGCTATCATGCTATTGTGATACGGTCATTTAGGAATCAGGGTACGGAAGACATTTTCAACGGCGTCAACTCTAAAGCTGCACGCCGAACTTGCCCTCGTCGTCTTTGGCGAATTGCGACCCGGAAACTTGATCAAGTGGACTCTGTACAATCATTGATGGATTTGCGTGTTCCACCCGGTAATCGACTGGAGGCTCTGACAGGTGATCGCGTCGGGCAATTCAGTATCCGAATCAATGACCAGTATCGCATCTGTTTCTTCTGGCAGGATAACGATGCAGTTGATGTAGAAATTGTCGATTATCATTAGCTCTGAATAGGAGCGGGAGTCGCTTTATGATTCGTATACCAACAGACCGACCACCTACTCATCCCGGTGAAATGTTACTGGAGGAGTTCCTCAACCCGATGGGGCTGACGCAGCGCGCGTTGGCCGACGGTATTCACGTCCCTTATC
>JBMCFH010000381.1:0-2770 GCA_048620455.1 Chloroflexota bacterium | reverse complement strand
GCGGAGGGTCTGATCTGACTGGCCGGCAGATCCTGAATGATGAGCATGGCAACGTGACCGTATAAGATTGATTCGGTTACAAGACCACCGTAAGGATGCTTGCGATGGCAGCCGTGTCCGTGTGCGGTGCAGACGATCAAATCAACGTCGTCCTCGACGACAACGTCATCCAGCGCATCAAGGATGCTGTCGGCAGCGCGCAGGCGAATTTCGCTGGCGACAGGCAGGTGTTCCTGCATCTCCTGCAGATAGTCGGCAGCGTCTTTCATATTGTGTTCTACGCGGGCCTCGATCAGCTCGGTTGCTCTCGCGCTGAGTGGGCCGCGAGAGAAGAGAATGGGCGGTGTCACGACGTGGGTCAGTAAAATCGCGCCCTTCCAATACTCGGCCAGGGAGCGGGCATATGGCAGCGCGTACTCGGCGCGCGCTGAGCCGTCGAGGGGTACCAGAATGCGCCGGTAACCAGCGCCCTGTCCGCGCCGCAGCGGGAGGCGCTTTTCGTAAGCGCGCACCAACAGTAGTGACGTTTTGGCTTCCTGGATGACCTTTTGCACCACGCCGCTCAGGTTCCACAGTTGCAGCCCGCTCCTACCGTGGCTGCTAAGAACCAGTAGATCGGCATTTTCGTTGTGCGCGTGATCCACGATGTGCTGGGCCGGCGTCCCTTCCTCGACAACACAGCGGGCGGACACCTTGCACTGGGTCAACTGCGCAGCGATGCCGTTCAAATATTCGCGCGCCTCTGCCTTCCGCATTTGCCAGTCGAACAGGTCGGTGGAGGTTCTGCGCTCCCGCCGTCGCGGCTCGAGGACGTGCAACAACGTGACGCGGGCGCGGTGTGGACGGGCCATAGCCGTGACGTGGGGCAGCACTGTTTCTGCCAGAGCGGAGCCGTCGAGCGGTACCACAATTTTTCGTAACATCCTGGACCTCACCCCCTCAGCGATTGTCAGGATGCGGCAAGCACCGGCAATCGCCGCTGTGTACCATTCAGTAAACGGATCCAGGGTTCGGTGGAAGCTTTGAGGTTCGAGCCCCATTTTGCACCGGTTTGACCTGACGCGATTACAAATGGGACTCCTACTGATATTGTATGATAGGCCACGGTTCTGGTGGCGGCGATTAATTGGCTTCTCAGAAACTGCCTGTCAGGGCAGCGGCCGGGCTGCTGGCGCACTCCGGTCGCAGAGCCTATACTCCGGCTGGGGAAACTTCAGAGGTTATGGGTAATCGAAGATAAGTAAACGCACCGGTAAGGAAGGTGACGTATGCCCGAAACCTCTACTCACGAGAACCAGGAATTTCAGGCGGAGCGCTGGGAACTGCTACGACAGATTGACGAGATGGCGGACATGCCCCTGACCGCTCTTTCCTTCGTCTGGCTTATTTTGTTGATCATCGACCTCACAGAAGGACTCAACCCGTTGCTGCAAACAGCAACCTACATCATCTGGGCGCTGTTCATTCTTGATTTTCTGTTGGGGGTGACCATTGCCCCGCACAAGGGGCGCTATCTACGCCGCCACTGGCTTACGGCGGTTGCTCTCCTGCTACCGGCGCTGCGCATTCTGCGCATTTTCCGCGCCTTTCGCATCCTGCGTGCGGCGCGCGGCATTCGCTCTGTTAATATGGTTCGTCTGGTGACGACGCTTAATCGCGGAATGCGCGCGGTACGAAGCACGTTGGGCCGCCGCGGTATCGGCTACGTGATGGCGCTGACACTGATCATTGCCTTTGCCGGCGCTGCCGGAGTGTACTTTTTCGAAGGCCCGCCGCGCGCTGATGTAGGCGCAGGTGTGGATAACGGAGGGATCGACAGTTACGGCGATGCCCTGTGGTTCACAATGATGCTGATGACCACCCTGGGTTCTGAGTACTGGCCCATGACGGGCGAGGGAAGACTGCTCACGTTCTTTATTTCGCTCTATGCGCTCGGTGTGTTCGGCTATATAGCGGGTACCATCGCCAGCCTGTTCGTGGATCCTGAGCGGATGGCCCGGGCCACGTCCGGCGCGGATGAGGCCGGCGAAGTGTCCGATCTGACCTCCGAGATCGTCTCACTGCGACGCCAACTGGCGTTGCTCTCGGCGCGACTGGAATCAGAAAGCGGCCCTTGATCAGGGGTGGATTATCGATCAGGGATAGCCGAGCTCGTCCAGCGTCTGTTGCGCACCCTCATAGCTGGAGGCCGCGAGTACTTCCCTGATTCCGATTGCCAGGCTGCCCACCGTTTCCTCTCTTTTGATGGCTCTGGCCAACTCGCGTGCAATGGCCGCCCACGGTATCGTGTTCACGTCCGAGGAAACATAGAGCGTTGCGACATCGTCCCCGGCGCCAGAATCAGACACCAACGCTGTGTCTACTGATACCGGCTTAGAGGCCAGCACCGTGCCGGCGACGGGCAGGCGATGTTGCACCTGTAGCTGTGGCAGGGCCATAGTACGTATCGTTTCCAGAAAGGCGGTTTGCCGCCGCACGTCGTCGCTCTCACCTTCCGCCCGTAGGAGCCGGGCAATGAGTGGACGGCGGCGCCGGATTCGTTCCTGCACGTCCAGCAGTGGCGCGCTTTCGTCCTCCCTGACGACGTGTAATTGCAGCGCCTGCGATAGACGGCGCACGCCGGCAGCCAAAGCGGCATTCGCATAGTCAACATCGGCAGACAGCAGGTACTCCGGCAGCTCTGGTAGCTCCCCCAACGGCGACGCCTGGTCCATGAGAATCAAGTCGGTGGGACGGGCCAGGCGTTGGCTTTGATTGGGAAGCACTTTTT
>JBMCFH010000380.1:0-2780 GCA_048620455.1 Chloroflexota bacterium | reverse complement strand
AGAATGTACTCGCCGCCTGGGAATGGGCCGTGCAAACAGCCAACGTCGAGGCCATCGGCAAAAGCGCCACCCCACTCTACTTTTATTGCCAGATGCAAAGTCGTTTCCTGGAAGGCGCCAGAGCGCTGGCGAAGGCCGCCGAGGTGCTGGAGAGTCGACCTGCCGGCAAAGAACGAGACATCTTGCTGGGCCACATGTACAACAATGAAGGGTGGTTGCGCGTTCGCGTGGGGCATTTTGAGAGAGCTGAGACCATCCACGCACAAAGCTGCGAGATGTTTGAGCGGCACAACGAACCGCCGCCGCCCTATATGGGCGGCGATTCGACCGTTGCCCTGGGTATCATCGCCACGATCAAAGGCAGCCAGAGCCGCGCAATCGAGCTGGGGGAGCAGGCGCTGCAGGCTGCGGAAGCCCGGGACGACATCATTAATCAGGCCTTCGCCCACTATCTGCTGACTACGGCAAAAGCGTCTCTTGGCGAGTACGAAGCCGCTTACCTCCATGGCCAACGCGCCTGCTCCCTGGCGCGACAGTGGGGGAACCGCTGGTACCTGGCCCACCCCCTCATCGAATGGGGGCGGGTGGCCAAGGCCATGGGCAAAGTTGAAGAAGCAAAGAAACATTTCCACGCCAGTTACACACTGAAGAAAGAATTTGACGACAGGGAAGGCATGGCCGTCGCGCTGCGTCATTTGGGAGAGATTGCGCTCCTGCAATCAGACGACGCCGAAGCAGAACGGCTCTTCGGCGAGAGCATGGTCCTCTATCGCCAGCTCAACGATCAGGGGGGCCTGGCTGCGTCGCTAAAAGGGTTGGCCCAGGTGGCCTGCAAGCAACAGGCATATGAGGAGGCACGGCAAAATCTTGAGCAGGCGCTGGCCATCGCTGCCGAAATACAGTTCTTGCCGCTCCTGCTGGCCCTCCTCGTCGATGCCGCCGGCCTTCTGCTACAAAGTGACGAGCCCGCTGTTGGGCTCGCCTTGCTGGCCCTCGTGCGAGACCACACCGCCGGCGACGAGGCGACCCGCGCGGAAGCCGGCCGGCAGCTAAACCGCTGGCAGGAAGAGGGGGACGAGACCACAGTAACCCAGGCGCTGGCCCAGGCGGAACAACTGGATCTGGAAACGGCGGTCACCACGCTGCAAACGATCCTGGCTTCTCCTCTCTCGGTGGAAACGTCAACTTCTATCGCCGCGGATTCCCTGGATGAACCGCTCACCGATCGCGAAAAGGAAGTGCTAAGCCTGATGGCGCAGGGCTACACCAATCCCGAAATCGCGGAGGAACTTATCATCGCCCTGGGTACCGTCAAGTGGTACGCCAGCCAGATCTACGGCAAGTTGGGCGTCTCCAACCGCACCGAAGCGGTCGTGCGCGGGCGCGAACTGGGCCTCCTTTCCTGATACCCACCCCTCAACCCATCCTCTAAACCTGCCGATCGGCCGGTCACAGACGGCGGCTGCGCCGTTACAGTTCGTGCAGGCGTTGATCAAACTACTGCATGGAGGAAATGAGATGCTGAACTTAAAGACCATCGACGGCGAAAGTACGACCCTGAGCGACGCGATTTTCGACGAGTGCAGAGAGCAAGTCCGTGGCGACGTGCTTCGTCCCGGCGACGATGCATACGACGAAGCGCGCGCCATCTGGAATGGAATGATAGATAAGCGTCCGGCGGCGATTGTCCGTTGCAGAAACACAGCCGACGTGGTCGCCGCCGTCAACCTGGCGCGGGAGCACGATCTGCTGGTCTCCGTGCGCGGCGGCGGGCACAACGTGGCCGGCCACGCCCTGTGCGACGACGGCCTGATGATCGACCTCTCGCAGATGAAGAGCGTTCACGTCGATCCCCAGGCGCAAACCGCGCGGGCAGAGCCGGGAGCCACGTTGGGCGACCTCGATGTCGAGACGCAGCTCTTCAACCTGGCGACGCCCACAGGCATCGTCTCCGAAACGGGGCTGGCGGGGCTGACACTGGGCGGCGGATTCGGCTGGCTGACGCGGAAGTACGGCTTCACGGCCGACAACCTGATCTCGGCCGAGGTGGTCACTGCCGGCGGCCGTGTGTTGCAGGCCAGTGAAGACGAAAACGCGGACCTGTTCTGGGGCATCCGCGGCGGCGGAGGCAACTTCGGCGTCGTCACCTCATTTGAATACCAGCTTTACCCCGTAGGCCCCACCGTGCTGGGCGGCGTGCTCATCCATCCCATGGAACGGGCCGCTGAATTGCTGCGCCGTTACCGGGACTTCGCGGCCGATGCGCCGCGGGAACTGGGCTCGCTGTTCGTCATCCGCCTGGCGCCGCCCGCGCCCTTCCTGCCGCAAGCGGTCCACGGCAAAGCCGTTTGCGGCCTCATTGTCTGCTACGCCGGCGACCTGGAAGAAGGGAAGCGGGTGTTGCGACCTTTGCGCGAATTTGGCGAACCGCTGGCGGACAAGATCGGGCCCAAGCCGTACCTGGCGGTGCAGTCGATGCTGGACCAGGGGCAGACGGAAGGGCACCAGTACTACTGGAAGTCGGAATATCTACCGGAGCTTCGCGACGAGGCCATTGACACCGTCACGACCTATGGCGCAACGATGACCTCACCTCAGGCGCGAGTGGTGGTCATGCAGCTTGGCGGGGCCGCTCGCGACCGGGACGAAATGGCTACGGCGACCAGCCACCGCAACGCGGAATTCGTGCTGGCTATCAATAATGGCTGGAGCGATCCGGCGGAAAATAAACGGCAGATTCAGTGGACGCGCGATTTCTGGACGGCGATTCGACCCTTTGC
>JBMCFH010000379.1:0-2815 GCA_048620455.1 Chloroflexota bacterium | reverse complement strand
GGCGATTGTGTTCCAGTATGACACGACGACGGTGGTGCCGCCGGATTGGGCGGCGGCGGTGGATGGATGGGGCAACTTGTTGTTGGAGATATAACTGACGTTGCACGGAGGACCACGGAGACAGGGCTGGGGAGGGGCACGGAGAACTGAAGAGAAATACAAAATACAGTGAAGGATGGGGAGCAAAGAGGGCTACAAAGAACGCTCAGTTTCTCTGTGGTCCTCCCTCTAACTCCGTGATTCTCCGTGTCACATTAGTCAAAGCATCGGCTGCCGGATGGGGGCGAAGGAGTGGCGGTGCACGGCGCAGGGGCCGTATTTCTCAATGGCGGCGACGTGTTGCTGCGTGCAGTAGCCCTTGTGGCGCGCAAAGCCATATTGGGGGTGTTGTTCGGAGAGGGCGATCATGTGGCGGTCGCGGCTGACCTTGGCCAGAATGGAGGCGGCGGCGATGCTCAGGCTGAGGCTGTCGCCGCGCACTACGGAGCGTTGGGGCAGGGGCACGGTGGGCAGTTTCATGCGCCCGTCGATCAGCAAAAACTCCCCCGCGGGCTGCAGGCGTGACAGCGCCTGTTGCATGGCGCGGGCGTTGGCGGGGATGATGCCCATGCGGTCGATGTCGCACGCCGGCGTGCTGCCGATGCCGTAAGCCAGCGCGTGTTCCACAATGAGATCGTACAGCTCCTCGCGCCGGCGGAATGTCAACTGCTTGGAGTCATTGACGTCGAAGAGAAGTTCCAGGCGCTGTGGGGCGTCCAGGGGCAGGATGACGGCGGCGGCGACCACGGGACCGGCGACCGCGCCGCGCCCCGCCTCGTCCAGACCGGCGACATACTGTACCTGAAGCTCAGAACGCGCCTGTTGTTCCAGCTCGATGGTAGGCATTGGCGTCAGGAGTGCTTTGCGATCTGCACCTGGGAACTGTCGTCATAGCGCCCGCGCCAGCCGTTGATGCGGATGCGCAGCACCTCGCGCACCATGTCGATGGCGTCCTTGACCGGGCTGATGCGGCTGTTCTGGCGGTAATACCAGTGGATGGGCACTTCCACCACGCGGTAGCGCCGGCGCAAGGCGATGTACAGCAGCTCCACGTCAAAGGCCCAGCCGTTGATCGACTGGCTGGAGAGGAGATCGAGGGCCACCGGCCGCCGGAAACATTTGAAACCAGCCTGCGTGTCCTGGAAGCCGGGCACGGCGAGCAGGCGCACGATGAAATTGAACACGCGGCCCATCACGTGGCGGTACTCCGGCTCGTTGTAGCGCACGGCGCCGTCCACTTCGCGGCTGCCGATGGCCACGTCGTAGCCGTTGAGGGCCGGCGGCAGGAACTTGTTCACTTCTTCGATGGGCATGGAGAGGTCGGCGTCGGCCATGAACAGGTAGTCGCCGCAGGCGGCGCGCATTCCCGTGCGTACCGCGGCTCCTTTGCCCTGCGTCGGTTCGTCCAGAACCTGGATGAAGGGGAACTCGCCGGCAAATTCCTGGGCGATGGCCCGGGTATTGTCGTTGCTGTTGTTGTTGACCACCAGAATCTCGGCCTGGTACGGTTGGGCGAGGACAAACTCGGCAATTTGCGGCAGCGTTATCGGCAGCCGCTGCGCTTCATTGTAAGCGGGGACGATTATGCTAAGCAAGGGGGTTTTTTCATTCATGAGATTCCCGTGTCTGGCTGCCCTGTACAGGACTGCGCCAGACGGGCAATCTTACCTGTCCGCCACAGTCTCGTCAACCGGTGTTAAGCGGGCCATCAGGGAAGCGTCGGGGATGCGTCGGGCAGACAGAAGGCGCCGTCGTTTGCGCCACATGCGGGGCAGGCCCAGGAGGCCGGCAAGCTGCCCGCGCAGGCGGGCGCGGGCGGCGGCTCCGCGCCAGGCGCGCAGGGCGTCCCACGTGATGCGTAGCTGGGCGCGGAGGATGGCGGGCCAGAAGCGGCGTAGCAAGGAGGTGGGGTAGTTTTTCCAGATGACGTAGAGAAAGTTGCGACCGTCATAGTAGCTGCCGGTAACGCTGCCGCCCGTCGCTTTCAACTTGTGGTAGACGACGGCTGCGGGCGTGTAAATCACCTTCCAGCCGCCGAGGTGGGCGCGCCAGGCCAGGTCTATATCTTCGCAGGAGAAGTAGAAGTCGTCGTCCAGGAAGCCGGTTTCCTCCAGCATGGCGCGGCGGTAGGCGGCGGCAGCGCCGCAGGCGCCGAAGACCGGCTCTTCGCGGTCGTACTGGCCCTCGTCGCGCTCCCACACGCCGCGGTTGCCGGGGATGCCGTCGACGCGGTAGGTATCGCCGGCGGCGTGGAAGTGGTCGCGGCGGTCGAACAGCAATATCTTGCTGGCGACCACGCCGGCGCGCGGGCGGCGGCGGAAAACGTCGACCACCTGTTCCAGCCAATCAGGCGCGGCTTCGGTGTCGTTGTTGAGCAGGACGACGAACTCGCCGCGGGAGATCTCATACCCGGCGTTGCAGGCGCCCGTGAAGCCGCGGTTCTCGCCCAACGCCAGCAGGCGCACCTGGGGGAACTGCTCGCGCACGAACTGCTGCGAGCCGTCGCTGGAGCCGTTGTCGACGAGGATGACTTCGAAGTCGTCGCCGGTCTGGCCCAGCGTCTGGTTGCACAGCGCGGTGAGGCAGGTGTGCAGGTGCTGCTTGCCGTTCCAGTTGGGGATGATGACGGAGGCTGTGGGCATAGGATTAGAAGAATTGAGATTAGAGATCAGAGACTGGAGATTGGTTTTGGTCTCAAGCGCTCTGGGTTTCCTTATCGGAGAGGCCCAGGGTGTCTAGGATGAAGGCGTAGTCCAGGGCCAGGTCGCGCAGGTGT
>JBMCFH010000378.1:0-2839 GCA_048620455.1 Chloroflexota bacterium | reverse complement strand
GCCGCCATGTGTCATTCTGAGCGGAGCGAAGAATCTCCGCAGTACCGTTGCCACATAGACACCGTACTGCTTACCGAGACGACTGCCGTAGATCCTTCACTTCGTTCAGGATGACACCTTTTGGAACGCGCTTCGCTGTTCGTCGTTTCACTCAGGATGACACCTTTTGGAACGCGCTTCGCTGTTCGTCGTTTCATTCGGGATGACACCCTGCATCTTACGGAACGATGCCATTCGCTGAACCTGACGATTGGCATGAACGACCTTATCGCGGCACCTGATAATTAGGCGCTTCTTTGGTAATCAGAACACTGTGCGGGTGGCTCTCCTGCCGGCCCGCGTTGGTGACGCGCACAAAGCGCGCCTTCTGGCGCAACGCTTCCAGGCTTGAGGCGCCCACGTAGCCCATGCCCGAGCGTATGCCGCCGGTCATCTGGTAAATGACGTCGCCCAGTTTCCCCTTGTAGGGCACCTGTCCTTCCACACCCTCGGGCACCAGCTTGTCGCGCTCGCCGCCGGCTGGGGCGGCATCCCGCGCCGACTGGCCGCTGCCATAGCGGTCGGCCCCTTCGCCCTGCATGGCCCCCAGGCTGCCCATGCCGCGATAGACCTTGTAGCGTTTGCCCTCGTAAAGGATGATGTCGCCCGGGCTTTCCTGCAGGCCGGCGAGCATGGAGCCCAGCATCACGGCGTCGGCGCCTGCCGCCAGCGCTTTGACGATGTCGCCGCTGAAACGGATGCCGCCGTCGGCAATGCAGGAAACGCCCCGGCGGTGCGCCTCGCCGGCGCACTCCATCACTGCTGAGAGTTGAGGCATGCCCGCGCCGGAGATGACGCGGGTGGTGCAAATCGATCCGGCCCCGATGCCCACCTTGACCGCGTCGGCGCCGGCTTCGACCAGCGCGCAGACGCCGTCGCGATTGGCCACGTTGCCCGCGATCAGGGGCAGGTGCGGGTAGCGCTCTTTGCAGGCGCGGACCATGTCCAGCACCTTTTGCGTGTGCCCGTGGGCCGTGTCCACCACGGCGACGTCCACCCCGGCTTCTACCAGCGCGTCCAGGCGCTGCAAGCCCTTATCGCCCACGCCCACGGCGGCGGCGACCAGGAGGCTGCCGTTCTCGTCGGCCACCTGCAGCGGGTAATCCAGCTTCTTCACGATGTCCTTGACGGTGATCAGCCCTTTGAGCCGGCCCTCGTCGTCGACCAGCGGCAGCTTCTCGATGCGGTGACGGTGCAAAATGGCCTGGGCTTCTTGCAGCGTGGTGCCCACGGGCGCCGTCACCAGTTTCTCGCTGGTCATAAACTCGCTCACCGCCTGCGGGCCGGGCGTGACGAAGCGGATGTCGCGGTTGGTGAGAATGCCCAGCAGGCGGTCGTCGTCCCCCGTGATGGGCACGCCGGAGATGTGGTAGCGACTCATAATCGCTTCCGCGTCTGCCAGCGTGGCTGTGGGCGGCAGGGTGATGGGATTGACGATCATGCCCGCTTCGGAGCGCTTGACCTTGTCCACTTCCTCGGCCTGGGCAGGGACGGACAGGTTGCGGTGCAGCACGCCGATGCCGCCCAGGCGCGCCAGGCCGATGGCCATCTCGGCTTCGGTCACGGTGTCCATGGCTGCGGACAGGATGGGGATGTTGAGGTGAAGGTCGCCCGCCAGCCGGGTGCGTAAATCGACCTCGGCGGGCAGCACGTCGGAGTAAGCTGGCGCCAGCAGGACGTCGTCGAAGGTGAGCGCCAGAGGGGGAATCTGGTCGTCGGCGGTCATTAATCCTCGCTGCGGCGCGGCTTGGGCTTGCGCAGACGCCGTCGTCGCCGTCGCCGCTTTGTGGCGCTCTCTGGCAGTTTGTCATAGCGTTGCAGCAAAATGACGACGCCCGCGAGGGCGATGAGCAGCGCCAGAATCATGGAGTAGGTAATCGGCGTGTTGCCGACGGTGGGCTGATCGGGACGGAATAGCTCTATCCAGGCCCGACCGCTGCCCCACCAGATGAGAAAGAGCGAGAACAGGGTGCCCTGTTTCCACTCCTCGCGGAAGCGGTGGTTCAGGTAGAGGAGCAAGACGAACCCGGCGAACAACCACAGTGACTCGTAGAGAAATGTAGGGTGGAAGCGGGTGTCCGGCGGGTACATCGTCAGGTCGTTGTAAGGAGGAATGCGGGCGGCCTGGTCGATGAGAATGCCCCATGGTTGTTCCGTGGGCGGGCCGTACAGTTCCTGGTTGATGAAGTTGCCCCAGCGCCCGATGGCCTGGGCGATGAGCAGGGCAGGCCCGGCGACGTCGGCGTAAAGCCAGAAGCTGAGCCGCTTACGTCGAATGTACCAGGCCCCGATCAGCGCCGCGCCGACGAAGCCGCCCAGGATGTTGGCGCCCCCGGCGCGGATGTTAATAATGTCGAGCAACGATGTATATTGCGCGCCGCGACCGGCCAACACTTCCTGGAATACATACCACAGGCGGGCAAAGAGATAGCCGCTGATGACGACCAGCAGCAGGCCGTTATAGAAGGTGTCGGGGTCGCCGCCCCGCTTCTCCACCTCCCGCGCGGCCCACAGCGCGCCAATGGCGATACCAATTGTGATGAGAATACCGTACCAAAAAATGGGGAAGCCGTCGCCAATGGGGATCGTAAAGGCGATGGGATCGGTCTGTAGGAAATCCAGCATGTTGAACGTGTGACCTCTATCTCTGATTGAGATTGGGGAATGGAGATTTGAGAGTGGAGATTAGAGATAGAGATTGGAGGCTGGTCAACCGTTCTCCAATCTCCAATCAACCAATCTCCAATCAACCAATCTCCAATCTCCGATCAACCAATCTCCAATCTCCGATCTCCAACCT
>JBMCFH010000377.1:0-2844 GCA_048620455.1 Chloroflexota bacterium | reverse complement strand
TTTTGCACAAATAACGTGAGCCCGGCCGGATTCACGAGAGCTCTTTCAGGAAAAGAATCGATGACGTTAGCCATTATCGGCCTGACCGGTGCAGGCAAAACAACCATATTCAACGTTCACGTCAAGTTCAATATCTGAGATGGAACATTTTTCGCCGCTAACGCGTCTAATGGACAGGACACATTGAATGTCCTGCCAAATCACCCTGCAATTGCACTAAATGGAGGGAAAAAGATGTTGCAATGGACAAAATGGATGACCATTATGACGCTGTTCGCGCTGTTCTGGCTGGCTGCCTGCCAGCCACAGCAGGAACCGTCGGTGACCGTGCCGCCGGCAGACACGGAAAGCGCCGGCACCGAGACGGCAGCGGAGCCCACGGCTATCGCCACCGGTACGCCGATACCCACCGAAACGACGGCGCCCACTGCTACCTTTACACCGTCGCCAACCTCACCGCCACCCACGGCGACAGCCACAACGCCATCCGCCGCCGCCACCCGGCCCACACCTGCGCCGGATAGCGACGCTCCCCTGCAAGTCGTCTACGTGGATCCCGACGATGTGTTGAACGTGCGCGAGAGCGCCGGCGCGAATGCCGAAATCAGAGGAACGTTGGCCCCTGGTAGCAGCACGCAGCTGGCAGAAGAAGAGGGTCAGATGGCAAACGATCACCTCTGGCTGCCTGTTTCTGACGGCGAAACCAGCGGTTGGGTAAACAGCCTCTTCCTCACAGAACAGGTCCCTTCACAAGACTTTTGCCAGGCTGACGAACCCATGGAGCTGGTGACCTCATTGCAGGAAGCCGTTGCTGCCAGAGAGGATAGTGAGTTAATGCCCCTCCTCTCCTCGCAGCGCGGGCTGCGCCTGCGCACCAGTTGGTGGAATCCCGAAGTGCGCTTGGCCGAGGAAGGTCTGCAGGATCTCTTCAGCCAGGGTCAGGGCTTCGAGTGGGGACATGAGGACGGTAGCGGTCGACCGATTGAGGGCTCCTTCCAGGAGGTCATCCTCCCCTTGCTGGAACAGGACCTGTTGGGCGCGACCGATATCGCCTGCAACGAAATTCTCCACGGCAATACGGCCGGGCTCGTGCAGCTGCCACCAGAATACGAAGGGATTAACTTCTACTCGGTGCACAGAGCGCCGGCTCCAGACGACATCGGCTTTGACTGGGGAACGTGGGTCGTAGGCATCGAACGCTGGCAGGGCGACTATCACATCGCCTTCCTGGTGCATTACGCATACGAGATCTAGCCAGGTCCCTACCGTGGGCCAAACCCCGGCGTAAGCAGGAGGAAGCTCCGGTATTGGCTATGACCGGACGATCTGCTGTCGCGCGGGGCCCACGGAAATCAGGCTGACGGGTGCGCCCGCGGCGTCGGCCACAAACGACACATAGCGACGTGCATTCGCCGGCAGATCGTCCAGGCGTCGCACCTCCGTCACATCCTCATCCCAGCCGGGCATCGTCTCGTAAACAGGGCGCGCGCGCTCCAGCGTCTCTTGCTCGCTGGGGAAGTGAGCGATACGTTGGCCATCCAACTCGTAAGCCACACAGACGTTGAGGGTTTCGAAGCCGCTCAGGATGTCCAACTTGGTCAGGGCCAGGTCCGTTATGCTGTTGACGCGGACGGCGTGGCGCAGGATCACCGTATCCAGCCAGCCCACGCGCCGCGGACGTCCCGTGGTAGTGCCAAACTCATCCCACGGATTCTCGCCCGTACCGCGCAGTCGCTGCGCCAGCTCGCCTTCCAGCTCGCAGGGGAAGGGACCGCTGCCTACGCGCGTAGTAAACGCCTTCGCCACACCCACCACGCGATCGACCACTTTCGGCCCCACGCCCAGACCGACAAGGGCGCCCGCCGCCGTAGGATGGGAACTGGTTACGAAAGGATAAGTGCCATGATCCAGATCCAACAACGTACCCTGCGCGCCTTCGGCCAGCACCACACGCTGCTCCGCCAGCGCCTGGTGCAAAAACACACCACTTTCCACGAGATAAGGCGCCAGGCGGCGGGCGTAAGCCGTGTACTCGGCCGCCACCGCGGCGGGGTCCAGGGGCGAGTGTTCGAAAAGGCGTTGCAGCTCCCGATTTTTCTCCGCCACGTGGCCTTCGATAGCATCGCCCAGTCGTTCCGGCTCCGCTAGAAGCGCAGCGCGCAGACCGGTGCGCCTGGTTTTGTCCGTATAGGCCGGCCCAATCCCCCGTTTGGTGGTGCCGATCGCCTCGCTGCCGCGACGTTCCTCGTGAGCAGCATCCAGGGCAATGTGCGCCGGCGTGATCAGGTGAGCCTGGCGGCTGATCTTCAGGCGTCGCGGGCTGGCGTCGATGCCGCGCTCCTCCAGGCCGTCTATCTCCTGCAGCAGAACAGCAGGGTTGATCACCGTGCCATTGCCAATCAGGCAGGTGGGCCGTTCATGGACAATGCCCGAGGGCACGAGGTGTAGTTTGAAGACCTCCTGGCCAATGGTCACCGTGTGGCCCGCGTTGTCGCCGCCGCTATAGCGGGCAACGATATCTGCCTCGGCGGCCATCAGATCGGTCACGCGCCCCTTGCCTTCATCCCCCCACTGGGCGCCTACGATTATGTTTAAGGGCATAGTTGCTCCTGAAATGCTGTGTTGACGGTAATGAACCGGCGCCTGGCACAGCCGCTGGCTGTCCCCCCTGTGCTATCGCCGGTCACGTTCATTATAGCAAAAAGCAACGGGCCGACATGCACCAGCGGCGGCCCGTGAATCATACATTGAAAGCCGGCGACGGGCGTTTTGCACTCGTCTTCGCTGTGATAAACTAAATGGTCGCCGCGCCTGGAAAGCGGCGCGAGCGCGCCTTTCCCATTT
>JBMCFH010000376.1:0-2857 GCA_048620455.1 Chloroflexota bacterium | reverse complement strand
TGGACGCCGGCGTCGATACCTTTGTAGACCTGCGCCAGCGTCGTGGCCTGCGCGGCGCGCGCTATGCCTTTGCCAACAGCCGGCGGCTGCAGGCGCGATTGGCCGAGCTGGGCATCCGCTACCTGCATCGCAAGGATCTGGCGCCCACGACGTCCATTCGCCGGCGGCAAAAAGAGGCCGACAAGGCGGCGAAGATCCCGCGGCGACAGCGCGAGCGGCTCAGCCCGGCGTTTGTCGAGGCCTTTCGCCAGGAGATCCTGAGCGATTTCGATCCGCACTCGCTGTTGGACGATTTGCCGCCGGACGCCGAAGTAATCACCCTGTTTTGTGTCGAACGAGAGCCCGCAGCCTGCCACCGTTCGCTGGTGGCGGACGTCCTGGCAAGGGACCTGGGCCTGGAGGTAGAACACCTGTTGCCATGAAAGTTGTCATCGTAGCCAAAACGCGCATGGGGAGCGGCGCCTGTGTCGGCGCTCTGACCTTCGAGGGACGCTCCCTGCGCCTCATTGCCCCCGACCGCGACAGCAATCCCACTTTTAACATGGAGTACGAGATCGGCGACGTCTGGGATATTGATGCCCAGGAGCCGCCGCACGTCGACCCGCCGCACGTGGAAAACGTCATCGTCCACGACAAGCGACGCCTGCCGCCCATTGACGACGTCGCCAGCTTCGCGCAGCGCCAGATGTCGCCGGTCGCCGGTGGTCCGGACGCGCTTTTCGAGGGGCTGGCCCAGGTCGCCGCTTCCGGCGCGCTCTACATCAGCGAGGAGGGTGGGGTGCCCTCGTTCAGCACCATGTTCTGGCAGCCGGACCGGCCTCTGCAGCGTGTGGAGGACGCCAAACGGATCCGCTACCGCTACGACACGGAGGACGGCGCCTGTACGCTGACCTTCGTCGGTTTCCAGGAGCCGATTCCGGAAATCCCCGCCGGCTCCCTGCTGCGCGTCTCGCTGGCCCACTGGTGGCGACCGGACGACCTGCCCCAGGGCGAGCTGCGCTGTTACGTGCAACTCTCCGGCTGGTTCGCGCCGGACAACGGCTCGCCCGGCGACGAGTGGCAGGGAAGTGTGACCTTCGACGACGGGCTGCCCCTGGGAGCAAATCCTCCCGGAGGCTTACCGCCACTCCCCGAAGCGCCGCCATTCGCGAGCCTCCGGGAGGATGACACTGCCCTCATTCGCGAGGCGCAGCAGATGGACCCCGCCGCGGCGCTAAAAACAGTGTTCGGATTTGACGACTTCCGCCCGCTGCAGGAGCAGGTCATCGACAACGTGCTCGACAAAAGGGACACGCTGGCGGTGATGCCTACGGGCAGCGGCAAATCTCTCTGCTTCCAGCTTCCCGCGCTGCTGTTCCCCGGCCTGACCGTGGTCGTCTCGCCCCTGATTTCGCTGATGGAGGACCAGGTGATGCAGTTGCGCGAGATGGGCGTCGCCGCCGCCTATCTCAACAGCACGCTGGATTATGACAGCTACCTGGGCGTGGTCGAGCGCGTGCGCCGGGGCCGCGTGCGGCTGCTGTACGCCGCGCCGGAAACGCTGCTGCGCCCGGAGACGCTGGTGCTGTTGGAGCAGGTGCCGGTCGATTGCCTGACCATCGACGAGGCGCACTGTATCTCGGAGTGGGGCCACGACTTCCGGCCGGAGTACCGCCAGCTTACCGACCTGCGCCGCCGCCTGCCGGACGCCGTGTGCCTGGCGATTACGGCCACAGCCACGGAGCACGTGCGCCAGGATATCAAGGACAGCCTGGACATCCCCGACGCCCAGGCCTACGTGGCCAGCTTTAACCGCGAAAATCTCTTTCTGGAAGTGGCGCAGAAAACGGACGTCCTGGGACAGACGCTGGCCTTCTTGCGCGAGCGCCGGGGACAGGCGGGCATCATCTACTGCGCCACGCGCAAACAGGTGGACGTGCTGACGGAGCAGTTGCGGGCCAACGGCTACGCCGCGCTGCCCTACCACGCCGGCCTGCCCGACCACACGCGCCGCCGCCACCAGCGACAGTTCATGCACGACAACGCCGACATCATTGTGGCGACGGTGGCTTTTGGCATGGGCATCAACAAGTCGAACGTGCGCTTCATCCTGCACGTGGACCTGCCCAAAAACCTGGAGAGCTATTACCAGCAGATCGGCCGCGCAGGCCGCGACGGGCTGCCCGCCGACTGCCTGCTTCTTTACAGCTATAGCGACGTGCACACGATCAACTACTTTATCCGGGAGCAAGATCCGGCGCAGCAGCCCGGCGCGCAGGCGCGATTGGAAGCGATGATCGGCTTCGTGGAAGCAAAGCTGTGCCGCCGGCAGCCGCTTCTCAATTATTTTGGCGAAGCGTATGACGAGGAGGATTGTGACAACTGTGACAATTGTACCCGGGAGCAGCAGGAGCTGGCGGATCTCACCGAGCCGGCGCAGAAGTTCCTCTCCTGTGTTAAGCGCACGGGCGAAATCTATGGCGCGTCGCACATCATCAACGTCTTGCGCGGTTCGAAGGCCAAAAGGGTGCTCTCGCGGGGCCACGACAAACTCACGACCTACAACATCGGCCGCGAATTTTCGACGAAGCAGTGGAAGCAACTGGCGCGCCAGTTCATCCAGCAAGGATTGCTGCGGCAGGACATGACTCACGGCAGCCTGAAGCTGACCAAAAAAGGGTATGGCGTGTTCCGGGGTGAGGAGGTGAAAGGCGTCTTACCGCAGAAGGAGCAGCGAGCCCCGCGCCGCGAGCGTCGCGCGGAGAGCGCCGTCGACGGGGAGCACGATGCCGAGCTATTCGAGCTGCTGCGGGCGCGCCGCCGGGCGCTGGCGGAAGAGGCCGGCCTACCGCCGTACACCGTCTTCCAGGACCGCACG
>JBMCFH010000375.1:0-2861 GCA_048620455.1 Chloroflexota bacterium | reverse complement strand
GCATAGTTGACGTTGACGCCCATAGCCGCCAGCTCGCGCCCCAGGGCGCGACCGACGCGCTTCGCCAGCGCCGCATCGCGGGTGGCGCCCAGGGCCATGTTGCCGGGGAAGGGGGTTGTCTCGTCGCCCAGCGCCAGGAGCTGGCCCCCTTCCTGGTCGGCGGCGATGAGCAGCGGCGGTTGTCCGGAGCGGGCGGCGGCTTCCTGTAAGGCCCCGGTTAAATCGCGGACCTGGGCCGGATTACGCACGTTCAATTTGCGGAACAGGGTGAAGCCGGCAGCCTGCCGCCGGGCCAGCCACTCCAGGACGTGGGGCGGCGGCTCGGTACCGTCGAAGGCCAGCATCAGGCGTTGGCCCAGCAGATCGGTGGCGCGCTCCGTGTTCATGGCTTACCCTTTGACGGAACCGGCGAGGATGCCGCGCACGAAGTACCGTTGCAGCGAGAAGAAGACGATGAGCGGAATGATCATGGTGATGAAGGCGCCGGCGGTGAGCAGGTGCCACGCTTCCCCCTTGCTGCCAACCATGGCCGAGAGGCGCGAGGTGACAATGGCTACGTCGGGATTGGTGCCCAGGAAGACCAGGGCGACCAGCAAGTCGTTCCACACCCAGAGGAATTGGAAGATTGCGAAGGAGGCGATGGCAGGGAGGGAGAGGGGGAGTACCAGGCGTGTGAAGGCTGTGTAATGGGAGGCGCCGTCGATCCAGGCTGATTCGAATAATTCATGTGGTAATTGGGAGATGAAGCCGTAGAGCAGATAAATGGCCAGGGGCAGACCAAAGCCGGTGTGCGCCAGCCAGGTGCCCAGAAAGGTGCCGTTCAGTTCCAGTTGCGTGTATAGGCGCAAAATGGGAATGAGGGCCATTTGCAGGGGCACGACCAGCAGGGCCACGACGGTGGTAAAAAGTAAGTCGCGGCCTGGAAACCGCATCCAGGCAAAGGCGTAGGCGGCGAAGGCGGCGATGGTGATGGGAATGATGGTAGACGGCAGGGTGATGATCAGGCTGTTGGCGAAGGCGTTGGCCATGCCGTCGGCGGTAAGTACGGTGGCGTAGTTCTCCAGGGTCCATTGCGCCGTTTCAAAGGGGTGCACTATTGCCGTCCACCAGCCGGAGGTGCGGATGGCGTTGGCCGAGCGGAAGGAGCTGACGAACATGCCGGCGGTGGGCATGGTCCACAGCAAGCAGATGAGGATTACGGCCAGGCGCACGGGGGCGCGCTGCACAAAGTGGTGGACCTTCTTGCCCAGCGAATTGCCTCGGATCGAAATGGCGCTCATGCGTACCTCGCTTACTGGTTGATGCCCTGCCGGCGCAGGTTGCGAATGTTGAGGACCATGATGGGCAGGACGACGACGAGCAGGATCACTGCCAGCGACCCGGCGCGGCCGAAGTTGCGGAAGGTGAACATCTCTACAAACATGCGATTGGCGATCACTTCGGTGTCGAACTTGCCGTTGGTCATCACATAGACGATGTCAAACACTTTCAGCACGGCGATGAAGACGGTGGTGGCCACGGTGAGGATGGCGCCGCGGATCATGGGGATGACGATGTTGAAAAAGATCTGCCACTCGCCGGCGCCGTCGATGCGCGCGGCTTCTATGAATTCGTTGGGGATGCCCTTGAGCGCTGCGGAAAGGATAACCATGCAGAAACCGGTCTGCAGCCAGACCATAATCACGATAAGTGCGTAGGTATTTAAGGGGGCGTCGATGAGCCAGGGGATCGGTTCGATGTCCAGCAGGCGCGTAACCACGGCGTTGAGCAACCCGATCTGCTCGCGGCCCGGCGGTTGCCAGGCGTAGACGAAGCGCCAGATGACGCTGGCGCCGACGAAGGAGATGGCCAGCGGCATGAAGATGAACGATTTGGCCAACGCCTCCCGCTTGACGCGGTCGACCAGCGAGGCGACGAACAGGCCGATAATCACGCTGCCGCCGGTGCCCACCAGCAACCAGATGACGTTGTTGCGAAAGGCGACGTGCATGGCGGGATTGGTGAAAGCGAACTGGTAGTTGTGCAGGCCAAGGGGCGTCATGGAGAAGACGCGCTGCTCTTCGCCGCTGTCGGAATCGGTAATGGTCTCCGGGCGTACGAACAGCCAGAGCGTCCTATCGTTGGCCGTCACGCGGGCGATTTCCAGCTGATCGAGGTTGAGCAGATACCCTTCGAAGGCGACGCCGGCTGCCTGTTGCAGGTCACCGGCCACGTAGTCGGCGACGATGGTTTCCGAGGACCAGTATTGTGAGGGCACGACGTCTGCGCCCAATGCCGATGGAGGGAGGGTCAGGGCGTCTTCGCTCAGGCTGGTGAAGATGGTGTTGAAGCCGGGATAGACGAGGTAGACGCCCAGCAGGAGGATGGCGGGACCGACGAAGAGGAAGGGACGCAACCGGCGCTGGACGGCGGCGGGCAGGCGATCGGCGAGATCGTTGGCCAGCCAGAAGAGGAGCCACACGCCCAACACGCCCACAGCCAGCGCCACCAGCATAATCATCAGCTTGGCAGCCAGGGGATGTAGCCCGCCTTCTTGCAGCCGGGCGGCTGGCCCATCCAGCCCCAGGAGGGTATACAGCTGCAGGAGCAGACGTTGCGGCGCGCTGCGGTCGCGCATGAAGGCCAGGCTCCAGCGCAGGACGTAGAAGATGCCCGCCGCGGCGGCCAACGACAACAACGCTCTCAGGAAAACGCTGAGGCGATTGTTGTCGTGGGTTTCGCTTTCGACGGCGACGACCTGTTGGGCCATGGGGTTGTGTCCTCGAGACTGGAGATTGGAGATCGGAGATTGGGGACTGACCATGGGTGTTGGCCCACGGCCAGTCCCAACTCAGATCTTCTACTCAGGCCAGCGGCTGGCT
>JBMCFH010000374.1:0-2862 GCA_048620455.1 Chloroflexota bacterium | reverse complement strand
AGCGCGCGGACTTCTTTGGCGTTGGCGCAGGACAGGGCCTGTTGGGCCAGGTCGCGGGCGTGGGCCAGCGTCAGGGTGCGGATCTGGGCCTTGAGGGAAGCGACGGCGGGCACGCTGACGCTGAGTTCGTCGACGCCGAGCCCGATCAGGATGGGCGCGGCCTGGGGATCGGCGGCCAATTCGCCGCAGACGCCGACCCACTTGCCGTGGTCGTGGGCCGCGGACACCGTCTGTTTAATCAGGCGCAGGACGGCCGGGTGCAGGCCATCGCTCTGCGCGGATAGCGTGGGGTGCATGCGGTCCATGGCCAACGTGTATTGCGTGAGGTCGTTGGTGCCCACGGAGAAGAAATCGACTTCCGGGGCGAAGTGGTCGGCAAGCAGGGCGGCGGAAGGGATTTCGATCATGATGCCCAGTTCAACGTGGGGCACGCCGGCGCCGTCCTCTGCAGAGACGAGGGCCCGGCGTTCCTCCTCCACAATGGCCCGCGCCTGCCGCCACTCTTCAAGGGTAGCGACCATGGGGAACATGATGCGCACCGGGCCCGAGCGGGCGGCGCGCAGGATGGCCCTCACCTGCCGGCGCAACAGTTCGGGCCGGGACAGGCAGAGGCGGATGCCGCGCTCGCCCAGGAAGGGATTGGCTTCTTCGGGCACCTGTACGTAAGGAAGCGGCTTGTCGCCGCCGATATCCAGGGTGCGGATGATGACAGGGCGCCCGCCCATGGCCTCTACGATCTGTGTATAGACGTTTTCCTGTTCGGCTTCCGAGGGCGCGGTGGTGCGACCCAGGAAGAGGAATTCGGTGCGCAGCAGGCCCACGGCCTCGGCGCCAGAGGTTGCCGCGGCGCGGGCGTCCTTCGTTCCACCGATGTTCGCTGCCACTTCCACGCGATGACCGTCGCGAGTGACGGCGGGCTCTTCGGAGGCGGCGAGCGCGGCTTCCAGTTGCGCCTGCCAGGCCTCCTGTTTGGCGCGAGCCCGGTCGAGCGCTTCTTTGGGGGGATCGACGGTCAGGGTGCCGGCGTTGCCGTCGAGGATGACGGTCTTGCCCGCAGTCAGGGAGAGCACGCCGGACCCGGCGCCGACCACGGCGGGCAGGCGCAAGGCGCGGGCGATGATCGCCGCGTGCGCCGTCGGTCCGCCGGCTGCCGTGCAGAAGCCGAGCACGTTGCGCCCGCTGAGTAGCGCGGTGTCGGAGGGCGTGAGGTCCTCGGCGACGACGACGACCCTGTCGTCAGGCAGCGTGGTGTTGCCGGCGCCGGTGAGCAGTTGCAAGACGCGCCGGCCTACGTCACGCAGGTCTGTGGCGCGTTCCGCCAGCATGGGGTCTGACAGAGCGGCGACCGCTTCGGCGCGAGCGTTGACCGCCTGCTGCCAGGCGCGCGGGGCGTTCTGCCCCTGGGCAATGCGCTCTTCGACGTCCTGAATAAGGTCGGGATCGTCCACAAGTTCGCGATGTACGTCGAAAATGGCCGCTTCCTTGGGCGCCTGGGCCGCTACCTGTTCCTGTACCTTCTGCAATTGGGCGCGCGCTTCCTGGCGCGCCTGACGCAGCCGTTCCTGTTCGGCCTCCACACCCGCAAACGGGGCGTCGTCGACCTCAATGGATTGCACCTGAAGTACGAAGAGAGGGCCGATGGCCAGACCGGGCGCGGCGGCGATGCCTTCGATCAGGCCCTCGACTGGCGCATCTGCGGCCTCTTCGACCAGGACATCTGCTTCGGGTGTGGCGGCTGCGGCGGGTTGCGATACGGTGGTTTGAGCCGTGGCGCGACCGTCGCTTTGTGAGTCGTCTGGTGGACCGTCCGCGGGCATCTCCTCGCCCAGGCCGCCGCGGATGGCCTCTTCCAGGCTGCTGATGGCCTGCTCTTCATCGTTGCCCTCAGCCGTCACGCGAATTTGCGCCCCGCGCTCTGCGCCCAGGGTCAGCAGGGAGATGAGGCTCTTGGCGTTGGCCTTCTTTTCACCGTGCATCACGCGGATGTCACTGTCGAACTGTTTGGCCGTGTTAACCAGTACTTTGGCCGGCCGGGCGTGCAGCCCGGTTGGATTACGGATGACAACCTCAAACTCTCGCACGGGATGACTCCTTCCAGCGCCTACCCACTCTCCAGCGTGACCATGATGTCCTGCGGATCGGTTGTGGTTATCAGGCGCTGTGTTACCTCTTCATCTTCAATTGCCTCGGCCAGGTTGGCCAGGACATCAAGGTGTTCATCTTTGGCGGCGGCGATGCCGATGATCAGGAATGCCTTTTCGCCATCTTCCCACTCGACGCCGGCGGGCAACTGTACAATGGAAATGCCCGTTTGCTTGATGTAGGCGCGGTCTTCGTACTCTCCGTGCGGGATGGAGACGCCGTTTCCCAGGTAAGTAGACATGGTTTTCTCGCGGGCCAACATGCCGTCCACATAGGCCGCTTCTACGCAGCCGCTGGTGACAAGCAGCTCGCCCGCCTGGCGGATGGCATCATCCTTATCATCGGCGGTGGCCTGGAGGCGAATGCGGTCTGGTGCAAGAATGCTCATGGCGCTCACCCCGAGGCACTGATCTCGCCGCCGTCGCTGAAGGCCTGGACGAGGCGGTCGAAGGCGGGATCGTTAATGAAGTGATCGAAGGTGATGACGACGGCGTTCGGCGCTTTGCTCTGGGCGACTTTGGCCAGGCCTTTGTGCACCACCACCACCTTACTATCCTGAGGGATGGCCCGCGCCGGTTTGTGCAGCACGGTGACGCCGTTCACTTTTGCTTTTTTCAATTTCTTCTTGAGCGCGTTGACGCTCATCAGACTGGAGCCCATGCCTGCTTCACAGGCCAGGACGATGGTCTTTACTTCGGATGCGGGAACTGAGTGGGCCAT
>JBMCFH010000373.1:0-2879 GCA_048620455.1 Chloroflexota bacterium | reverse complement strand
AAGCTGTACACGGTCTACACGCCCCCGGAACATCCAGACGGGACCATCCACAAGACAAAGGCGGAAGCAGAAGAGTACGAGCGAAAGCACCATCATTAGGGCCCGACTGAAGACGCGGTCGACATCCAAAAACATTTGCCACCTGCCTGTCCGGCCTGAGATTTGCAGGCAATAGCCACGCACAGCCGACGATCAGCCGCTTTCGCGCCGCGCTTCCAGTTCCTGCGTCAACAGGTCGTTTACCAGCAGCGGATTGGCCTTGCCCCTCGTCGCACGCATCACCTGGCCCACAAACCAGCCTTTGATTTGCTCCTTGCCGGATAGATAGGTCGCTACCTGATCCGGATTGTCCTCCAGGATCTCCTCCAGGATCTGCGCCAGCGCGGCTTGATCCGAAATCTGCGCCAGCCCGCGGTTCTCCACAATCTCCCGCGCTCCGATCCCGCTTTCAAACATTTCCACCAGCACATCCTTGGCCGTGTTGTGGCTGATAGTCTCCTCCTCTACCAGTTCCAGAAGGGCCACCAGCCCATCCGGCGAGAGCTGCAAATCTTCGATGCTCTGCCCGCTTTCATTCATCAGCGCGAAGAGGTTGTTGATGACCCAGTTAGCCACCGTCTTCGGTTCCCCACCCGCCTCCAGCGCCGCTTCGTACCACTCAGCCACCGGGCGATCTTCGGCGAGGACGGTGGCATCGTAGGCGGAGAGGCCGAACGACGCCTGGTAACGGGCAATGCGCGCGCCGGGCAATTCCGGCAGCTTCTCCCGTTCCGCATCCACCCAGGACGCCGGCACGCGCAGCGGCGGCAGATCTGGCTCCGGAAAGTAACGATAATCCTCGGCCTCCTCCTTGCTACGCTGCGCAAAGGTCTCGCGCCGCCCTTCGTGCCAACCGCGCGTCTCCTGCACGATGTCATCGCCCGCGCGCAACAGATCAGCCTGGCGTTGCAGTTCGTACTCTGTGGCAGAGGCCAGGGCGCGAAAACTGTTGAGATTCTTCACTTCAGTGCGCGTCCCCAACGTCTCACTGCCTGCAGGGCGCACGCTGATGTTGGGCTCCACGCGCAACACGCCTTTTTCCAGATCGCCGGAATTGACCTGCAGATAGCGCAGGATCTGGCGCAGGCGAGTGGCGTACGCATAGACTTCCGCAGCGGAGTGCAGGTCAGGCTCCGAGACGATTTCCAGCAACGGCACGCCGGAACGATTGTAATCGACCAGGGATCCCAGGCCGTCCACATGGGTCAGCTTCCCGGTGTCCTCCTCCATGTGCACGCGGCGCACGCCGATGCGCTTCTGCTCTCCGGACTCCAACGTAATCTCCAGCCGGCCGTTCAGACCAAGAGGCAGCTCGTACTGGCTGATCTGATAGCCCTTCGGCAGATCAGGATAGAAGTAATTCTTGCGCGCAAAGACGTTGTGCTCCTGAATCTCGCAGTTCAGGGCCAACGCCACCCGCAGCGCGAAGGCCACGGCGCGCCGATTGATCACCGGTAACATACCGGGCATGCCCAGGCACACGGGGCACACCGCGGTGTTGGGCGGCGCTTCCACGCTATCGACGACGCGGCAGCCGCAAAACATCTTCGATTCCGTCATCAACTCGGCGTGGATTTCCAGGCCGATTACACCTTCATACTCTGTCATCAGTTAGCCGTGTCTCCGCATAAAGCTCTCGATTCGGTTTAACGCTTCTTCGATCTGTTCATAAGCCGTGGCATACGAGGCGCGCACGTAGCCGGCGCCGCTCTTGCCGAAGGCCTCTCCGGGCACCACGGCAACTTCCTCTTCCTCCAGCAAGCGCATGGCGAATTCATCGCTGCTCATGCCGCTGCGCTCAATGGATGGAAAGGCATAAAACGCGCCACGCGGCTCGTAGCAGCCCAGCCCCAGCGTGTTAAAGCCGTCGACGATCAGACGCCGGCGGCGGTCGTACTCCTCTCGCATGCGTTCCACGTATACCTGCCCTTGTTCCAGGGCCACGATTGCCGCCGCCTGCGCCGTGGTGGGCGCGGACATGATCGTATACTGGTGCACCTTGCGCATGGCAGCCAGCAAGGGCGCCGGGGCGCAGGCGTACCCAATGCGCCAGCCGGTCATGGCGTAGTCCTTACTGAACCCACCGAGCAGAATCGTGCGCTCTTGCACCCCGTCCAGGCCCGGCACGCACACGTGCTCGATCCCGTAAACCAGCTGATCGTAGATCTCGTCAGAGATCAGGAGCAGGTCGCGCTCCTGCGCCAGGGCGGCGATATCGGCCATAACGTCGCGCGTCATCACGGCGCCGGTGGGATTGTTGGGATAACCGAGCAACAGGGCCTTGCTGCGCGGCGTAACCGCAGCGGCTATCGTCTCCGCGGTCACGCGGAAGTCGTTTTCCACGTAGGTGGGTACCATCACCGGCGTACCGCCCGCAAACGTGACTTCGGGGGCGTACGATACGAAGCAGGGCTCGGGAATGATCACCTCGTCGCCGGGATCGATCAGCGCCGTCATCGCCAGGTACAAGGCCTCGCTGACACCAACCGTAATGATGATTTCGTCCTCAGGCTCGTAGCGAACGTTGTACAGGCGCTGCAGGTGCTGACTCAGCGCCCTGCGCAGCTCGATCGTGCCGCTGTTGGACGTATACTGCGTCTCGCCGCGCCGCAAAGAAGCGATGCCCGCCTGCAGGATAGGCTCAGGCGTGACAAAATCAGGCTCGCCAATCCCCAGGGAAATCACATCGTCCATGGTGGCGGCGATATCGAAGAATTTGCGAATGCCGGAAGGCGGCGTCCGCGCCACTTTCTGTGAAATGTACTTCTCCATCTTATGCTCCTTGGTGGAGGTGTATCGGGTTACAGGTCCATCGGTTTATTGGGTTACCAGTGCATTAC
>JBMCFH010000372.1:0-2880 GCA_048620455.1 Chloroflexota bacterium | reverse complement strand
GGAGATCAGCGACTGACCCAAATCTCCAATCTCCGATTACCAATCTCCAAACAGGCAGGGACACACCATGAAAATGCTTCTCAACGGCCAATGGGTTGACCGCTCGCAAAAGATTGAAGTATGCGATCCGCAGGACGGCAGCCTCGTGGACACCGCGCCGCGCGCCGGCGTTGCCGACATGGAAACAGCCATCGCAGCGGCGCAGGAAGGCTTCGAGCGGGCGCGGGCCTTGCCTGCCCACCGCCGCATGAGCATCTTGCGCCGGGCGGCGGAGACGATGGAGCGGGAACACGAGTCGTTTGCGCGCACCATCGCCCGTGAGGGCATCAAGACCATCCGCGAAGCGCGCAAAGAAGTGACCCGCTGCATCCAGACGCTGCAAATCAGCGCCGAAGAAGCGCGGCGGCTGAACGGTGAAACCATTCCCTTCGACCAGATGCCCGGCAGCGAAAACCGCGTCGGCTACTACCAGCGCCAGCCCATCGGCGTCATCGGCGCCATCACCCCCTTTAACGACCCTCTGAACCTGGTGGCCCACAAAGTAGGGCCGGCGCTGGCATCGGGCAACGCCATCATCGTCAAGCCGGACTCCAAAACACCACTCAGCGCCCTCAAGCTGGCCCAGGCCATCCACGACGCGGACATTCCAGCGGGCATACTGCAGGTGATCACCGGCGACGGCAGCGACGTGGGCCACGCGCTGGTCGTCGACCCCCGCGTGCGCATGATCTCCTTCACCGGTGGGCTGGACACCGGCCTGAGAATTATGGAAAACGTGGGACTAAAAAAGGTGGGCATGGAACTGGGCAGCAACAGCCCGGTCATCGTTATGCCCGACGCCGACCTGGAACACGCCGTTGCCGCCAACGTCAGCGGCGCCTTCTGGGCTGCGGGCCAGAACTGCCTGCACGTGCAGCGGCTGCTGATCCACGAAGATCTGTACGAACCGTTTTGCAGCCGCTTCATAGAACTAACCGAACAGTATGAGGTGGGCGACAAGCTCAATGAAGATACCGATATGGGTCCCTTGATCAACGAAAGCGCGGCCCGGCGGGTAGAACAACTCGTAGACCAGGCCCTGGCCGACGGCGCCACCCTGCTTACCGGCGGCAGCCGTTCTGGTACGTTCTACGCACCCACCGTGCTCGCCGACGTCCCCGACCACACGCCTCTGGCGCGGGAAGAGATTTACGGACCGGTCACCATTTTCTACCGGTTCCGCGAGCTGGACGAGGCGATCCGCCGGGCCAATGACGTGGAATATGGGCTGCAGGCCGGTGTCTTCACCAACGATCTGCGCACAGCGCTCGACGCCGCGGCGCGCCTGGAATGCGGTGGGGTGATGATCAACGACAGCACCGACTACCGCATCGACGCCATGCCCTTTGGCGGCGTCAAAGGCTCGGGCCTGGGTCGCGAGGGCATCCGTTTCGCCTTACAGGAGATGACAGAACCCAAGGTCATTTGCTTTAACCTGTAAAGTAACCTCCGGGAGGTTTGGAACCTCCCGGAGGTTCATGGGATTTCGTGAAGGGAACAATGCAGACGAGAGAGAACGTAGCCATCGTAGGCGCGGGGATCTTTGGCCTCACTGCCGCGCTGTCGCTACGCGCACGGGGCCATGACGTCACCGTTCTGGAAGCCGGCGTCACCCCCAATCCCCTCGCCGCCTCCACAGACATCAGTAAGGTCGTGCGCCTGGAGTATGGGGGCGACGAGTTCTATACAGATCTGATGGAAAAAGCCCGCCAGGGCTGGCTGAGCTGGAACGACAGTCTGGGGGAGACGCTGTACCACGAAGACGGCGTCATCATGCTCACTCGCGGCCCCATGGATGACGACGCCTTCACCTCCCAGAGCTACCAGCTGCTGCGCCGGCGGGGTCACCCGCTGGAACGGCTGGATGGAGACGAAATAGCGCGCCGGCTGCCGGCCTGGAATGCCGACGTGTACACCGACGGATACTTCAACCCGCGCAGCGGCTACGCTGAGAGCGGGCGCGTCGTGGCTGCCCTGGCCCGTGTCGCCGTAAATCGCGGCGTGCGCTTGCTCGGAGACCGGCCGGTGGCCCGCTTGCTGGAGGAAAACGGGCGCGTGCTGGGCGTGCGCACCCTCGATGGTCAGCAGATAGAGGCCACAACTGTGGTCATCGCCGCCGGCGCCTGGACGCCCACCCTGGTGCCCGAATTGCAGGAGGTGATGACGCCCGTTGGGCTGCCGGTCTTCCACCTGAAACCGGACAACCCCGGCCTGTTCCGCCCGCCCCTCTTCTATACCTTCGCCGCCGATGTGGCTCGCAGCGGCTGGTACGGCTTCCCGCTACATCCCAGGGAAGGCGTAATTAAAATAGCGTTCCACGGCCCCGGTCGCCCCATCGACCCGGTGCGCGACGAACGGCGCGTGTCCGATGATGAACTGGATAGCCTGCGCCCCTTCCTCAAAGAAGCGCTGCCTTCGCTGCACGACGCCGCACTGGTGTACACGCGCCTTTGCCTCTACTGTGACGTGCGCGACGGCCACTTCTGGATCGACCGCCACCCGCAAAAAGAGGGTCTCGTCGTCGCCAGCGGCGGCAGCGGTCATGGCTTCAAATTCGCGCCGGTGCTGGGCGACCTGATCGCCGACGCCGTCGAAGGCAAGGCGAACCCGGATCTGGAGCGCTTCCGCTGGCGGGAGATCGCGCCGGACACTGGCAACCAGGAAGCGACTCGTTACCAGGGTGGTAACGGCACGTCGTAGATCTATCTGACAGATGTTTCTCTTATGCAGGAGGTGATTCTTTGTGTTACGGAACAGTCTCGCTCTCCTCGGCCTGCTCCTTTTCATCAGCGGGCTGGTTCTTCTGACAGTTGAGCTGTCGCAACAGCAAGCTGCCCTTCC
>JBMCFH010000371.1:0-2953 GCA_048620455.1 Chloroflexota bacterium | reverse complement strand
GCCCATCAAGCAACGCGTCCACGGTGAAAGCCGCGACCAATTGCTCGACATCCGGGCTATCGCACGACTGACCACCCACACCGTCATTTCCCGAGTGTTGCCCCACGAGCCACGTATCCAGGTAGAGCAACTGCGCTCCATTCTGTGTTACACAGGGCGCGATTATCTGCAGCGACAGGTGCCCGTCGGGGCCCTGGGGATCAGTCACCAACGCCGCTTCCGTCAACGGTACCGTCATACCCAGGATGTTCAACTCTTCCTCAAGCGGCCAGCGGTCGCCCGGTTGGCGACCCTGTAAATCCAACAGAAGCGGCTCGCTCGATGGCCAGCGCACACCAAGGCTTGCCATCTCCAGCGTCAATGTTCCCGCGTCGTCGGCAATGGGCTCGAACCAGAGTGTGTCGTTACACACCAACCTGTCCCCTTCTTCGTCACAGTTGCCCCGCATCCTTCGCCCCTCATACTGCCTGCCCTGCTCGTCAATGAGCGTCCAGGCCGCCGGACCGGCGCTGCGGGGCTGGATTGATGGAGGCGATCCTCCATTTATTTCCAGGCGAACCTCAACCACAGTTTCGTCCGGCGCGTAATCGACGTCCAGGAGCGTCATCTGTATCTCTGGCATCTGGAACTGTGTATCGGGCGTTGGTCGCGTGGTGGGCATTGTCGCTGTTGGCGGTACAGACGTCTCTACCGGCGGCGTGGACGGCGGCAACTGCCCCCCTTCTTCCTGCGCCGCAAACCCCTGCTCAATCACAGCCGGAATAAGCATGAAATCCTCGGGTGTCACATAATACCGCCCAACGCTGCCACTGCCGGCGCGCTCGTCACGTTCCTGGTAATAGTACAGGGCCACAATGTAACGACCATCGAAATACTCTGGGGGGAAATCATTCCAATCGCCACTCACCGGCACGTGCGGGCGCAACTCACTGGTCGGGGTGTTGAGCACCACGACGATTTTGCCCGCCTGATAGAGCTCGCTGATGTAGGACAGCGTCTCTTCGTTGATGACGTCAGGGTGAAAGTAGACAATTTGCGCCTCGTCCGGCGCCCGCTCCCCAGGCGCGATAACCGTCATGCCCAGACGGGCCAGCAGATCGTGGTCCAGCAGTTGGTCGTCCGCCGGGGCCATGTAGGCGCCGTTCAGGTGGTGCGGATAGTAGCGGTCCGCCACCGCGCGAATGAATCCCGCTCCGTCGCTGCCGTCAAGCGCAAACCAGGCCGGATCGGTGATCCGTTGCACAGATGAAGTCTCGACGATCAACTCCGCAGCCTCAGGAGCAGGCGCTTCGTCGAGTTCAATCGTCGTCTCCTTTACGACGAGGTGATCCTGTAATTCGCCAAACAAGGAAGTGGAAGGACCGGGCAAATCGTAGTAGTGGCCCTGATCGTCACGGACAGACAGATCGTCTGCACCCAACAGGTAGCGCGCGCTACCCAGGTTCCCCGGTTGATAGCGTACTGCAAAGTCGCCCCCCCTGGTCGCTTCGGTCTCTTCAAATCGCAACAAATAGTCGCCGGCTCTCACGGTGTAGGACGCCTCGGCCATCCGCTGTAGATCGATCCGTATCTCGACCGGTTCCCGTTCCGTGATAAAAAACGGTGGAAACTGCAGGATCGCCTCACGAACGTTGGCGGTCGAGCGAGGAAAGCGCAGGAGGAAGGGCGTTTGCGGCCGGTCGGTAATATTGCCCTCCTCAAACGCGCCCAACACCCTTTCTTCCCCAACCCACAGAATGGGATACCCCGCTTCCAGGGCCCGCGCGCCCTCCGGTATTTCCAGCCGCCCGCTGACCAACAACGCGTCAGGGGCCACGGCCATCTCATCGACAATCACCCGCGCCAGGCCGGTCTGTTGTTCCTGCTCAATGGCCACCCGCCGCTCTATCTCCACGCCCGCCTCCGCCGCCCACTGGCTGATACGGTCTGTCTCGCCGTCTGGCGTCTCCGCCCGCAGGCCGGACAGCCACGCGCCGTACAGTCCCACGAGCAAGAACACAGCTAGCGCAGCGGCTACGGCCGGCAGCAAACGGCTGCGCAACTGGTAAAATCGGCCACGCTCCCCTTGTTGTTGCACCCTTTGTTGAACCTCGGGCCACATCCCCGTCGCTCGCGGCGCGTCCTCCGCCGCCACCTCTTCCAATATTTCGCGCAACGTCTGCTCGTCCATCATTCCACCTCCGGCCGCTCGCTGCTCAACAGGGTTCGCAATCGCTCCCGCGCCGCCGCCAACCGCCACTTCACCGCCCCCTCGCTCACGCCCAGCACCGTGGCCATCTCCGCCCCACTCATCCCCAGATAGTAACGCAGCACCACGGCCGCTCGTTGCTTCGGCGTCAGCAGCGCCAGCGCCCGGCGCACGCGTTGTCGCAACTCGGACCGGCTCAACTGCTCCTCCACACCTGGGGCCACATGCGGCATCATATCCGCCAGATCACCGGCGCCATCGGGGGCTGCGTCGTTCAGCGACAGCTCGCGCCCGCGCCGCCGCATCGCTTTCAGCGCGTTGTTGACCACAATGCGCATGAACCAGGGCTCGAAGGGCCGATCGGCGTCAAACTGCTCGATGCGCTGGTATACGCGGACGAACGCATCCTGCACCGCTTCCTGAGCCAGCCCCAGATCGCGCGTCACCAACACCGCTGCGCGCGTTGCCTTCAGTTCATATTTTTCCACCAGCAGACGCAAGCCATCCACGTCGCCGCGACGTAGCCGCTCAATAGCCTCTGCTTCGGTCATCCACCTGCTCCTTAGTGCTACTGCTTCGCCGGATGCCTTCTACTCTTATTATCCACAACTATCGAAAAAGGGTTGGTCCAATTGGCGAGGATATCTCAAATATGCACCCCTTGACAGGTTGCCTGGTTTGTCTTATTATTTAGCTAATTAGCTAATTATCTAAATAAGTGATCATGCAAACCGAGAATGAGAAGCTTAGCCGAACCTTTGCCGC
>JBMCFH010000370.1:0-2976 GCA_048620455.1 Chloroflexota bacterium | reverse complement strand
TATATTAAAGTGGTACAATGACGGAAAAGTAATCCTGGGGGGTGCGCTGGCGCCGCACCTTTGCGACGCATCGAGAGTGCAAACGGCAATCCCCCTTAACCGTGCTGCATAAACACGAGACAGCATGAGCATTCACAGAGGAAAATGATGACCGAGAACACAAAAGCGCTGGACAACGAGCGCATCGGTATCTTCGGCAAGGGCGGATCGGGCAAGAGCACCGTCGCCGTCTTGTTGGCCAGAGCGCTGGCCCGACATGGGTACGACGTCGCGCTCCTGGACGCCGATTCCACCAACGTCGGCCTGCACCAGGCCCTGGGAGTCGAGCACAGCGCAACGCCGCTCCTGGACTATTTCGGCGGCATGGTCTTCAGCGGCGGCGCTGTGACCTGCCCCGTCGACGATCCCACCCTGTTGCCGGGCGCGGAATTGACGTTGGAGCAGCTGCCGCCACAGTACTATGCGCGAAACGCGGAGGGCATCCTGTTCCTCGCCGCGGGGAAGATAGGCGAGCAGGGGCCCGGCGCCGGGTGTGATGGCCCTGTGGCCAAAATCGCCAGAGACCTTAAGCTAAACGACTTTGGCGCCCACCCCGTAACGCTGGTGGACTTCAAGGCCGGTTTTGAGGATTCGGCCCGCGGCGCCGTGACCAGCCTGGACCGCGTGCTGGTCGTCGTGGATCCCACGCAGGCTGCCATGAAGATGGCGCGAGACATGAAAGCGATGGTGCGCGAAATCAAGGCCGGCACGCCCCCCGCCACCCAACACCTGGAATTCCCCGAGCTGGCGGAGCTGGCCAAACGTTTATTCTGGGAGGCCAGGATTGAGGACGTGCACTTCGTTCTGAACAAGGTGGGGGATCAGGAGACCGAAGATTACATGCGGCAGCAGCTGGCGCAGGAGGGAATCGAGCCCCTGGGCGCTATCCGCCGCGACGCTTCGATCTCCAGAGCGTGGCTGAGAGGGGAACCGATTGCCGAAGATGGCATCGACCACGACGCCGACCACATCGTCGAGGCCCTGGAAGCAGCTCAAAAAGCGCACTCCCCGGCCCCGGCCTGACCCAGAAACGGTGCGGCGCATCGTCTGGGGTTCGCTCTGCGTGGCATGGCTGCTTGGCGCCTGCAGCACAGCGCCTGCCGCCACGCCCACGGCGACAGCAGCGATGACGGCGACCGCCACAGGGCCGCCGGCTGCCACAGCACCGCCGCAGGCGGCGACGCCACCCGCGGCGACAGAGCCGCTTCCTACAACCGTTCCCCTGACCATCGCGCCCACGGCGACGCGAGCGCCAGAGGAGGAGCCAACCATGTCTATCCAAGCACAAGACACTTTCACCATTACGATCGTATACGACAACAACGCCTATGCGCCCGGCCTGACCACAGATTGGGGCTTCGCCGCCGTCGTGGCTCACGACGGTCACACGCTGCTCTTTGATACGGGAGGCCAGGGCCCCATCCTGCTGGATAACATGCGCGCCCTGGGCATCGACCCGCAGAAGCTGGAGCACGTGGTCCTATCCCACGCGCATGGCGATCACACAGGCGGCCTGCACGACCTGCTGGCGACAGGCATCCACCCGGACGTGCACGTGCCGCCATCCTTCTCCGCGAGCTTCAAAGAAGCGGTGGCTGACCAGACCAGGGTGGTGGAAACGACGCCCGCCATGCAGGTGATGGAGGACGTGTTCGTCACCGGCGAGCTGCCGGGCTCCGTTCCGGAACAGGGACTGGTGCTGAAGAGCGACCGCGGGCTCGTGGTCATCACCGGCTGCGCCCATCCGGGCGTTGACCGCATGGTGGCGCGCGCCCGGGAGCTGTTCGACGACCCGATCTACCTGGTGCTGGGCGGTTTCCATCTGAAAAGCGCGGACGCCGCAGAGGTCACCCGCATTCTGGGCGACCTGCGCCAGATGGGCGTGCAGAAAGTGGCTCCCTGTCACTGCACGGGAGACGAGGCCAGCGCCCTGTTCCGCGAGGCGTATGGAGAAGATTGTATCCAGGCCGGTGTGGGCAAGGAGGTCGTCATTGCGCCGCCTCAGCCCTGACGAGGAGAATTTCCCCTGAAAAACACCACGATTGTCGCCGAGAATCTCACCAAGTGGTACGGGCGCCCCGGCTCGGGGGTGTTGGCCGTCGACGACGTCACCTTTGAGGTCTATGAGGGCGAAATCTTCGGCTTCCTGGGACCCAACGGCGCCGGCAAGTCCACGACCCAGCGCATGCTGACCACCCTCCTGGAGCCGACGGAGGGCCGCATCGTCATCCAGGGACACGATCTGGCCCACGAGGCGTACGCTGTCAAGCGACAGTTGGGACTGGTGCCGGAAGAATCAAACGTCTACACGGAACTGAGCGCCTGGCAAAACCTGATTTTCACCGCCCGGCTCTACCTCCTTCCCCGTGAGCAACGCGCCGCGCGCGCCGAGGAGCTGTTACGCACCTTCGGCCTGTGGGAGAAGCGACACGTCAAGGTCGACGGTTTCTCCAAGGGCATGCGCCGCCGCCTGAGCATCGCCATGGGCATCATCCACCGCCCGGCGCTCCTGTTTCTCGACGAGCCCACCACAGGGCTGGATGCCCAGAGCGTGCGCACCATCCGCGACCTGATACGGCAGATGAACGCCGCGGGCACGACCATCTTCCTCACCACGCACCAGATTGAAGAAGCCAACCAGCTTTGTGACCGGGTGGCGATCATCAACGACGGTCGTATCGCCGCCATCGACACCCCGGAGCGGCTCAAGGAAGCGTTCCGGCAGGTACAATCGGTGGAGGTGGCCCTGGAGCCAACCGGCGAGCCTGGCGCGCCTGACCTGCAAACATTGCCGCACGTGACCCGCGCCGTCAAAGCGGGCGACAAGTGGCGCCTCTATACGAGGGACCCCTCGACGCTGATCCCCATCGTCGTAGACCATGCTCAGCGCAGCGGATCGCGCATCGTCAGCCTCAACACCCTGAGCCCCACGCTGGA
>JBMCFH010000369.1:0-3019 GCA_048620455.1 Chloroflexota bacterium | reverse complement strand
CAGCCGGTGCCGCCACTCCGCCAGGTGCTGCTTCAACAACTCCAGCACCGGCGCCTCCTCGCCGACCATGGGCCCGCCGGGCACGGTGGCGATCATCTGCGGCAGCGGTCGCACGCGGTTGATCAGGCTGCTGCCCTCGCACAATAACTGGTTCGAGCCGCCGCCGTCCAGCATCATCACCGCGTTGGCTCCAAAGGCGCGCAGCGTGCCCCCCGCCTCCCGCTGCGTCGCCGCCTCCCCGCTGTAAATCAGCACCGTCTCCGAGCCGCCGTCCCCGTCGCGGTCCGCCGTGCCCACGAACGTACGCCCCAGCGATTCGCTGCTGCGCACCGACGCCGTTTCGGCCAGCCCGGCGATGATGTCCGGCGCCGTCGAACTGTAGAGCGCCGCGCGGTTCAGCGGCATGATAGACGCCTCCGCGGGCCACAGGGCCAGCATCTGGCGGTGGCGGCGGAACTTATAGCGCTCGTAGCCCTCGCTGACCAGCACGCCATCGCTCTTCAGGGGGTAAGCCAGCTCCGTGGGATCCACCCAGCGCCCGTTGATCGTATCGCGGAAAAATTGCCCGTTTGCCAGGCACAGCGCCTCATCGACGACAGCCTCTTCCCACACCGAGGGCAGATAGTGCCGTTCAAAGGCCGGGCTGTTGCCGCCAAAAATGCCCTCGCTGCGCCCCTGGTTGATGGGCGACGGTCCCGTCGCCAGCCTGTACCAGAAGTCCAGCCGCGCCCCGCTGCGCAGGTCTATTACCTGCACAAACTCCGTGCCCTCCTCACTTCCGTAAACCTCCACGCCCGGGGCCGACGTCCACAACGCAAAGCGCGGCGGCAGGTCCAGGCCCGCCATCCGCGCCTCCGTCCTCTCTGGCCCGCCAACCAATAACGCGCCCGCCAGGAGCGCCGTGAAGAAAAGCAATCGACATCGCATATCTTGCCACAATGTTACCCGTCGGCAGCCTCTGCCGGCAACATCATCTTATCCACGTAACACCACATCCAGCTCTCCCCCGGCTCGAAGGAGCGCACAATGGGGTGCCCCGTTTCCTGGAAATGGCGCGTGGCGTGCTTGTTTTTGGAGTAGTCGCAACAACCCACGTGCCCACAGGTCAGGCAAATCCGCAGGTGCACCCACTTGTCGCCCAGCTGCAGGCACTCTTCACAGCCCTCGGTGCGGGGCGTTACCTCATGGATCATCGCCACGTGTTCGCAACCCTCACCCCGCTGCATAAACCAGGGCAAGAGGCGCTTAATCTTCGTACCGAGCGTCATCTGGTCGCTTCCTTGGTTACATCCATGCCACAATCGTCACACACACTGCCTGAAACAAGTTTGACCTGTGCAGGGCCAAAAGTCAACCACACGCTCGCGCCATCCTGTGCAGGTGACCGACCCAATCGCTTGACGGCATCGCCCATCAGGCGCAAAATTAGGGTCCAGTAATGTGGTAACCACTGTGACCATCGTTTCACCATGGAGAAAGGAAATGCCCGCCCGACGCTCGCGGCGCTCGCGACGCCCTCGCAGCCGCCGCAAACGGCAACTCTCCCCCCTGCTCACACGCCCCTTCCAACAACCCTTCCAGCGCCACGCGCCCTTTGAGCTTCTGGACGAGGAACAACTGGAGCGCATCCACCACGCTTCCATGCACATTCTGGAGAACGTGGGCCTGGACTTCCTCGACGACGAAGTGCTCGACATCTGGGAGCGCGCCGGCGCGCGGGTAGACCGCGCCGCGCAGCACGCCTGGCTGGACCGCGGTCTGGTCATGGAAGCCGTAGCCCAGGCGCCCGCCGCCTTCACCTGGCGCGCGCGCAACCCGCAACACAACGTACGCATCGGCGGGCGGGCTCTGGCCTTCGGTCCCAACGGCGGCATGGTCTACGCCTCCAGCCTGGACCACGGTCGCCGCCCGGGCGCCATGGCCGACCTGGAAAATTTCCTCAAGCTGTCACAGATGTGCAACGTGCTGCACTTCGCCAGCTGGGAACAGGTCGCGCCCCAGGACATCCCCGCTTCCACGCGCCACCTGCACCGTCTGCTCGCCGGCTTCCGCCTCACCGACAAAGCGGTCATGGAAGCGGCGCACGGACGCGTGATCACCGCCGACTGCATCGAAATGGCCCGCCTCGTCTTCGGCGACCTGGAGGGCGATCCCGTCATCGGCGACGTGATCAACGTCAACAGCCCTCTGCGCTACGACGACCGCATGCTGGGCGGCCTGCTGACCTACGCCCGCGCCGGGCAGGTGACCTACATCACGCCCTTCATCCTCGCCGGCGCCATGAGCCCCGTGACCATCGCCGCCGCCCTGGCCCAACAAAACGCCGAAGTGCTGGCGGGCGTGGCCCTGACCCAGCTGGTCAACCCCGGCGCGCCCGTGATCTACGGCGGCTTCACCACCAACATCGACATGAAAAGCGGCAGCCCCTCCTTCGGCACGCCGGAAGGGGCCTGGGCCCTGTTCGCCGGCGCCCAGCTCGCCCGCCGCTACGGCCTACCCTCGCGCGGCAGCGGCAGCCTGACCAGCGCCAACTTCCCCGACGCCCAGGCCGCCTACGAAACGATGTGGACCCTATGGCCCGCCGTGCAGAGCCACACCCACCTGATCATGCACGCCGTGGGCTGGCTGGAAGGCGGCCTCACCGCCTCCTACGAAAAGTTCATCATCGACGCCGAGAACCTGGCCATGTTTCACCACTTCCTGCAAGGATTCAGCCTGGAGGACGAGGACCTGGCCCTGGACATGATCGCCGAGGTGGGCCCCGGCGGTCACCACCTGGGCACCACCCACACCCAGGCGCGCTACCAGACCGCGTTCCACCAATCATCCCTCGCCGACCGCTCCAGCTACGACGCCTGGGTGGACACCGGCAGCCAGGACGCCGCGCAACGGGCCAACCGCATCTGGAAGGAACTGCTCAAAGCGTACGAACCACCGGCCCTGGACCCCGCCACCGACGAAGCCCTCGCCGACTACGTCGCCCGCCGCGAGCGCGAGTTAGAAGGACAGAATCTGTATG
>JBMCFH010000368.1:0-3030 GCA_048620455.1 Chloroflexota bacterium | reverse complement strand
GGTCGCTGCCCATCTCCGCCAGGTCGGACATGGAGTAATCCATCCACGGGTTCTCACAGGCACATTGCACCATAGCGACGGCCTCAATTAATCCAGAAAACGGATCGGGCAGTGTCATCTGTCGCAAACCTACCGCTACTGCGCCCAGGTCGAGGTCGGTGGGAAAATCATAGTCGGGATACGCTTCCCGAAGGGTGTCGCTGCCGTCGTCGAGCTCATGCCGGTGTTCGATGTGCAGGAGCAGCGCCAGCGGTTCGCGGTAGTTATCGAAGTCATCGTAGTACCAGTGCTCGAGCCCTTGCGGGATTATTGGGATCTGCTCCAAGTAATAGAGCGCGTTGTCCAGCTCCACATCCCAGACGTCGACCATTACCGGGAAGAGATACTCCTCGACGCGGGCCAGAAAGGTCTCGGTCATCTCCGCAATCGCTTCTTCGGCATCATCCTGTTGCCAGTCAAAGGTCTCTTGCAACCATTCAGGATGTTGGGGAAAGATGCTGCGGTAGCGTTGGGCCAGGCGGGCGGCGGCCAGGAGGCGCGAAAGATATGTGCCGGTCAGCGGATTGGGCGCTACAGGCGGCGGGTCATGTGCCGGCGGCGCCAGCGTCAAAATCCGCGGGGCACGCCGTGGGTGGGGGAGGGAGGTAGCTGGAGGCATCGCTTCACCACCTGTTCTGTACGGCCGGCGAGGTCAAAAACTTGGTTGGCATGGGACTGGAGGGTTTCATACGCATCGAGGGCAGCCGCCAGCGTTAGTGGGTCAGTGCCGAGAGAAGCGGTGAGCTCGGCCAGTGGGTCGTCGTAGGGCGGGACTGCCTCCAGTTCAGCCAGCAGCAAGGCCAGCCGGCCGGCGTCGCCGCTTCCCTTGCGCGCCACTTGTTTGCGGAAAGTGATTTCCACCGTTCCGTCCGGCAGCGTCTTCTCGTCTGTTGTTGCGTGTGCCAGCTCTGGGAAGTACTGGACAAGCTGCTGCTGGATCTGCTCGATTGTGTACTCGCTGCCGGGATCGTCAAACGTATGATCGCCATAACGAAAGACACGTCGCGTGGACGCCGTCGTTGAACTATCTTGACTCATCTCGTCTCCTTTAAGGCTATTTCTCTGGGTCTGCTACAATTTCCATCATGGCCCACTTCAACCTCCAACGGGTGGCGGTCACCCTCCGCGATCAGTTTCCTGGTCTTGAGCCAGTAACGCCGCTGCGCGTTCTTGCCCAGGGATTTGGCAGCATGGTCGTCGAAACACCAAGCGGCTTCGTCTTCCGCCTGGCGCTTAATGCCGTCGTTGCTGCACGGCAGCAGCGCGAACGGGCGCTTCTTCGCCGAATTCATCCGCACATCCACCGCTTTATTCTTCCCGATCCCCAGTACCAGGTGACGCCCAGCGCCGCGATCCCTTTTGGCGGCGTGGGCTACCGTCGCCTCGAGGGCGTCCCGCTGCAGCCGGCCGACCTCACCGCGGGCGACCGCAACAACCTCACCGTACAGCTCGCGGATTTCATCGGTCAACTCCAGAAGATTCCCCTCGCACGACTCACCGGTCTGGATCTGCCTCAGTTCCCACCGCCCCCATCTGAGTTGGAGCGGATGGGGCGCAAAATCATGCCCTTTCTACGAGATGCACTCTCTGGCAACGAATACGACGCGCTGGCAGGCTGGTGGGAAGAGGCGGTTTCCAAATGGGAGTCCCCTGTGCAGCAACCGGTGCTCGCGCACGGTGATCTGTGGTACGAAAACATTCTTCTAGATGTTGAGCGCCAGACCATCCTCGGCATCCTGGACTTTGAAAGCGCCGCAATCGGCGACCCGCTTACCGATCTCGTGCCTCAGTTCTATCTCGGTGATGTGTTTCTTCAGGCAGTCGCCCGCGCACTTCCGGCATCGCACTATATATCGGACTTGAACGCGCATCTGAGACGCCTGCTGGGGCTGCGCGAGCTGATGGGATTGGCTTATGGTCTTCAGGTGGGAGAGGTGGACGAAGACACGGTGCCCAAGATCCGGAGCACGATTCTTGAATTGCGCTAAAAGAGGGATAGATTCTGAGGCTGGGGCTTCGGCAGATCGGTCCGTATTGCGGGTTGCAGTTGTTTTGGCGCGGCCGGCGGTGTTTCATCTCCACCACTTCCATCGGCCTCACCCACGGCCGCCTCAGCGACTGTTTCCACGTCGGTGCGACCCACGTCCTCAACGGCCGCCTGGCGCACCTCAGCCTGCGCACCATAAGCCAGCCAGGCTTGGCGGATGAGGTCGGCGACATCCTCGAGCACGCCGCTCACAAACACAGGCGGCTGTCCGCTCATACCCACACTGACCAGTGCCGTTCGCGCCGGCCGCTGGACATTATCTGGAAGGGCGCGCACGACAATAGTTACTTCCTGCTCGGCGAGGGGGTCGGTGACCGTCAGATCGCTTATCTGGGTGTTCATTGTCCGTTCTCTCCTTTCTCCTGCCGCCGGTGCTCGCGCCAGTCGACCATCTTGTACGTCGCGAACTGCATGCCGTCGTTGAGGGGCAGGCTGAACGGCTTGCCTTGGGCCCGCTGCCATTCGGCCGTGGCCCACAGCAGCAGTGTGAAAAGCTGGCCGTCACTCAGGCTGCCGATTTGCTCGCCTAGATGCTTCTCGAACCAGTCGTCATACTTCTCACTTGAAGACATCGGCCGCCCGGTCAGGAACTCGAAGGGGTGGTAAGCATCGCCATAGGTACGACCGGCCGCCGCCAGCTTGAGAATTTGTTCTTTCAACCACTCTCGCGGCACGCCGGGCGGCTCGGGATGTTCGGGAATGAGCGTCTCCCAGACGTCAGTAGGCGCGTATTGGCGGCAGACGGGCACGACCGCCCCCTTGCTCTGCACAGGACGCAGCACCTTGAAGTGGACGCGTCGCGGCCGGTCGGCCCAGGCGCAGTGGGGCACCGTCTCGTCTTTGGTCGGCGAGCTGTCGAGAAAGTGGCGGCAGCCCGCGCAACCTGTCGCGAAGGGATGGCCGATGGCCAACTGGCCATGCCGGTCCATGAAATCGCGAATGAG
>JBMCFH010000367.1:0-3054 GCA_048620455.1 Chloroflexota bacterium | reverse complement strand
TCAACCAATCTCCAATCAACCAATCTCCAATCTCTAACCAACCATGATTCCTTTACGCCTTGAACTAACCAACTTCCTCTCTTACCGTGAAACCACCGTTCTCGACTTCAACGGGGTGCACCTGGCGTGCATCTCCGGCCTGAACGGAGCGGGTAAATCGAGCCTGCTCGACGCCATCACCTGGGCCCTGTTTGGCAAAAGCCGTAGCCGAAGTGATGACGACGTGGTCAACCGCGTGGCGGCGCGAAATGGGGGCCAGGCCGAGGTGCACTATGTGTTCGAGCTGGAAGAGTGCATCTATCGCGTCGTGCGCCAGAAGCAACCCGGTCGCACGTCGCTTCTGGAGCTGCAGATGGCCGTCGGCGACGACGAGTGGCGCGCGCTGAGCGAAGGAGGCGTGCGGCAGACCCAGGCAGCCATCGAGGCCCTGCTGCGCATGAACTTTGACACCTTCATCAACGCCAGTTTCTTTCTGCAAGGTCAGGCGGACGAGTTTACGACCAAGACGCCGGGCAAACGGAAAGAGATTCTGGCCGATCTGCTGAGCGTCAACCGCTGGGACCGGTACCGTGACGCAGCCAGCGAGCGGCGCAAAAAAGAACAAGAGCGGTTGCTGGTACTCGACGCGCGCCTCGACGAAATCGACGCCGAGCTGGATGAGCAGGATCAGCGAGAGGAAGAACTGGCGGCAGCGCAGAAGGACCTGCTCCAGGCCAGCGAGCGGCTGCATGAAAAGGAAAAACTGTTGGAACAAATGCGGCGCGTGGAAGCCGCCGTCAAGCAGCAAAAGCAGCAGGTACAGAATCTGCGCGAGTCACTGACCAGCGCCGAGGCGCGTCTGAGCCGCCTGCAGCAGACGCAGGCGCAGCGACAGAAGGAGCGTGAAGCGTATCAGGCGCTGCTGAATGAAGCGGAACAGATCGTGTCTCAGCACGAGGCATGGCAGGAGGCGGAAGCCGATCTACAAGGCTGGCAGGAGAAAGCAGAGGTGTTTGGACGGCTGCAGGCAGAGCGCCACCGGCACCAGCTGGTGCTGGAGCGAGAGCGATCCGCCCTGCAGCAGCAGGCCAAAGAGATGCAACGCCAGGCACAGCGCGTGTCCGAGATGCGCCAGGAGCAGGTTGGGTTAAAGGAAATATTGGCCGAGAGCGACGAGCAACTGGGCAAGCTCGAGGAACAGTTACAGGAACTCTCGCGGCGAGAAGAAGAGTGGCACGAAGCGCGGGCCGCGCTGCAAAACATGGAAGCACAACGCCAGATGCGCCAGCAGGAACTATCCAGGCTGCAGCGCGAAGCACAGCGCATAGCGCAATTGCGAGAGGAAGAGAAGACGGTAGCCCGCAACCTGGCGGCAGCTGCGAACGCGCTTGCCGAGGCCCAGGCACAGGCAGAGGCGCTTGAACGGAAGCATGAGCGTCTGATGCAGGCCCTGGCAGAGCGTGATTCCCTGCAGGGGCAGCAACCGCGGCTGCGCCAGGAAATGGATGAACTGGACGAGCGACGCCGGAAGTTGAATGTGGAAACGGAAGGCGCGTGCCCTCTCTGTGGCCAATCGCTGACCGAGGAACATCGCCTGCAAGTGCTTGCCGACGTCGAAACTGAAGGAAAAGAGAAGGCCGAGCAATATCGCGGCAACCGGCAACGCCTGGAGTCGCTGGAGAGTGAGATCGCGGAACTGAATAAGGAAGTGCGCAACCGCGACCGCTTGCAAAGAGAGGTGCAGAGCCAGCAACAGCGGCAGGCGACGGCCCAGGCTCGCCTGGACGAGGTGCAGCGAGCGCTGGCGGCCTGGGAAGAAGACGGCTCAGAGCGGCTGGCAGCGCTGCAAGAACAGCTTGAGGATGATACGGCCATCAAGGAAAAACAGCTGGAAGTGGCCGAGCTGGGTAAGGACGTGCAACGCAAGCGGACGCTGGAGGAAAGCCAGCGCAAACAACAAAAACAGCGTTCTGATGCGGAGGCCCGCCTGGCGGAGATTGAACGAGCCACTCGTGAATGGGAGGAGCAGAAAAAGGGAGAGCTGGCCCAGGTTGAAAAGCAACTACAGACAGAGGCCTATGGCTCAGAGGCGCGAGAGGCGCTGGCGGAGCTCGACGAACGTATCGAGGCGCTGGGTTACGATGAAGAGGCGCACGCCGCGGCGCGTGAAACACGCCGGGAACTGGCACAGGCCCCGGCGCGCTATCAGGAATTAAAACAGGCCGAAGCTGCTGTAAAACCCCTTGAAGACACGCTTGCCGACCTGGCCCAGGATATCAAGGAACAACGCGAGAGTGTGACACAGATCACAGAGCAGCATGAAGAGGCCACGGTGCAACTGGAAGCCCTCTCCCAAGACGGCGGCAACCTGCCACAGGTGGAGAAAGAGGTTACAGGCCTCCGCGAGCAAGAAGTAAACGCGCATCGACGCGTGGGCGCCGCCCAGCAGCGCCTGGCTGTGCTGGATGATTTGCGCCAGAAACGGCAGGAGGAGGAGGCGCGGCGCGCCGAGCTGACGCGCCTTATCGAGCGGCTGCAACGGCTGGAGAAAGCGTGCGGGCGCGACGGCGTTCAGGCATTGCTCATCGAACAGGCCCTGCCGGAGATCGAAGAAGACGCTAACGAATTACTGGAACGGCTGACCGGCGGCGATATGCGCGTCTCGTTCGAAACACAGCGCGAGCTGAAGAGCCGCGACGGATTGGCGGAGACGCTAGACATCCGCATCAGCGACGTTGCCGGGGAGCGCCCCTACGAAAATTTCAGCGGCGGCGAGCAGTTCCGCGTCAACTTCGCCGTGCGGCTGGCGCTGTCGCGCATTTTGGCCCGCCGCGCCGGGGCGCGCCTGCAGACGCTGGTCATCGACGAAGGGTTCGGCAGTCAGGATCCACAGGGGCAACAACGGCTGGTGGAAGCGATCAACACCATCCACGAGGACTTCGCCCGCATCCTGGTCATCACCCACATCAGCGAGCTGCGCGACGCCTTCCCCTCGCGCATCGAGGTGGAGAAAACGCCCGCCGGGTCGAAGGTGGCGGTGTATTAGGGTATTAGTATATTGGTCTATTAGTATAT
>JBMCFH010000366.1:0-3085 GCA_048620455.1 Chloroflexota bacterium | reverse complement strand
GAGGAGGGTTTGTGTTGATCGTCACTCGTGCCGAGTAGAGAGCAATTTGATGCAAACAAGCTTTGTGGGTAGAAAAGATGAACTGGAGGCTATGGACCGCGCCTGGACTTCAGACCGGGCCGAGCTGATCATCCTTTACGGTCGCCGCCGGGTGGGGAAAACGCGGCTGCTCACGCACTGGATCAAGAAGCACGAGCCGGACGGCCTCTATTGGATGGCAGAAGCTACCTCTGCCTTCGACCAGCTCCGCTCTTTCTCGCAGGCAGTGGCCGATTTCGAGGATCCAGAGGTAGCGGCGCCGCTGGACCTGAGCTACCCCAATTGGGATTACGCCCTGCGCCGCGTGGCCAAGCTGGCCCAGGAGCGGCGCGTGGCCCTTTTTATCGACGAGGTCACCTACCTGCTCGACGTGACGCCGGCTATTGTGGGTACTTTTCAGAAGGCGTGGGATCAGTGGCTGAGCAACTCCAACATTTTCCTGGCTCTTTGCGGCTCTCAGATGGGCCTGATGCAGAAAGAACTTCTCTCCCACGAAGCGCCTCTGTACGGCCGCTCAACGATTCAGATGAAACTGGAGCCGCTGCGCTTCGGCGCCACCAGTCGCTTCTTCCCCAATTATGACGCCCGGGAGCGGGTGACCCTTTACGCTATATGGGGCGGCATCCCCGCCTACTGGGAACGGCTGGACCAGAGCATTCCCGTGTTGGATAACCTGCGCCTGCTGCTGTCGCCGGCCAATTCCTGGATGATGGACGAGCCGCGGCTGTTGCTTAACGACTTCGTCAACGATCCACACAACTACGTGGGCGTGATGCGTACGATTGCCAAAGGGACGCATACCTTCAGCGCTATCGGCCGGCAAACGGGCCTCTCCATGGGCCACACGTCTCAATATCTGAGCCTGTTGCGCGACACAAGCTTCGTCGTGCGGCAGACGCCCGTTTCCGACAACTCGCCGAACTCCCGCCGCGGGCGCTACTACGTCACCGACCCCTATCTGCGCTTCTACTACCGCTTCCTCGCGGCCTATCACTCCAAGCTGGCCCTGGGACAGCATGATCAGACGTTGGACCTGATCGGCGCGGGCATGCCCGAGTACATCCGGCAGTACACCTGGCCGGAACTCTGTCGGGAATGGCTGCTGCGCGCCAGCGATCGCGGCGAGCTGCCGGTGACCGTCGACGACGCCGGCGCCGAGTGGCGGCGCAACTTCACGCTGGACGTAGCCGGCATCAACCAGTCTGAAAGGCAACTGGTGCTGGGCGCCTGCCACTGGGATGAGGGACCGGCCGGCCTGGAGCTCATCGAAGAGCTGGCCGAGCGCTCGCGCTCCGTGGTGCCCAAGGATGAGGACGGCTGGACCATTTACTATCTGGGATTCGCCCGCGACGGTTGGACGGAGGACGCGCAGGAAAGGGCCGCAGACATGCTTAATGCGGCGCGACCGGGCAGTCGGGCCAGCAACCGCTGGCGCGTGGCCGGCGTGCGCCTCCTTAGCCTTGAAGACGTGGACGAAGATCTCGCGCAATGGACACGATAAGAGCAAGAAGGGAGTAGAAGAAATGCCAGGGGACTGAGATTGAAGCGAAACGGTAATTTCGCCAGAAAAGCATGAAGCCGTGCGCCCACACGGCTTCGAGCTGGAATCTTGGTGCAGTAGAGTGTTGCACACTGTTTGTACAACAATGATAGCACAATTTTGCTGTCATTCAACTCTCTCCTGCCAGATTCCCCCGATCGACAATCTGTTTTAGACCAGACGGCCACCATCATGAACGGTGTCGAGACGCCTCTGCGCCTGGCAGGGGTGCACCTGCAGCCTTACAACGAAATCATCCGTCCCGGCCAGGTATGGAAAATCTCCAAGTACTTCCTGCGCCGCTGGACGCCCTACCTGCCCGCCAGTTATGTCTGGCTCGTAATTGGGGCGCGGCAGGAAAGCTACTTCAATAGCAACCGACCCTGGTTTACAGCGTACGACGCCAATCTGGCCGCGGCCGCCGGCGTGCACGTGCGCAGCTTCCGCCGCTCGGCCAAGAAGGATATTACTGAGGGGAAGGGGCCGCTGGCCACCTTCATCCACAAGGTCGGCGATCCGGCCTACGTCACCGGACAGCCAGTACCCAAACAAGAAGAAACACGGTACGAAGTGCGGCTCGACGATCCGCTAACGCCGGCCGACGCTCAGCACCTCGCTTTCTGGCTCCGGCGCCACGCTCCCGAGCGGGTAACGCCCCAGACGGTGGCGGAGCTCCTGGCGGAAGCGCGACAGGAACGACCTCGTTCGCTGCGGGCGAAAGAAGTAGACCCTACCGCAAGCCCGGAGCCGGAAGCGCCTCATCTGTTGACCGTCGCCGACGTCGTCAGCCATGTTTTCCCGGGCGTGGCCACGGCGACTGTGTGGCGCGAGGCCGCCGACCGCCTGCACACCCACATCGTGGAGCCGCACCTGTGCCACCTCGAAACGCAATACCTACGACATAAGTGGCTGTCCGATCTGGGCCCTGGTCCACTGCTCCTATTCGTCTATCTGCGCAGCCTCTGTTACCACAATCCACAGACCAGAGAAACACGCGACCAGGCTGCGCTTCTCAGCGGCGAGCTGGAACAGCTCTTCCAGAAATCATCGGTCACCCTGCGAGCTTGGTTCTCGCGCCTCGACGAGTTGTTGGGAGATAGCCACATCCATAGTCCCTTCATCCAGACGATCTCGTCGCAAAAGCTACCGACGCAGCAAGTCGAAACCACTTACCGTCTCAACCTGCTCACCCCGCTGCACCCCGACGATCTGGAACAGTACAAGACATTAATTACCCAGCAAGATGGGGTGGGCAAAGTTTTGTCAGCCACGCCGGAGGAGGGTGAGCAAAGTTTTGTCAGCCACGTCGACGGCGGTCACGAAAGTTTTGTCAGTCACGTGGGACAGGGTGGCGCAAGAATTGTCAGTCACGAAGGGAGGGGTGAGCAAAGTTTTGTCAGCGGGTGGGAGAAAAAATGGCAGCCTTACAAATACTATAAATACCTTCTCGCTGCACTCGATCCGGATTACAGAACTGTATTTTTTGAAAGTACAAAACAGCAGCAG
>JBMCFH010000365.1:0-3132 GCA_048620455.1 Chloroflexota bacterium | reverse complement strand
CCTTCCAGATTGTACAGCTTCGTGAACCCATGCTCCTGCAAGAGCTGCACGACCTGCGCGCTGCGCGCGCCGGTGCGGCATTGCACCACGATCTCGCGCGCCGTATCCAGCTCGTTCAGGTGCTCGAGCACCTCGCCCTGCGGAATGAGAACAGCGCCGTGGTGTTCCAGATTGGAGATCTCCCACTCGTGCGGTTCGCGCACGTCCAGCAGCAGCAACTCCTCGCCGGCGTCCAGTCGTTGCTTGACTTGCGCCGGGGTGATAGTGGGCACATCCTCGTCGTCGCCATTGACGCCGGCGGTATACAGGCTACGGTCGTGAGCCGGCATGCCACAAAACTGCTCGTAGTCAATCAGCTCTGTCACCGTGGGGTTCTCGCCGCACACGGGGCAATCGGGGTTCTTGCGCAGCCGCACTTCGTTGAACTCCATGTTCAGGGCGTCATAAAGCAACAGGCGGCCTACCAGCGGTTGGCCGATGCCCAGAATGAGCTTAATGGCCTCGGACGCCTGCAGCGCGCCCACCGTGCCGGGTAGCACGCCCAAGACGCCACCTTCCGCACAGCTGGGGACCAGGCCTGGCGGCGGCGGTTCGGGAAACAGGCAACGGTAGCAGGGGCCTTCTTCGGCGTGGAAGACGGACACCTGTCCTTCGAAGCGGAAGATGCTGCCGTAGACGTTGGGCTTGCCCAGCAGCACACAGGCGTCATTCGTCAGGTAACGGGTGGGGAAATTGTCCGTGCCGTCGATAATCACGTCGTACGGTTCGAGAATGTCCAGGGCGTTGTCCGACGTCAGCGGCACTGCGTAGGTGTCCACCTGCACGTGGGGATTGATGTCCTGTATGCGCTCTTTGGCGCTCTCCAGCTTGGGCCGGCCTACGTCACTGGTGCCGTGGATCACCTGCCGTTGCAGGTTGGTATAATCGACCACGTCGTAATCCACCAGGCCGATGCGGCCCACGCCGGCAGCTGCCAGATACATAGCCAGTGGCGATCCCAGCCCGCCTGCGCCGATGAGCAGGACGCTGGCTGCTTTTAGCTTGCGCTGACCTTCCATGCCAACTTCAGGCATGATCAGGTGGCGGCTGTACCGTTGTACTTCCTCGTTGTTCAGCCCCACGCCCTGCGCGTTCACTTGTAGACTCATAACTCAGTCTCCCAGGAACGATCTGCAATAATCGTTCGCAGTGTGGCGGCTACCCGCCGGCGATCGAGGGAATAATCATGAGCGTGTCGTCGTCTGCCACGCTCGTCTCCGCGCCGTCCAGATAGCGAATATCTTCTTCATTCAGGTAAATGTTAACGAAGCTGCGCAGCCTGTCCCCTTCAAAAAGATGCTGGCGCAGATCGGGGTAGTTCTCTGTCAGATTATGCAGTGCACTCTCTGCTGTCTCGCCCTGCACCGTAACGGTGCTCTGGTTCCCGGCGTAAGGACGCAGGGGGGTCGGAATGCGAATAGTTGGCATTTATTTACTCCTTTGCTCTAAAATGATTATATCCTCTTCCACAAATCCGGAGCGGTCGGGCCGCAATTGCCAGGAACGGCTGTCGCCCGGTTGCCCCTGGCGCACCTCGGTGATCAGATAAGAGTAGCCGGGCCAGGTGGCCCAGGCCAGATCGCGCGGCGAGGCCACCGGCTCGTCATCGGGGTGGCTGTGGAAGATGCCCACGACGTCCAGCCCCCGGCGCATAGCCAGCAACTCTGCCTTGAGCATGTCTTCCGGCGTAATCTGGAAGCGCACGCGCCTTTCCTCTTCTACTTCCCAGTTGTTCTCAACGGGGACAATGCCGGCGACGAGGTTATCGCCATCGTCGTCGCGCCCTAACAACACGCCACACCCTTCATAGGGGTAGGTGGTGACGCCGTGTGCGTTGATTTCGGCCATCAGATCGGCGGGTACTTTTAGCATAATTGTTCGTGCGTTACTCTTTCCAGAAGCGCTCGCTCAGATATTTATAACCATTGTCCGGTAGCATCGTGACCACGACGCCTTCTCGTAGCGTGCGCGCCACGTCGACGGCGGCAGCCACCGCCGCCGCTGCCGAAATGCCCAGGAACAACCCCTCGCGCCGCGCCAGCAGGCGCGCCATCTCGTAGGCGTCTTCCGTGCGCACCGTATGCAGGTCATTCTGCAGGGTGTCGTCGTAAATGCCGGGCCGGATCGCCGTGGGCATATGTTTCAGACCTTCCAACCCATTGAAAGGGCCGTCCGGCTGCATGGCAATGGCCCGCACGCCCGCCTTCAGCTCTTTCAGGCGCCGGGTCGTGCCCACGAAGGTGCCGCTGGTGCCCAGCCCGGCGACGAAGTGTGTGATGTTGCCCTTTGTCTGGCTCCAGATTTCGTTAGCCGTGGTGTGATAATGGGCCTGCCAGTTGGCAGGATTATTATACTGGTCGGCGTAGAAGAAATCAGGGTTTTCCTCTGCCAGCCGGCGAGCCACGCGCATGGCGCCGTCGGAGCCTTCCAGGGGGTCGGTCAGTTCCAGATCGGCGCCGTAAGCCCGCAGCACGGCGATGCGTTCCGGGCTGGCGTTGCTGGGCACGGCCAATTTCACCTCGTAGCCGCGTGCGGCGCCCAGCATGGCGTAGGCGATGCCCATGTTGCCCGACGTGGAATCCAGCAGAACCATGCCGGGGCGCAACTCACCGGTCCACTCGGCGGAGCGGATGATGTTCAGCGCCGCGCGATCTTTGACGGAGCCGCTGGGATTGAACCACTCGGCCTTGCCATACAGGGCCACGTCCGGTGACAGAGCGGCCTCGCGCTCGATATTTTCCAGGCGTAGAAGGGGGGTGTTCCCAACCTGCGCTTCCAGGCTGTTCTTAGAGTGGGAATGGGTTTTGAACGTGGAGACAGATTGTTCTAAAGTTTGCAGCATCTTGCAGTTTCCTAAAAGTCAACAAAACGAATGATAGGCGCGGCCCTGATCTGGCAACAAAAAACGGCAGCCAGCGACCGCTGTGCGATTTCCACCGGAACCGCGAGGGTAGCTACTACCGTCTGCCTCTTCTGCCTATCGTTTTGCTTACTTCAGGAATGAGACAAAGGTAGTTAGCGCCCTCGCCTCATACACCTGCAATACAATGCTGACATTATAAACCCTATTTTTATGAGAAAAACTTCGAAACT
>JBMCFH010000364.1:0-3145 GCA_048620455.1 Chloroflexota bacterium | reverse complement strand
CAGAGTGACACGGTGGGGGAACAGGCCCATTTGCAACCACGTCACGCAGAATGAAGCGAGGCGTCTACATCATCGGAAAGCGAAGCCGCACCGCGTAGTGCGTGTCGTTCAGACGGGCCACCTCTTCAATTCGTAACCGCTTACGGTTGCGAATGAAAGCGCCGCGCAGGCAGACGATCACCTCATCGCCCGCCGCCGGGGTGCTTTTCTCATCGCTGTTAGCCGGGTGGAGAGGCGCAGCAATGTCATACTGCTCCAATCCTGCCCACAGTTCTTCTACGAAAGCAAAGTAAAGTGCCATTTTAATGCTCCCACATGTCTTAGCGACCCTGTGAGTCCATAGTAATCAACGTTGTCCACGCTACTTTTTCCACATCGTACACCCATAGTGTGCGGCGAGGGGCCGATCGGACTATGCCAGATTTCCCAACCAGGATAGCCCGGTTGGTTCTGGCCTAAAGATGCACTTTTGCTTATAATGGACTCATGTCATCGCGGGCGCCTACGGGCCGGGATAGGAAGTTACCGCTATCCCCTTTTGCGATCTCCCGTCGCCTGAGTCCTCCCGGTCCGGCGCCCGTCTCCATCTGCGGCAGCGTCTAATACAGCTCACGCTCGCAGGCCTCCACCCGTTACGATGTCGTGAATCCTACCTGCATACCATTACACACAACGCTATACTTCTCAAGGATGCGTGAGACAATTCTCATTGCCACCTTAATTTTGCTCGCTTTCCTGTTCAGCGGGCTGACCGGCCTGATCATCGGCGCCACCCTGTCGCCGACAGCGGTGTTTATCGGCGCCGCCGTTCTGGCCGGCATTACCGTTGCTCTAATTGTACTGGCGCTGTGGAGGCAGCAACAGTCTTAAGCGAACAGATGTTGTTAAACTGCTGTGATGTTACTTCTGCAATGTTTGGGGGAGTCTTGTCGTTTTGGCTACACCCACCCACTACCACTCAGCTCTAACCTCCGGCAGAATCTGTTCTGATTCCACCGTGAAGCGACACAGCAGCTGACATAGCAGCCTGGTGGTCCGGCTAGGAAGTTAGACCGATACCCCACCACATAATAAACGATCCCAGACTCAGTATCAAGGGCAGTTTCTGCATTTTGCTCTACGCAGCCTGTCCGGCGGCGGGCAATCTGTTAAGATAGGACGTTATGGAACGCAACATATATCTCGAAGATATTCCACTGGATGAGGCGCAGGTCGCCCTGGCCCGCGCCTTGCAGGCGGCCGATCTGTGGCGATCCGTGGCGGCGGAACGCGTGCCGGTTGCCCAGGCCGCAGGCCGGGTGACGGCAGAGGCTGTGTGGGCCAAATTATCGTCGCCCCACTATCACGCCAGCGCCATGGACGGCTATGCCGTGCGCGCGCAGGACACAACGGGGGCCACGGAGACAAACCCCGTGCGCATGACGCTGGTTGAAGAAGAGGTGGAGCCCCGCGCAGCGCGCCCGGCGCAGGCGGTAAACACGGGCCATCCGCTGCCGCCGTGGGCCAACGCCGTGATAATGATCGAACACACCCAGGAGGTGCAGGGCGAAGAGGGACAGGCGGGCATCGAAATCCGCGCCGCCGTTCCACCCTGGCACCACGTGCGGCCCATGGGCGAAGATATGGTAGCCACCGAACTGGTGCTGCCGGCCAACCACAGATTGCGCCCCGTTGACCTGGGCGCTCTGGCCGGTTCGGGCCACGCTACCGTCAGCGTCTACCGGCGGCCCAGAGTGGCCATCATTCCCACCGGTTCCGAGCTGGTGACGCTGGAAAGTGTAGGCGACGAGCGGCCGGAGCTGGGCCAGATCATCGAATACAACAGCATTGTGCTGGCGGCGCAGGTCGAAGAGTGGGGCGCGACCGCCACGCGCTGGCCTATCGTCCCCGACGAGCGGGATGCCATCCTGGACGCCGTCAGAGAAGCGGCGCCCGACCACGACCTGGTGCTGGTCAACGCCGGCTCGTCGGCGGGCAGCGAGGATTACACGGCGAGCATTGTGCAGGAGCTGGGAGAGCTGCTGGTGCATGGCGTAGCCGTGCGTCCGGGCCACCCGGTGATCATCGGTATGCTGGACGTCGAGCGCGCCGGCGTAGATGAGCAGGGCCGCGAATCGCCCGCTGGCGGGCAAACGCCGGTCATCGGCGTGCCCGGCTATCCGGTCAGCGCGGCGCTGACGGCGGAGATTTTCGTGGAACCGCTTCTGGCCCGCTGGCAGGGTCTGCCGCCGTACGAAGCGCCGGCGATGGAAGCGACGCTCACGCGCAAGATCCTGTCACATACCGGCGACGACGATTACGTGCGCGTGGCCGTGGGCCGGGTGGGAGAGCGGGTGATGGCCACGCCGCTCAGCCGGGGCGCGGGCGTGATCACCTCTCTGGTGCGCGCCGACGGCATCGTGCGCATTCCGCGCTTCAGCGAGGGGGCGGACGCCGGCTCTCCAGTAACGGTGCACCTCTACCGCCGGCCGTCAGAGATTGAACGCACTATTGTGGCCATCGGCAGCCACGATCTGACCCTGGACCTGCTGGCCCAATTTCTGGCAGCGCGCGGCGAGGGCATGCGCCTGACGTCGGCCAACGTGGGCAGCCTGGGAGGCCTGGTCGCCCTGCGCCGGGGCGAAGCGCATTTCGCCGGCTCGCACCTGCTCGATCCGCAGACGGGCCAGTACAACGAGTCCTACGTGCGTCGCTACCTGCCGCAGCAGGAAGTGGTTCTGGTGACGCTGGTGGGGCGCGAGCAAGGCTGGATCGTGCCGCCCGGCAACCCCAAGAATATTCAATCGTGGCGCGACGCGGCGCGTTCCGACGTGATGCTGGTCAACCGGCAGCGCGGGGCGGGCACGCGCGTGCTCCTCGATTACGAATTGGAGCAGGCAGGCATTGGCAGCGAAGAGGTCGCGGGGTACGAGCGGGAAGAGTACACACACCTGGCGGTGGCTGCCGCGGTGGCCTCGGGCACGGCGGACATGGGTCTGGGCATCCGCGCCGCGGCGCGCGCCCTGAATATGGACTTCGTGCCGCTAGCCCACGAACGGTATGACCTGGTCATCCCACGAGAGCAGTACGGGGATCCACTGTTAGAACCGCTGCTGAGCCTGCTGCACGACGACGCGTTCCGCCAGGCTGTGGCGGCCCTGCCCGG
>JBMCFH010000363.1:0-3148 GCA_048620455.1 Chloroflexota bacterium | reverse complement strand
CGACGTCCTCGACGGTGGAGATGGGGCGCAAGTTGCCGGGCATCTCTCGGCTGCAGCAGGAAGGGTTGGTGGCGGTGCTGGAGGACCACATCGCGGGCCTTGCCGTGGACACGCCGGCCGTGGGCCTGGACGCGGCGGGGTACGAGCGGTTACCATTGGACCAGGAAATTGCTCTGTATCGCATCACCCAGGAGGCGCTGAACAACGTGGTGAAGCACGCCGGCGCATCGCGGGTGACGGTTATGGTGCGGAGGCAGGGTGATTTTACGTGTCTGACGATAGCGGATGATGGCGCGGGATTTTCCTGGCGAGAGGCGCAGGCCGCACCCCCGCCCACGATGGATGAAGGCGGTCTGGGCCTGCGCTCGATGCGCGAGCGGGCCGAGGCGCTGGGCGGTACGCTGCAGATTGAGTCGGAGCCGGGGGCGGGCACGACGGTGCGCGTACGATTACCATTTGAAGGAGGGCGACGATGAGTGAGAGCGAGAGGATTACGGTGCTGGTCGTGGACGATCACGCCATTGTGCGCGAGGGGCTGTGCACACTGCTGGCGGAAGTGCCGGACGTGGCGGTCGTGGGCGAGGCGCGCGATGGCCAGGAAGCGATCACCAAGGCTCTGCACCACCGGCCGGATGTGATTCTCATGGATCTGGTGATGCCGGAGATGGATGGCATCACGGCGACGAAGCAGATCCGGGAGCAGGCGCCGTCCTGTCAGGTGGTGGTGCTCACCAGTTTTTCTGAGGATCGGCGGGTGCCCAACGCCATCCAGGCCGGCGCGGTTGGGTATCTGATGAAGGATGTGCTCAAGGCGGAGCTGTTGCGGGCGATCCGCGCGGCGGCGGCGGGCGAGCCGGCGCTGCATCCGGAGGCGCAGCGGCAGCTGATGCGCCGGGTGGCGACGCCGGAGGAGCCCGATTTGCTGGAGACGCTGACGGAGCGGGAGATGGAGGTCCTGGCGCTGATCGCGCAAGGCCGGAGCAACCGTGAGATTGCGGATGCGTTAAGCCTGACGGAAGGGACGGTGAAGGGCTATGTCAGCGCGGTGCTGTCAAAGCTGCAGGTTGCGGACCGCACGCAGGCGGCGTTGTACGCGGTGAAGCGGGGGGTGGAGTAGGGGGGAGCCAGAGCGAGAGATAGAGGGCGAGCTGGGGTCAGGTCTCGGAGATGAAGTTGGAAACGGTGGTCGCAAATTGCTCGAAGTCGACGAGGTGGTCTTGCAGGATGTTGAATACGAGGGCGTCGTCGACTTCCGTGTAGTCGTGCACGATGATGTTGCGGAAGCCGGCCATGTTGCTCAGCCGGGTGCGCTGCTCAGCGCTGATTATTGCTTCCTCGTGTAGAACGGAGAAGACGTCTCTGTTGTCGCGTGGGCGGCGAAATCCGTAAGCCGCTATCAGGTGCGTGCTGATATCCAGACAAATTTGGACGCAAACTTGTAGCGTGCGCTCTACGTATCCGCGTAGGATTTTGTTGCGTTGATACTCGTCATACGTTGTCGCGTTTAGCGCTTTCAAGTCGTTCAAATGCTCGACGAGCATCGTCAAGCGGGTCTCGATGACCTCGGTATCGGGTGGCAATGCGCCCCTCCTTTATATCCTGGGCCAGTTTGCGGTTGAGCCGGTCTAGCGTGGGTTTGAAGTCGAAATAGGCCAGCAGGGAGCGCACCTCGAAGCGGACGCGGCGGTGGTGGTTGCGTTCGAAGATGAGTTCTCCCGTGGTCAGCACCTGATTGATGAGCACAAGCGGCGCCTGGTTGAGAATGACGACGTCCACGCGTTGCCCGCTGAGCGTTTCCAGGGCTGCGAGCTGGCGTAGCCGATACATGGGGTCCTCTTCCAGGTCTACATCCTCGGCGAGGAGCAAGGCCACGTCCACGTCACTGTCTTCGCCGGCACGACCCGTGGCCCGGGAACCGAAAAGGTAGGCGGCATCGATTTCCGGTTGCTGTTGCAGGTGCGCCTGCAACCGATCCAGCAGGTCTGGCTCTAGATTGGCATTCGGCTTGTTGTCTGCATGGTCCATGGTGATTCTATTATACACGCGACGCCGGGATTTGTGTGTTCGGCGCGGAGTGTCGCAGAGTACCCGAGTGGGTAGGGTGGGGTACCCACCTGGATCCTTTTGTATATCCCCTTAGTGAACACAACTTAACCAGAGGTGGCTACTGCCGCTGCTCGCCCTCTGATACGCTGGGCATAGATCGTCTATGCGTATCAGGGGGCAGCTATGGTGTTCGTGCTGGTGAGCTCGAACCCGCTTTTTTCAGAAATGCTGAGCAACACGTTGCTAGAGGCGGCTGGAGCCAGGGCAATACAGGTCGCGCCGGACGCAGCCCCCCAATGGATAGGGGCGGAGCGCCCGCAGCTTATCGTCATCGACGAAAGCAGGATCAGCGCGGGGGAACTGAGCGAGGTGTTGGACGTGGCTCGCAGCCTGCCCCACTCGCGCACCATTCTGCTCAACCTTCTAAACAACGACATCACAATCGTCAGCGCGCAACACGCAACGATTGGAAAGGTGGAAGATATGGTGGAAGCGATTCGGGATATTGAGACGGACGTGGACATTGGGTTTGGCGAGGAGACGGCTGCCGGGAACCGGGCGGCGGCTGCGTCTGCACGCGGCGGCGCTTATGGGTTTCTGGCGCTGCTGTGCAACCAGCGACCGGAGCTGGCGCTCGTGCGGCGTTTGCGCGCCGTAGGCGTTGAGGGGTTCCTGGGCATGGTGGATGCATCGCATGCCGGCGACCTGGTTCAGCAGGGCCTGCAGGAGATCGCGGCATTTGTGGCGCAGACGGCGGACTTGCCTGACGCGGAGGTGCAGGAGCAGATGGCGGTGGACTGGACGCGGCTGTTCCGCGGTGTGCGGCCCGGCTATGGCCCGCCGCCGCCGTATGAGGCTGTCTACGTGGAGGGGGATTCCCTGAAGACGATGCAGTCTGTGGCGCGCGTCTACCGCCACTATGGCGTGGCGCCGGCCGACGCGGGTGCGGGCGGCGATAACCGCCCTGATTACATCGGGCTGGAGCTGGATTTCTTGCGCTATGCGTGCGAGCAGCAGGCTGCGGCCCATGAAGAAGGAGATGAAGAAGCGATTGAACGATGGATGGTGGCCGAGGAGGCGTTTCTGCAGAAGCACATCGGCA
>JBMCFH010000362.1:0-3148 GCA_048620455.1 Chloroflexota bacterium | reverse complement strand
CGCGTCTTCGCCGAGGTGCTGCCCGGGGACAAGGCCGATTACGTCAGGCAGTTACAGGAAGAGGGCTACGTGGTAGGCATGGTGGGCGACGGCATCAACGACGCTCCCGCACTGGCCCAGGCCGACGTGGGTATGGCCATCGGCACAGGCACGGACGTGGCCATGGAAACGGCCGACGTGACCCTGATGCGTGGCGACCTGCGCAGCGTGCCCCAGGCGGTGAAACTGTCCAAGGCCACGATGCGCAACATTCGAGAGAACCTGGTGTGGGCCTTCGGCTATAACACGGCGCTGATTCCCATCGCCGCGGGCGTGCTGGCGCCCTTCGAGTGGGCCCCGGACTTTCTGCGCCAGCTGCACCCCATCCTGGCTGCCGCCGCCATGGCTTTCTCCAGCATCAGCGTGGTGACCAACGCGTTGCGGCTGCGCAGCGTCAAAATCTAAGGGAGGGCGCCTATGGAGCAAGTGCCAGATTGGGTCCTGGTGTTGCGATCATTCGGCTGGGAAAATGCGGGACAGATCACCCTGGCTGCCATTCTGGGCGGCATCATCGGCATCGAACGCGAGTGGCGCGGGCGCTCAGCCGGTTTCCGCACCAACATCCTCATCGCTCTGGGCTCCTGCCTCTTCACCATCCTCTCCATCGAAGGCTTTCCGCTGGGTGAATCGAACGCGCGCGACTCGGCACGGGTCGCGGCCCAGATCGTCAGCGGCGTGGGTTTCCTGGGCGCCGGCGCTCTGATCCAGACGCGCCACCGCACCAAGGGAATGACCACAGCGGCGACGATCTGGCTCGTTGCGGCTATCGGTATGGCCGTAGGCACAGGAGCTTACTTCCTGGCCATTTTCACGACGCTGCTCACCGCCGCCGTGCTGCAACTGCTGCTGCCGGTCAGCAGGCTGGTAGAACACGAGCGCCGCGTGCACAAGCACGAGGATGATGACGACTTTGATTGAGAGGGCGGGGAGCGCGAGTATGGGACCGGGTCAGAGGCACATGCCGTAGCTGCGCTGTTGCAGCACACGTCCCAACCAGGGGCGCCACATGGCGCTGGCGCGGCTATCCAGGAGCCGGAAGCCCAGCGTTTCGTAGAGGGCGCAGGCGGCTTCGTTGGCGCTGGTTGTGTTCAGGTGCACGCCGCGGATTCCCTGCCTGCGCAGCTGGTCTAAATAGGCCTTCATCAGCCGCCGGCCGAGGCCGCGCCCGCGCCAGCCCTCAGCCACGTTGATGTGCAGGTGGGCGGGGTAGTCCTCAACGTCGACGTGGGTCATCTCCCGGCGTAACCAGGCGCCGGCGAGGGCCTGTCCATAGCGTACGGAGCCGCGTCCCACGTCGTAGTTGCCCAGTAAACCGCGGCAGATTGTGGGCAAGAGGCTGGTGCGCCACCAGCGCCGCCGCCAGGCGCCCGTGTCGGGGCAACCGGCGAGGAAGCCCACTACGCGCGAGCCGGCGGCAGCCACCCAGCAGTAGTCACCCAGGATATCGGTATAGTCGGAAAAGAATAGATCGCTGTACAGCGTGCGGTCTTCGATCACCACCTCTACCGGCCGGCCGAAGTAGGCCGTGTCCGCGGCAATGCGGTGCACGGCGCGGCGGTCGCCGGCCTGGTAGGGGCGGATGGTCAGGTCAGTTGATGCAGATGGTCTCATACGCTCTTGTCTAACATGGTCGCCGCCTGCCGGCAACTGGTCGACCGCGCCGCGTGCCATTCGCTCATGGTCTGCACAGCCCGTTGGCCCGCCGCCGCCTTTGTGTTAGGCTACCGGCGACGTGAAAGACGAGCAGCAATTTCCATGGGAGTAAGATGACAGAGTTGACCCTGCGCCAGTATCAGGAAACGGTGGATGAGTGGATTCGTACCATCGGCGTCCGCTACTATTCAGAGCTGACCAACACGGCTGTGCTCATGGAAGAGGTGGGTGAGGTGGCGCGGTTGATGGCGCGCCTTTATGGGGAACAGAGCTTCAAGGATGAGAGCGAAGAACACAACCTTGCCGACGAATTCGCCGACGTGTTGTTCGTGCTGGTGTGCCTGGCCAACCAGACGGGCGTTGACCTGACGGAAGCGGTGCAGCGCAACCTGCAGAAGAAGACGGAGCGCGACAGGGAGCGGCACCAGAACAATCCCAGTCTGCGCGATGACGCGCCGGATGGCTGAAGCGGTCACTACGAGGCAGCGGGTCGCGGCCGGTTTTTACGGCTCCTCTTCACGCACCTCGGCCGTGACGCGGATGTCCGGCGCATTCTCAAACTGAAGGGTGAGCACCACGCGATCGCCTTCCTGTAGGGGCTCGGCAATTTGCATGCACATGGCGTGCAGGCCGCCCGGCTCCAACTCGACCTCCTCGTCCGCCGGCAGAGGAATGCGCCCGCCTTCAAGCGGTCTCATCTCCATCACCCCTTCGTCGTCGACGAAACTCTGGTGCAACTCGACCGTCTGGCAGAAGCCGCTCACTATGCCGACGAGCGCGTCATCCTCGTCTGTTTCGTTGTCTATGGACATGTAGAAGGCGGTGTTCTGCGCGCCCTGCGGCGTGGGGCGCGTCCATACTTCTTCCACGAGGATCGTGCCCGTTTCCTGTGAGTCGCACGCTGCCAGGACAACGGTCAGTGCGATGAGTATGAGGAGCATCAGGCGGTTCATGGCGCTTACTCCCCGATCAGATGGCGCACGTCAGCCGCGATCTGCTCCGGCGGGGTGCCGAACGCATACGTCAACTGCAGCTCACCCTGGCGGTTAATCAAAAAGACGCGCGCGGTGTGGTCTACCAGGTAACTGGTCCCCTCTCCATCGTCTTGCGCCTCGTAAAAGACGCCAAACGGCTCGGCGGCGGCGGCAATCTGCGCCTCGCTGCCGCTGAGGCCAATAAAGGACGGGTCGAAACTTTCCACGTACTCCTGCGCGACCTGTGGCGTGTCCCGTTGCGGATCGACGGAGACCATCAGCACCTGCACGTTCTCCGCGCCATCGCCTAGCTGGCGCTGCACGCGGGCCAGGTCGGCCATTGTCGTGGGGCAGGCGTCGGGGCAGAAGGTGTAACCGAAATAGATAAGGACTACTTTGTCGCGAAAGTCGCCGAGGGAAACGTCATCGCCGCCGGCGCCGGTCAGGGTGAAGGCCGGCGTGTCGCGCGGCTCGGGGTACTC
>JBMCFH010000361.1:0-3172 GCA_048620455.1 Chloroflexota bacterium | reverse complement strand
CGCACAACCATAGAAACCCGGTGCAGCCTTCACACGATACGCCCCTCCCATCATTTTCTCATCTAAAAAGAAAAGGGACACAGATGACACAGATGACGCGGATTATATTTTCTCGTCTCCGTACGGTTCTGCGCTATTAGCAAGACTCGACAGAAGCGAAATTAAAAATCTGAGCAATCTGTGTTCATCTGTGTCCCCCTCGTCCCCACATTTGCCAGAGTGGAACGCGGCGGGGACAATGGATTGTATGATTGTCGCTACCTGCACCATCGAGCTCAGCCTGTTCGGCGTCAACTCGCTCAAAGGCAAGCGCCGTATCCTGAAATCGATCCTCACGCGGCTGCCGCGGCAGTTCAACGTGGCCGTGGCCGAAGTGGATCACCAGGACGTGTGGCAGTCGGCCGTGATTTGCCTGGCGACGGTGGGCAACGACGCCGGTCACCTGCACAGCGTGTTGGAGAAGGCGGTGGCCTGGATCGAAGAGTCGCGCCCCGACGTGCCCATCGAAGCCTACTCCATCGAACTGCGCTAGGGCCAGCTGCCCATTGGCCGCCGAAGGGGTGCTGTAGGACGCGCGTCAGGAACAGATGGCGCGATTGTGGTACAGTACCAGCGTTCTGTCAGAGAGCTCTGACGGTCGGCGCGCCCCTTAACGCGCAACCAGACAGCGCCCGACCTCGTAGAGAGAGTGATGCACATTCGCAAGCAATACCCCACCCTACTCATAATTCTCCCGGCCCTTCTCCTGGCTGTCCTGCTACTCGCCGGCGGCCCGCCGCCGGCCCAGAGCGCGCCGGCGGTTCAGAGTGGGCTGAGCATGACGGTTGAAGTTGGCTTCGGCGGCGTCGTCAAGAGCGAGCAGTGGATCCCCGTCTATCTCACGGTGAGCAACGAAGGGCCTGACGTCGAAGGACAGTTGCGCGTTGTTTCCGACCAATTGGTGGGCGCGCAGGACGTTATCTATGAAGCGCCGGTCAGCCTGCCCAGCCGCTCCCACAAACGCGTGCCCGTCTACGTCTACGGCGCGGGCTACGCCGGCTCGCTGACCGCCTACCTGGTCGACGAGCAAGGCAATGTCCTGGCTGAAGCAGACGGCGAGATTGAGGACAGCGTGCGCCGCGACGGCCTGCTGTTCGGCGTGGTGACCTCCGATCCCGCCGCGTGGACTTTCCTGGAGCAGGTTGACGGCGGGCGCGCCGCTGCCGCCGCTGCTCTGATGGACAGTGACGATTTGCCCGACAGCGGCGCTGCCTGGTCCGCCCTGGACATTTTGGTTCTCCACGAAATCGATAGCGGGCAGCTGAGCAACGAGCAACAGGCCGCCCTGCGCGGCTGGCTGGGCCAGGGCGGACAACTGGTGGTCGCCGGCGGCTCCGGCTGGCAGGCCACCACAGCCGGGCTGCAGGATCTGCTGCCCGTGGCTCCCGGCGGCACCCGTTCCGTGGACGACCTGCCCGCGCTGCGCGCGCTGGGCGGCGAGCCCTTCCGCGACGAGGGGCCCTATCTGGTGACCACCTCCGAACTGCGCAACGGGCAGCTTGTGCTCTACGAAGAAGAGCTGCCGCTGCTGGCGCAACGAGAGTGGGGGCGCGGCGCGGTCTATTTCCTGGCCCTGGACCCCGCCCAGCCGCCGTTGCTCGATTGGCGCGGCAACGAGGCCCTGTGGTCCCAGATCGCCTCCGCCGCCCCGCGCCCGCCCATCTGGGCCCAGGGCCCGGTCAACGGGTTCAGCGCCGCCAGCGCCGTGAGCACGCTGCCCTCTCTGACGCTGCCCTCCGCCGGCTGGCTCTTCCTCTTTCTGCTGCTCTACGTCGCCGTGGTGGGCCCCGGCAATTACCTGGCGCTGAAGGCCATTGGACGCCGCGAGCTGGCCTGGGTCACCATTCCCGCCACCATCGTCGTCTTCGCCGCCCTGGCCTACGTCACCGGCTTTCAGCTGCGCGGCGGCGAGGTCATTTTCAACCAGATGTCCGTTGCCTTCGGCCACGTAGAGGGCGAGCAGATGCGCGCCAACAGCCTGCTGGGCGTCTACTCCCCGCGCCGCGCCACCTACGACGTAAGCCTGCCCGAGTCGGTCCTGGTGCGCCCCTTCGAGCGCAACTATGGACAGCTCACCGGCAGCGGCAACCAGGCGGCAATCAGCCGCGGCAGCCAGACCACGCTAGAAGATCTGCGGGTGGATGTCAGCGGGGTGGAAACCTACGTGGCCTCCAGTTACCAGCCACTGCCCTCCATCACCGGGCGCGCCGTGCTGAGCCTGGAGGGGTCGGACGCGCGCATGGAGGTGACCGTCCAGAATAACGGCGAGTTCACACTGGAAAATGCGGGCATCTTTTACGGCTCGTCCTTTGAACCGCTGGGCGACCTGAACGCCGGAGCCAGCGCCAGCGCCGACTGGCAGCTAACGCAGACGCAGGCCTCTGCCACCGCCGGGGCCACGACCGGCGTCGGCGCTCCCACCTACAGCAACGCCCCGCCCCTCAACGCGCACTACGATCAGTTATTGGGCACCAACCGCTACCATGAAGATCCCGAAGCCCGGCCCCGTTTCCAGCTGCTGGAATCGATGCAATCGTACGGCCCTGGCCCTCCTACCCAGGCCTTCGTCCCGCGCGGCGCGGTGACCCTGGTCGGCTGGGCGGAGCAATCGCTCTTTGACGTGACGCTGCGGGACGGCGATATGCCGGTGCAGCAAATGGCCACGACCCTCTATTTTCTGGAACTACCGGTCGAAGATATCGTGGCCCGCGGCGAAGATATCACCGTGCCCGCGGCTCTTATGTCGGCCATGATTGTGGGCGACAGCGGCGTCTACGCCTCGTCGAGCAGCAATTTCCACCTGCCGCCGGGCTGGATTGAAATGGAATTCGAACCATGGCCCACGTTCCAGGATCTGACCGTCACGGCCCTGGAAATATCCCTGCGCGGCAGCAGCGACGGCAGCGGCGGAACCGGTTCGCCCACGCCCGAAGTGCGCCTGTGGAACTGGGACGAAGAAACCTGGTCAAACATCCCCCAGACCGTCTGGGGCACCATGGGCATCGGCGACTTCCAACCCTTCATCGGGGAACAAAACCGCATCCGCATGCGTCTTGAGAATAACAGCACCAATGGAATGAATATCAGAGAGGCGTGGCCGGTGTTGACGGGTGATTTAGAAGGATGATCGGAG
>JBMCFH010000360.1:0-3178 GCA_048620455.1 Chloroflexota bacterium | reverse complement strand
GGAGGTTGCTTGGACCTTTATTTTTAAATCAGGCAATGTCATCTGTCGTCGTCGACGGAGCGCGGGCATCCTTGCCCGCATCTGCCGCGAACAACCAGGCGGGCAGGATGCCCGCGCTCCACAGCAGGCGTGAATACCTGATTAATTTGTAAAGGTGCAACGAACCTCCGGAGGGTTCCGTGAATTCAAGTGAGGCGTGATATGAGACAGACACGCAGGCGGGACCGGTCGCGGCAGCGGCGGCAACGGCGCAGAGCGGGCAACGGGCAGACGCCGAACGCGGTGTCGCCGGGGCTGGAGAGCGACCGTTATAAGCCGCTTTCCGACGAGGACGTGCGGCGTATCCACGAGGCGTCGCTGGAAGTGCTGGAGCGAGTGGGCATTGAAGTGCAGCCCTCGGAGTGCCGCGAGATCTTCCGTGCGGCGGGGGCGCGCATCGACGAGGGGGCCAACCGCGTCTATATTCCGCGGGGCATGGTGGAAGACGCGCTGGCGACGGCGCGCAACGAGGTACAGCTCTACGGGCGGGAACGGCGGCACGACATGGTGCTGGGCGGCTCCCGCGTGTATATGGGCACGGGCGGGGCGGCGGTGAACGTGCTGGATTTGGAGACGGGGCGAGCGCGGGAATCGACGCTGGCAGACGTGGCCCTCGTGGGGCGGCTGGTGGACGCGCTGGACAACATCCACTTCTACCTGCGCTGCTGTGTGGCGCGGGACATTCCAGAAGCAGCGCTGGATCTGAATACGTACTACGCGGCGATCAGCAACACCACGAAACACGTCACAGGCAACTGCTTCACAGTGCAGAGCCTGCGCCAGGTGCTGGAGATGGCGGAGATGGTGGCGGGCGGCGCGGCGAAGCTGCGGGCGCGGCCTTTCATCTCCTTTATCACCTGCTGGACGGTGAGCCCCTTGCGCTACGCGCCGGAGACGGTGGAGGTGCTCACGGAAGTGGTGCGACAGGAGATGCCGGTCTTTCTTTCGTCGGCTCCGCAGTCGGGGGCCACAGGACCGGCGGCGCTGGCGGGGTCGCTGGTGCAGATTAACGCTGAGGAGCTGTCGGGGCTGACCTATTGCCAGCTGTTGAAGCCGGGCGCGCCGGTGGTGCTGGGCTACGTGCCCTCGGTGTCCGACCTGCGCACGGGCAATTTTGTGGGCGGCGCGCCGGAGTTCGCGCTGATGCACGCGGCAGTGGCGCAGTTGGGCCACTTCTATAATCTGCCGGTCTACAACTCGTCGGGGCTGACGGAGGCCAAGATTCCCGACGTGCAGGCGGGGTATGAGAAGGGGCTGACGGGCGCGGCGGCGGCGCTGGCGGGGGCCAACTATATTCACCACTCGGCGGGATTGCTGGAGTCGATGCTGACGGTGGCTTACGAGCAATTCGTGATTGACGACGACATTAACGGGGCCATCATGCGCATGGTGCGCGGCATCGAGGTGAACGACGACACGCTGTCGGTGGACGTGATCGAGCAGGTATGCCGCGGCGAGGGGCATTTCCTGGGCACGCAGCAAAGCCTGCGGCTGATGCAGACGGAGTACCAGTACCCGCGCACGGGCGACCGGCAGCGGCGGCAGGATTGGGAAGAGGACGGCAGCCTGGATATGCGGCAGCGGGCGCAGGCGCGGGCGCGCGAGATTTTGCAGAGCCACGAGCCGCAGGGGCTCGCGGCCGACGTTGACGAGGCGATTCGGGAGCGGTTTGAGATTTTGCTGCCGCGAGAGCTGGCGGCGATTGGGTGAGTGCTGTGTGAATGACGATTCTTCGCCTGTGACGGTTCGGCGTGGGATCCTTCGGCTGTCGCCTCAGGATGACACATCGAATCGAGAGCTGCATCCCACACGGTGTCATCCTGAGCATGGCGAAGGATCTGTGCCTTTGTTCAGGGGAATGAAAGAGAAGAAAACATAGAGATGTCAATCCAACTACTGAAACAGGCCCTGAACGGGCGAGAACCGGAGCCGATGTGGGCCGAACGGCCGTTGAAGGATCGCTATGACGTGGTGATCATCGGCGGCGGGGCGCACGGGCTGGCCTGCGCCTATTATCTGGCGCGGGAGCACGGCATCACGGACGTGGCGGTGCTGGAGAAGCGATATATCGGGTCGGGGGGCAGCGGGCGCAATACGGCGATCATTCGCAGCAACTATCTGACGCCGGAGGGCGTGCAGTTTTACGACGAAAGCGTGCGCCTTTACGAGCAGATGTCGGCGGAGTTTGAGTTCAACGTGATGTTCAGCCAGCGTGGGCACCTGACGCTGGCGCACAGCGACGGCGCGCTGCGCACCATGCGGCGGCGGGCACAGGTGAACCAGTTGCAGGGTGTAGATTCACGTGTGATCGGCCCGGACGACATCGAGCGGCTGTGCCCCTGGCTGGACCTCAGCGAGGAGGCGCGCTTCCCCATTCTGGGCGCGCTGTATCACCCGCCGGGCGGCATCATCCGCCACGACGCGGTGGTCTGGGGCTACGCGCACCAGGCGCACCGGCGCGGGGTGCACATCCAGCAGTTGACCACGGCGACGGACATTGTGGTGGAAAAGGGGCGCGTGACCGGTGTCGTGACGGACAGGGGCACGATTCAAACGGGCACGGTGCTCAACGCCACGGCGGGCTGGTGCAGCACGATCGCGGCAATGGCAGGGGTGCAGCTGCCGGTGACGACGTTCCCGCTGCAGGCGTGCGTGACGGAACCGCTGAAGCCGTTCCTGGACGTGATCGTGGTCTCGGGCAGCCTGCACGTGTACGTGAGCCAGACGGACCGGGGGGAGCTGGTGATGGGCGCGGCGGTGGATCCGTTCGCGTCTTATAGCATGAAGGGTTCGCTGAGTTTTGTGGAAAATGTCGCAGGCCATATGCTGGAACTATTCCCCAGTTTGCACCACGTGCGAGTGCTGCGGCAGTGGGCGGGGTTGTGTGATATGACGCCCGATTTCAGTCCTATCATGGGGCTGACGCCGGTGGAGGGCTTCCTGGTGGACGTGGGCTGGGGCACGTATGGGTTTAAGGCATCGCCCATTTCGGGCAAGATGATGGCGGAGTTGATCGCCACGGGCCGCACGCCGGATCTGATCCGCCCCTTCCGCCTCTCGCGCTTCGTGGAGGGGGATCTGGTGGGCGAGAAGGGCGCGGCGTCGGTGGGGCATTAGAGAGATTGGAGATTGGTTGACT
>JBMCFH010000359.1:0-3186 GCA_048620455.1 Chloroflexota bacterium | reverse complement strand
CGCGCCGACCAAAGTTGACCGACATCGCCGGCTACCGTATAAATGCCTTACTTACTGTGAGCCGGGGTCTAAGAGAGCCGAGGAGGTATCTCCAGGTATGAGCAATATACAATTGATATTGGACGCGTTGATGGCGGACGTTCCGCCCAACATTGAACAGGATCTGAGTGAAGAAGTGTGGGATGCGCGACACGCGCTCGACATGTTGTTACTGGAACATCTGGCGGGGAATCCGGACGCGCAGACGATGGTCGACCGTTACCGGGAACAGCCGGATGTCTACGGTGGTGTGTTGGCCGAGGCGCTGGTTGACGCCGGCGCGGACGAGGACGCGGCATTGGTGGAGGCTGCGGGCGAGGTGATGTCACTTGTGGCCCCGCTGGACTCTGAGACGGACAGCGACGACCTGATGAACGTACCCGGCACGTACAGCGCAGGCGACGTAGGCACCGACCACGTTTAAGGCGAAAGCGTATGGCTGAACAAGAGTTAAGTGTTCGCGCCTGGTCCGGTGATAAGCCGATGGACGAGGCCGCCGTTCGCCGCCTGATGCGCGAGGAAGGGCTGCAGCCCTATGCCTGGTCCAACGGCCCGGGCGACGTGTACGGGGCGCACAGCCACAGCTATCACAAGGTAATTTACGTGGTTCAGGGCTCTATCACTTTTGGACTTCCAGACATTGGCGAAGAAGTGCACCTGGCGGAGGGCGACCGTCTCGATCTGCCGCCGGGCGTGCGCCACGATGCGGTCGTCGGTCCGCGCGGTGTGTTGTGCCTGGAGGCGCACCGCTGATGCTGTGAGTCGGGTTGGGAGCCGCCAGGATTACGCAGGTGAACACCGAGCACCAGGAGGGAAGAATCAATGGACTATGTGAATCTGGGCAATTCGGGCCTGAAAGTGTCGCGCATCTGCCTGGGCATGATGAGCTACGGTACGCCGGCGTGGCGCGAGTGGGTCTTGCCTGAGGAGGAGAGCCGGCCCTTCATCAAGCGCGCCTTGGAAGCGGGCATCAATTTCTTCGACACGGCGAATATGTACTCCCAGGGCGTCAGCGAGGAAGTGACGGGTCGCGCCCTGCGCGACTTTGCGCGCCGCGACGAGGTGGTGGTGGCGACAAAGGTCTACTTCCCCACCAACCCTGACGATCCCAATGCCCGTGGCCTGTCGCGCAAGCACATTATGGACGCCATCGACGCCTCGCTGCAGCGGCTGGGCATGGATTACGTCGATCTGTATCAGATCCACCGCTGGGACGATACTACCCCTGTCGAAGAGACGTTGGAAGCGCTGCACGACGTGGTCAAAGCCGGCAAAGCGCGCTACGTTGGCGCCTCGAGCATGTACGCCTGGCAATTCTCAAAGGCGCTGCATCTGCAGAAGGAACGGGGCTGGACGCGGTTTGTGTCGATGCAGAATCACTATAACCTGATCTACCGTGAAGAAGAGCGGGAGATGATCCCGCTGTGCCGTGAGCAGGGCGTGGGCCTGATCCCCTGGAGCCCATTGGCGCGTGGCTTTCTGGCCGGTAACCGCACGCGGGAGGAGTGGGGGGAGACGACGCGGGCGCAAACGGACGATTACGCCCAGGAGATGTACTATCGCGAGAATGATTTCGACGTGGTCCAGCGGGTGGTGGAGACGGCGTCGGAGCGCGGAGTAACGCCCGCGCAAGTCGCGTTGGCCTGGTTATTGCACCAGCCTGGCGTGAATGCGCCCATTATCGGCGCCACACGCATGCAACACCTGGAAGAAGCGATTGAGGCCACGGAGATTGCGCTGTCTGAGGAGGAGATGGCCTATCTGGAAGAGCCGTACCGGCCGCATCCGGTGTTGGGGCATGGCTAACTAAACCGAAGTATAATTTGTCCGCTTTTTCAGCACGTATGGCTCAGTTACTCAAGGCGTTGGTAGACTGGTCGGCCAAAACTGGACAAGTTTTATTTTAACTTTATTCGTCTGACCGTTGTGTCCTCCGGCGTTACTCAGTTTGTACCTCTTTACTTTCGCCGCCTGACGCGCCGCCAGATTGTCGAATCAGCCGCGCCACCAGGGCCGTCCAACCGGTCTGATGGCTGGCGCCGAGTCCGGCGCCGTTGTCGCCGTGGAAGTACTCATGGAAGAGCAGGTGGTCGCGCCAGTGGGGATCTTCTTGAAAGAGGCCTGTGCCGCCATAAATGGGCCGGTGGCCTTGCTCGTCACGCAGGAAGAGACGAATGATCCGCTGAGACAGCTCGGCGGCAACTTCCTCGAGTGACAATTTCCTGCCGGAGCCGGTCGGATACTCTACCTGCAGCTCATCCCCGTAATAGTGATGAAACTTTTGTAATGACTCGACGATCAGGTAGTTGATGGGAAACCAGATGGGGCCTCGCCAGTTGGAGTTGCCGCCAAACAGGGCGCTGCGCGATTCCGCCGGCTGGTAGTCAATGTGAAAGGACTTGCCGTCGATGGTCAGGCTGTAAGGATGGGCCTGGTGATATTTGGACAGGGAGCGAATGCCGTACGGAGCCAGAAACTCTTCTTCATTCAATAAATAACGCAAGACGCGCAGCAGGCGCTGACGCGAGAGGATGGCCAGCAGGCGCCGACGCCCCACACCGGGTACGTCCATGCTGGCTACGTTACCGGCCAGTTCTGCTTTGTGATGGGTGAACCAGCGCAACCGGCGGCTGAAGTCGGGGAGCAGCTCCAGCAGGTCAGGCTCCAGCGTCTCGACGGCGAGAATCGGAATCAGGCCCACCACGGAACGCACTTTGAGGGGCAGGACGCTGTTATCTGCCAGATGCAGGGTGTCGTAAAAGAAACCGTCCTCCTCATTCCACAGATTCACTCCCTGCCCGCCACGGTTGGTCATGGCCCGGGCGATGGCCAGGAAATGCTCGAAGAACTTGGTGGCCATGTCCTCGTACACCGGCTGCTCGCGCGCCAGTTCCAGCGCGATTTGCAGCATGTTCAGGCAGAAAAAGGCCATCCAGGCGGTTCCATCGGCCTGGTCCAAATGGCCATGGGTAGGCAGCGGCGCGCTGCGGTCGAAGAGGCTGATGTTGTCCAGGCCCAGGAAGCCGCCCTGAAAGATGTTGCGCCCGTCCACGTCCTTGCGGTTGACCCACCAGGTGAAATTCAGCAGCAGTTTGTGGAAGATGCGTTCCAGGAAGTCACGATCCGGCGCGCCCTGTTGCTCGGCGT
>JBMCFH010000358.1:0-3188 GCA_048620455.1 Chloroflexota bacterium | reverse complement strand
CGTCTTGACGGCCTATCCACACGCGATTATATTAAACAGTATGGTTAAATATAACGAGGCTCATTTGGATGCCACCTTCGCCGCGCTGGCCAATCCCACCCGCCGGGGCCTGCTAGACCGGCTGGCTCAAGGCGAGGCAACCGTCGGCGAGCTGGCGGAACCGTTCAAAATGTCCCTGGCAGCGGTCTCCAAACATCTTCATGTCCTGGAGGAGGCCGGTTTGGTGCAGCGCAGGGTTGTGGGTCGCGAACACCACCTCTCGCTGGAGGGAGCGCCCATTGCCGACGTAGCCGCATGGCTCCTGCGCTATCGTCGTTTCTGGCAGGAAAGTCTGGATGCCTTAGAAACCTATCTGGAAGAGGACGGACCCTCGTGAATGACACGCCTGCCGATCCACAAACGAGCTTGCAGCTTGAACGGATTCTACCGGTCCCTCCCGGGCGCGTGTTTGAAGCCTGGACCATGCCGGAAGCGATCAAATTCTGGTTCGCGGGCGCCGGCACAGTGATCGACGAGGTGCAGGTGGATCTGCGCGTTGGTGGTCGCTATACCATCAGATACCAGGACGCAAGCGGCGGCGAAACGGTCGTGACAGGCAAGTATCTACAGATTGAGCCTCCGCGGCGCCTGGTATTTAGCTGGACGATGAAGAGTGGCCAACTGATCGTCGACGAAAACATCGTGACCGTCGAGTTTCGGGATCTCGGCAACCGCACGCAGGTGCAGCTCACTCACGAGCCCTTCCCCGACCCGGAGATTCGCCGGCTCCACGCCCAGGGCTGGGACGTCTGCCTGACAGCGCTAGGCCAATTCCTTGACGCCGGCCTGATAATTGAGTAATATTCAACCAACTGGTTGAATATTATTTGACAAAGGAGATATCTGATGGCAGACATATTGCACCTGGTTCCCATTCAGGCTTCGCCACAGTCGGTGTACGAAGCGATTACCACGGAGGAAGGGCTTAAGAGCTGGTGGACGGACGACGTTTCGGCAGAACCCCGCGAGGGTTCCATGGCTGTTTTCCGTTTTGAAGGTGGGCAGGTGGCCTTCCGGATGAACGTCGACAAATTAGAGCCGGTCCAGGCTGTGGAGTGGAGCGTGGAAGCTCCGGCGCCGCCCGAATGGGAGGAAACACGGGTCACCTGGCACCTTCAGCCCGATAACGGCGGCAATACCCACTTGCTATTTGGCCACCGGGACTGGGCCTCCACGGAGAATTCGTTTGCGGCGATCAATTACAATTGGGCCTACTATCTGACGAGTTTGAAAGAGTACCTGGAAAAGGGCCAAGGCTTCCCTCACAGGAACGACGCGTAGCAGAAGGCTGGCTCCGGCCAGCATGAACTACCCGCTAACTGAAACCAATTTGACACTGTTCTGACACCTTTCTATACTCTCCTTGAGCTCAGTCGGAATTGCAGCCAAGGAGGTAATTATGGCAGGGCAGTCACAGTCGATCCAGGTTGGTAGCGTCTGTCTGGGCAGCCTCGCCGTCGCCGGCTTTCAGGTAACCAGCATGACTTTCCCCCCCTCGCTGACCCTCCCAACCCATTATCATGAGCGCGCCTGCTTCGCGCTGGTGCTGGAAGGTGCGGTCGAAAAGCGGTTTGCTCGCGACGGCCACACCTCGGTCGCCGGCAGCGTGGTAACCATGCCTCCAGAAGAGCGGCACATCGATCGCTTCCAGGCCGCCGGCGCGCACATGCTGGTCATTGAGCCCAACGCCGGCGAGCGCAAGGGCAATGACGACCGGCTGGAGACCCTGCTCCATCCCTGCCGGCAAGTGCTCGGGCAGATCAATCATTACCGCCAGAGTGACATCGTCAGCATGGGCTGGCGCGTCCACCGTGAGCTGCAACAGCCCGACCCTGTTTCCCGCCTGGCTGTCAGCGGGCTCGTGCTGGAGATGCTGGCCTGCGCCGCACGCCGGCACAGCAAGCTCGTCTGCGAGAGCCGCCCCCCGGCCTGGCTGGAACGCGCCAGGGAGTACCTACACGCCCACTTCAACCGCTCCTTTCAGATAGTAGACGTGGCCGAAGCCGTCGGCGTACACCCCGTGCACCTGGCGCGCACCTTTCGCCAGCACTACGGCGTCTCCCCCAGCAGTTACCTGCGTCGTCTGCGTCTCAACTGGGTCGCCGCGCAACTGGCCCAATCCGACAGGCCGCTCTCCCATCTGGCAGAGCACGCCGGCTTCGCAGACCAGAGCCATCTCACCCGCCTCTTTAAACGGCAAACGGGCCTGACCCCCGGCCAATACCGCCGCCAGGTCCGGCCCGGCCCGTAGCGCCCCCATTCATCTATTCATCTCAACCGTCATCCCTCACCTGAATGTTGCCGTGATCGATCTCGAAGATGAAGTTCGGCTCGGGTCCTTCACAGTAGGCAATCGTCTCGGCCAGAGTGCCGAAACCGAGAAATGTCGTGCGGTCCGCCTGCGACAGAGCGCCCTGTCCGTTATCTTCCACCTGCCACCACGAGAACAGGCCCTCCACCGTTGGGTCGGTCGTCTGATCGACCGTGGCGCCGATCCAGGCGCGATTGCCCTCGACCTTGAAGCAGATGATCGTGCCATGCACCGTGTCGGCGTCCCCTTGCACCGCCACATAATACTGATACTGTCCGCTCACGTCGCCATTGGCGTGGCGCAACGCGTTGTAAGACAGCGTGCGCATCTCGGCGTCTCCCTCGAGACTGGGGTCGAAGACAGAAAGCGGAACCGTCATCCGCGAGCTGCCCGTGACTGATTCGACGATGCCATTTCCGTCTGCCAGGGCCGGCGCCGCCCCCAGGACAAACGCAAACGCTGCGAGCAAAACGGTAACACCTACAACTGCAGTCAATCGAAATCTCGACATCATACGCTCCTTTTTCACTCAACACAACGACCACGGGTTTCATCGCTGCAGGCCGGCTTGCAACAGGCCGGACGCGCCGGCCCGGACCTGCAGCCCCATCGTAACCCGTGCTCGCCCGTCGCGTCTTGAAGCGAGGCAACCTGCCATTGAACGGAGCCAACATTTCCGCCAATAGCGTTGTCGATTGGAAGATTGGAAGAGGGGAAAAGCGGGAAAGAGTGGCGCTTCTATAAAAGGAGGAGCGGAGACGCCGTTCCGGTGGAACAGCGTCTCCCACGACTGTTCGTCTATTGGTTACTCTATTGCTTCGAAGTTGCTCACGTCCAG
>JBMCFH010000357.1:0-3211 GCA_048620455.1 Chloroflexota bacterium | reverse complement strand
GTCAATCATCGGACCTCCGCTTGACACATGGTCATTTATGGTAAAATCAAAACGCTTACAGAACGCCTACGGTGCAACAAGCGGGACGCGATTCCCAGCGCACATTCCAGCCTATGCCACCCGAACTTCGATTACAGTTGCTTGGCAGCACTTCCATTACGCTAGGGGAGCAACCGCTGGCGCACCTCCGCTCGCGTACCGCCGAGGCCCTGCTCATCTACCTCGCTCTGCATAAGCAAACATTTTCGCGCCAGGTGCTGGCCGACTTTTTCTGGGACGAGCGCTCGCAAAAGCAGGCTCTCTCCAACCTGCGCACCATCCTCACCATGTTGAGGCGGGAACTCGACGACCATCTGGTCATCACCCGCCATACCGTTGCCTTCAACCACGATGGTCCCTACTGGGTAGACACGCGCGAATTCACCCGCCTCATCGCCGGCAAACACCCCGAAGTCGCTAATCTGCAAGCTGCCGTCGACCTCTATCGCGGCGACTTCCTCAGCGGCTTCTTCCTGCGCGAGTCACACGGCTTTGAGGCGTGGGGTCTGATGATGCGCGAGCAATTGCGCCAGGCAGCCGTTACCGCCTTGCGCCGCCTCAACGGCCACTTTTTGGCCACGGCGCAATATCAACGCGGGGCGCCCTACGCCCAACGTCTGCTGCACATCAGTCCGCTGGACGAACTGGCGCAGCGACAACTGATGGAGTTGTTGTGGCGCGGGGGCCAACGCACCGCTGCTCTACAGGTATACGAAAACGGCGCCGAGCTGCTGCAGCAAGAACTGGCTGTAGAACCAGATCCTGCCAGCACGCTGCTCTACCGGCGCATTCGCAGCTCCAGCTTCCCACCCCCGTCCAGCGTGCCCGTCCCGCTTACCCCGTTCGTGGGTCGCGACGAGGAATTGGCGCGCCTCTTCGCCCTCCTGTCCGAGCCGCACACGCGCCTGGTGACCATTGTGGGCCCCGGGGGCATGGGCAAGACACGGCTCCTTATCGAAGCCGCTCGCCTGATGGCGCAGACCCAACCGGGTCGCTTCATGAACGGTGTCTTTTTCGTTCCCCTCGCGGATATTCCCTCAGCCGACTTTCTGCCCACTACGCTGGCCCAGCACATCGGAGTGAGCTTTCAGGGACCGGCAAGCGCAGCGGAGCAGTTAGTGTCCTTTTTGCACTCACAGGAAATGCTGCTGGCGTTGGACAACGTTGAACACCTGATTACACCAACCAGCCTGCGCTTGTTGGCGCGCATCGCCGAGGAGGCCCCCGGCACACGCCTGTTGGTCAGCTCGCGCGCGCGGCTGGGACTACATGGGGAACAGTTACTGGACCTGGAGGGCCTGAGTGTGCCGCCGGCGGAGACGACTGCGCCGCACTCATTTGCGGCAGTACGGCTGTTCACGGAACAGGTTGCCGCCGTGCGTCCCGATTTTGTGCCCGACGACGCCGAACTGGCGTCCATCGCACACCTTTGTCGCCTCGTAGAAGGAATGCCGCTGGCCCTGGAACTGGCCGCCGCCGGTGCGCGCCACTTTCATTGCCGCGACATCGTTGCACAGGTGCAGGAACGGCTGGACTGGGAGTATGGCCATTCCAGCAACCGCCCGCGCCGCCACCAGAACCTGCACGCCGTCTTTGCCCACTCCTGGAGCCTGCTTGGCGCGGAGGATCAGGCCGCCGCGCGCCGCCTCGCCGTCTTTGCCGGTCCTTTCGATGCTGCCGCGGCCCAGACGGTGGCCCGCATATCTGCAGGGCAGCTGGCTACGCTGCGCGACCATTCTCTGCTGGGGCAGGTGAGGCCCGGGTGGTTTAGCCTTCACCCCCTGATCCGCCGCTTCCTGGCCCAAAAGTTGGATGCCGTTCCTGGCGAAGCCGAGGAAACGGCGCGCCGTCACGCTCGCTATGTCGTAGACGTGGTCAGCCCGCCCAGGCCGGACACGAATATGGAAAGCCACTACGATGAGCTGCAGACGATTATGGCCGAGCAGCATGATCAGATCATCGCCGCCGCCCTCTGGCTGGCCCGCAGACGGGATTTTTCCGGGCGCGCCCTTGTGACCCTGGTGGAAAGGCTCATGCTCTATTTCAGTCACCACGGGCAGCACGAAACCTGGAAAGTTGTCCTTGCTCAGTTGCTGAAGGCGTTGGCGGAGGGGGAAGAGGAACCGGAAAATGCGGCGTGGTTGTCGGCCGTTCTACGCTCTCGTCTTGCGGGGACCGATATCGAACTCCACGCTTACCGGCGGGCGCAGACCCAATTTGAGCAGCTTTTGCCCGAGGCCATGCGCATAGAGAATGGGGCGCTGATCTCGTACTGCCATCATATGCTGGGCCGGCTGGCGGCACGCCGGGGCGCTTTTGCCGCCGCTTTCCACCATCTGGCAGCCGCGTTGCCGTCGTTAGAGCAAGAGGGATATGGGCAACATTACCTGTTCCCCGTTTACCGCACCTGGACGGAAGTGGCTTTGCTTGCCGGCGAGGTGCAGCAGGCGCGTGTGGCGGCCGATACGGCGTATCGACTGGCGCTGGAGGTCGATTCGGAGGCAGAAGCCGCGCCTGTCTATGCCTGGGCCCTTGGTGAGATCGCCCGGCTGGAAGGCAACCTGCACCAGGCGCGCGCTCATCTGCAACGGGCCGCCGACCTGGCCCACGATAAAGGACGCTGGCAGGAGGTTGTCACAGTCGACTATTCCCTGGCTACCGTCCTGGCAGAGTTGGGGGAGGAACAGAGGGCCGTCTCCCTGTCCGCGCGGGCCTATGACGCCGCCGCCGCGCGCCAGGACCAGCGCCTGATGGCCCTCGCCGCCCGCGCCCAGGGCCGCGCCGCCGAGTGCAGCGGCAACTCCCTCGCCGCCGCCGATTATTACCGGCACAGCCTGACCCTGCTGACCGCTATCGGTGACGAAGGGGAACGCGCCCGCACACAGGACCGTCTCGACCATTTGAATCAGTACAAGGCGCAAAAGCAGAGTTAGGCGGCCTGTTCCGGTTCGCGATCCGACTATCATCTGTACCCGCCCGCGGCTCTCAGTTGACGTAGCCGTTCTGTCTCCCGTTCGTCAAAGTGGCCCAGCGGGGGATGTTATTGACACCCAAAACGTTTTGGATTACGATGTAGACACCCGAAAACGTTTTGGACGATTGCCGATCCGGCTCCAACTTCGTAGCACATGTCCGCTCAGGAGGACGGTCATGCCCGTTACGCTCAAGGATA
>JBMCFH010000356.1:0-3220 GCA_048620455.1 Chloroflexota bacterium | reverse complement strand
AATCTCTAATCTCCAATTCACCACCCCCCATTCTCCACCCTCCGCTCCGCATAAGCCTGCACCGCCTCGCGCACCCAGCGCCCGTTCTCGTGGGCCGCGCGGCGGGCGGACATGCGTTCTTCGTTGCAGGGGCCGTCGCCTTTCACCACGCGCCAGAACTCGTCCCAGTCGATTTCGCCGTAGATCCAGTTGTCGCTTTCCTCGTCGTAATAGAGGTCCGGATCGGGCACGTTCAGGCCCAGCGCGTGAATCTGGGGCACCATCTCGTCGACAAACGCCTGGCGCAACTCGTCGTTGCTCCTGGTCTTCACGCCCCAGCGCATCAGAATTTCGCTGTTGGTGGATTTGTCGTCGGGCAGGCCGAACATCATCAGCGTGGGCCACCACCAGCGGTTGATGGCGTCCTGCAGCATCTGGCGCTGGTCTGGGGTGCCCTGCGCGTAGCGGATGCACATCTCCTTGCCCTGCTTCATATGGAAGCCCTCTTCGGCGCAGATGCGCACCATGGCGCGCGAGTAGGGGCCGTAGGAGCATTGAGCCAGCATCGTCTGGTTTTTGATCGCCGCCCCGTCCACCAGCCAGCCGATCACGGCGTTGTCGGCCCAGGTCAGTGTGGGGTAGTTGAAGACGCTGGCGTATTTGGCGCGACCGTCTAATAGGGCCTGCAGCATCTCCTCGCGTGTCGCGCCCAACGTCTCCGCTGCGTGATACAGGTACTGCCCGTGGCCCGCTTCGTCCTGCACTTTAGACAGCAAAATCATCTTGCGGCGCAACGTGGGCGCGCGCGTAATCCAGGCTCCTTCGGGTAACATGCCCACAATTTCGCTGTGAGCGTGTTGCGAAATCATGCGGATCAGCTGGCGACGATACTCCTCGGGCATCCAGTCGCCCGGTTCGATCTTCTCCCCACGCGCAATGCGCGCTTCGAAGGCGGCCAGTTTTTCCTCATAACTGTCCCTCTGGCGTGGCTCACTCCTGTCCATATCCATAGACACTCCTGGGTTTGCCTCTCACACATCAGAGCGCCTGGAAGCGCTTTCCTTTTCAGCCTCGAGTATAGCATACCTGCCGGTCGTTATAAATCAATTAATCGTTCAACATTGGGCGTGGGCCGTGGCAGCGCCGAATATATCGAGATATGTAACTTTTTTTGTACCCTGGCACATTGATTTAGCCGAAATTAGGGAGTACGCTAATCGTGTAGGCAGGGCAAAGTCTTTTGCCTCTACCTACCTGTAACGGAGCTTTTACATCAAAAAAAGTAGCAGTGCATTAGTGTGCAAGGAGGATCTGAAATGTTAGTTAATATTATCCTGTGGATTATTCTCGGTGGCGTTGCCGGATGGATTGCCAGCATGATCATGAGCACCGATCGTAGCATGGGCGCCATCGCCAACATCATCGTCGGTATCGTCGGCGCCATCATCGGCGGCTTCCTCGTAAGCCTCTTCGGTATCGACGTGGCCACGTTCAGTCTCGCCGGCCTCCTGGTGGCTATTCTGGGCGCCGTTGTGCTTCTGTTCATCATCGGCGCTATCCAGCGCGCGGCGTAACCGATCGCAAGACGATTCTCTAGATCGTCTCAATCTAGTCTGAGCAGAAAAGGGCGCCTATCGTGGCGCCCTTTTCTTATTCCTGTTCCTCCTCATCAGACAGCACCGTCTCCATGTGCTCCAGCATGTCCTCCACAGCTTCGATCACTTCCTCTTCCACCAGCGTATACCCGCACTGCTCGCACACCCATAGCGGTACGTCTTCGACTACGACCTCCTGCCCGTGCCACTCTACTACGTAATCTTGTAGTTCCTGTACCATGGGCGCCTTGCAAATCTCGCAGGTGACTATTCGTTCCTCTTCGCTCATTATGCACTCCTGCTCTCTGTGTTGCTATACTTCGACAGCTTCGCTGCGGACTGGCGCGGAGCCGGAGCCGGGCTGGGCGTAATAGGCGCGGCGTGCGGGCATGGCGGCGAACAGGGTGGCTGCCAGCAGCGCCAGGCACAGGGCCACGCTCACCACGCTGAGCAGGACCATCCTCGCCTGTTCGAAGAGTACCCCGGCGCCCACGCTGCCCACGCCGGAGGCCAGGGCCACAAACGCCTCGCTGGCGCCCTGCACCCGGCCGCGCTCGCCGGCGCTCACCGCCTGTGCCAGCAACGCCGATCCGGCCACAAAGCAGATGTTCCAGCCTAATCCCAGCAAAAAGAGGGCCAGCCCCAGCAAGGGCACGGCGATCACCAACGGCGTCATGACGGCGGAGGCCACCATGACCAGCGCGCCGATGGCGATCATGGGCAGCGCCCCCAGCCGCGTTACCAGCCAGCCGCTGACGCCGGAAAGACCAAACATACCCAGGGTGTGGGCCATGATCACCAGTGAAATCACAGGCGTGTCGTGGTTCTGGTGGTCCATGTGCAGGGGCGTGACGACCATCAGAAGCAACATCACCAGCTGGCTGATGCTCATTGCCAACACGGAAAGACGCAGCGCGGGCCGGCGGAAGACGGCCCACAGGCCTGCCACCGGCGGCGGGCCTGCCGCCGCGCCACTCAACGGCGACGGTGTCCCGGCCGCTTCCAGCGCGCGCCCCACGTGCAGCGGGTCGGGGCGCAGCATCAGGAAGCAGATAACCAGCCCCACCACCAGCAGCACGCCCGCCGCCACAAAGGGGCCGGTCCACCCCGCTGTGCCCAGCGACTCCAGCCAGGCCTCGGCCGGTCCCACCAGCAGCGGACCGCCGATGGCGCCCAGCGTGCCGGCAAACACGACGATGCCGATGGCCCGCGCGCGCCGCTCCACGGAAAATACCTCTGCCGCCACGTAGCGCCCCTGCTCGGCGATGCCGCGCAGCCCGCCCAGCAAGAAAGCGCCGACCAGGAAGGCCGACAGCGAGCCGTAGAGGATGGCCACAATGGAGACCACGGCGCCGGCGATGCCCAGCAAGAAGCCCAGCGAGAGCCCCAGGCGGCGGCCGATGCGGTCCATGAGCCAGCCGGCGGGATAAGCCACCGCCGCGCGCCCCAGAAGCGTGACGGTGGAGGGCAGGCCGGCTACCCCGTCGCGCCCGCCCAACTCGGCGGCGATGATGGGGCTCAGGGTGAAAGCGGCGATGGTCGCCGCCGTGAACAGGCCCTGGGCCAGGAACAGGGCGGCCATAATGCGCTGCTGTACTGCTTTGACGTTCACAGGTTGCTCCTTTCACAGGCGAGTGACCACCGGG
>JBMCFH010000355.1:0-3229 GCA_048620455.1 Chloroflexota bacterium | reverse complement strand
AAGCGCAGATGGACTTTGCCCAGGAAGATGTCATCACCGTCGAATAGCTGCAGGCCGTAGTCCGGCACTTCCTGATCATTGACCCACGTGCCGCTGGTGCTGTCATCGTCGTAAAGGCGATAGTGATGGCCATCCCACAAAATCGTCGCATGGAGGCGGGAGACGGTGATGTCCTGTTCAAAGGCGACGTCGGCCAGCGCCGGCGAGCGGCCCAATCTGGTCTCTTCACTACGCAAGGGAATGCGTGACGGCATTTGTGTTTCCGTCTCCAGCAGCTCCAGGAACGCCTGTCCGGGTGAGCCATTGCCTTGCGGTTCCGGAGCTGCCGCTGCTGGCGCTTCGGGCTCCGGCCTCGGTTCGCGCACCAATGCTTCATCATCTTCGGCAGAGCGGCGAGAGCGCCTGGAGCGGTACGATGGCAGGCGACCAGAACGGAAGGCCCACAATCCACCCAAACCGAAGAGAGCGAGTAAGACGAGGCCGCCGATGCAGAGTGGTGTGGCAGCCGGTAGGAGCGCGCTGCCTGCCTGCAGCGATTCAGGGATTTGACGCTCCCCTTCAACCACCGTGAGTGCGAGCGGCGGGCTGGACGCCTGCAGCCCTTGTTCATCCATTACCTGCAACTGCAGGTTGTTGTCACCATATATCAGAGTCGCGATCTCCACTTCAAAACGGTCCAGGCTCTCTACGGGCACGTCCTGGACCGGCTGGCCATTGACGAGGAAGCGAGCCTGTTCGACCGTCCGCTCTGTGCCGTCCAGCCAGGCGACGTCCGCCGAAAGCGCGAGCCGCACCGGTTCCTCTAGCGACGGTAACTGTACCGTGCGGCTATCCGGCGGCACGTTGAGGCTGACAGTGGGCGCCGTGGCTTCAATTGTGACCTCTGTCTGGTCGGCAGCGGTGGGATCGTCGAGCAAGCTTAACTCTACGGAAACCGATCCGCTGCTCAACTCTGGCACCGTATAACTAACTAACGGCTGATCGCGGAATGCAATAATGCGGTCGAAGATAGCCGTGACGGTGTCCGGTTGGTCCAGGCGGGCAGAGACGCCGTAGGCGCCGGCGGCGAGCTCGCTCAAATAGTTCCGTCCGGCCTCCTGTCCGACCGTCAGGTCGGTGTTTTCCAGCCACACGGTGTGCACCGGAATGCCCAATTCTACGGCCCGGGCGGCCACGTCACCCGGTTCAAACTGGGTGCTGACGGCGTCGGTGCCATCACTAATAATTACAAGCGAGGATACAACGTTGGAATCCGGCGCGAGTTCACCGATGTCTGCCAGCAGGCCGACGGCGCTGTCAATAAGGGCCGTTGGGCCATCCTGTGGCTCCAGGGGCGCGGCAAAGAAATTGTGCACGCTGTTATAGAAAATCGTCGGTTCCAGCGCCTCCGTCGCATTCTCGGGGCCAACGCGATAAATGGCCAGGCTATCCACCTGCTCTTTCATGTAGGCGGACGACGCATACTGCTCTATTGCCTGTTGGATGGCGGGGATCTGGTGTTCGACGCCGGCTGTGGCGTCGATGAGGAAAACGGTGAACGTTCCAACCTCTTCAGTGTCCTCGACGCTCACCTCTTCAATTGCTTCGCCGCCATGGCGCACGACGAGTGGTTGTTCGTCGAAAGCAAGAGGTTGGCCATCGGCGTTGAAACCATAGGTGCGAAGCGTGACAGTGGGTGCAAGAGAGGCGTCAGCCGCGGTAATCACGACGCGAGGGCCGGCTTCGGTAACCGCCGCATCCTCCTGGCCTCCCTCTGTCTCCTCGTCTTCACCATCTTCCTGGGCCCAGACGATGGAACTGCCGCCCAGGCACAAAATGAGAAAAAAAATGAAGAGGCTCCTGATATTTACCCCACGACGTGTGCTTATTGCCATTGGTAACCCCTGAACTCTCGCGTTATTATTCTTCCCGCTGGCCTGACCGTATAATAGCAGACAGTGAAAAGAACGTAAACTGAGAAACCTAAATGTATTCTTCCCGCGGACGCCATGTCTGCCGGCGCTGTAGATGGGTTGTAGCCCTTCTCGTGCTTCTGCCCGCGCTGGCCTTTGCTGTAACCGCCGCCTTCTCCGCTCAGGACGGGTCGCCCGAACGCCCCTCCCAACGTTTGCAGATTACATCGTTGGACAAGAGTCGCTTCCCGGAGATGGGTGTCAACCTCATCCTGACGGATGGGCAGAGTCGGCCCCTGAGCAACCTGGATGGGCTGCGTCTTCGCGAAAATGGCGTACCTATCTCTGATTATGAGCTCGGGCAGGAGACCGTTGGCCTTGACCTGATTTTTGTCATCGAGGGCGATGAACGACTGCTGCAGACGGAAGGTGAAGGGGAGACGACGCGTTTGCAGAGAGTCCGGGATACGGTTCTCTTTTACAGCGGTCGTTTTATGGACGTCGCCGGTCGCGATCGCGTCTCGGTGATCGTTCCCGGCGGCGACGGCGGGCAGGTGCTGGTACAGGATGTGAGCGAACCGGAGGCGCTGATCAACGCCGTGCGTGGCTATGAACCGCAGGAAATTGAGCCTACCACCGGGGTGTCGATGCTGCAACGGGCGCTCGACATGGCTGAAGCTTCGCAGGCGGCGGACCGCTTCCAGGCCATTGTGCTGTTCAGCGATACGCGAGGACTTAATACCGCGCGTTTCCCCCCTGTCGTGGAGAGAGCGCAGGCGTTGCAAGTGCCCATTTTCGGCCTGCTGCTGGTGCCTGCTCAGAACGAAGATGCCGTGGCAACCATCTCCGAGTTGACGGTACCTACACGAGGCATGCACATGGCGATTCCGGTAGCTACCGACAGCAGCGAGCTGTTCCAGGTCGTGCAGAACAACGCCGTGCAGACGCAGCTGCGCTATGAGAGCAATCTACAGAGAAGCGGTAGTTATAGCGTTGAGGTGACGCTGGGAAACAGTCAAGATGATGCAACCCTTGACCTGGAGCTGCAGCCGCCTCAAGTCACCCTCGCTCTGGACGAGAGGCAGATAAGGCGCAGCGGTACCCAGATTGATAGTCCTCTGCCAGAGATGCAGCCGTCCGTGCAGCCGGTGCCGGTTCAGATCGGCTGGCCTGATGATTTGCCGAGGCGATTGGTCTCGGCTACGCTGCGCGCCAATGGCCAGGTGCAGGAGGCGCCCTTTGTTGGGAATGAGCAGTCTCTGTTGTTTGACTGGGATATTAGCGAGATCGATGCCGGGGAATACGCGCTGACCGTCACTATTACAGACACGCTTGGC
>JBMCFH010000354.1:0-3253 GCA_048620455.1 Chloroflexota bacterium | reverse complement strand
AATCTCCGATCAACATATTTATCCTGCCATCAACAAGAAATAGGCCACCAGGGCCACGACGCCGATAAAGAGGCCCAGGGCGTAATTGCGCACATAGCCGGTCTGGCTGAGGCGAATGACATCAGCCAGCCAGCGCGTGATGCGCGCCGAGCCGTGAACCAGGGCGCCGTCAATGCCTTTGGCGTCCAGGACGTCAGAGGCGAAATTGGCAAACCCGACAAAGACGTCGCGGATAATGTTGTCGTGTACAAAGTCGTGCCAGAAGGCCCAATCCACGCTGTGCGCCAGCCAATGCGCGGTGCGGTTAAAGGCGGGAATGACGCCCTTCATGTACAGCGTATCCAGCGGCAGGATGGCAAACCACCAGATGAAAGGGCCAATCACCGGGATCTCGCGTAGCGGATCCGGCTCGTCGGCCGTCTGCGGACGCTGGCCATAGACAACGGAAAAAGCCAGGAAGAAAGAGACTGCAGCCAGCAAGGTGGAAAGACCGGCCACTACGTAGTTAATCGCCGGCGGGTGGAGCAGCGGCATAGCCAACAATCCTTCTTCCGTCAGCGTGAAGCTGGCGATGGAGTGCTCCAGCCAGGCTTCCAGACCCAGGAAAATGCCCTCCGGGTGATTGTGCGCGGCTTCGGCCATGCCTCCAGTGATGAAGGGTAGATTGAGAAAGCCGCCCACAACCGCCAGCCCGGCCAGGGCCATCAGCGGCCGTGTCATCAGCGGGCCACTCTCATGCGCGTGCTCTGCCGCCGGGTGCCGCGGTTCGCCAAAGAAAACCATCTTAATCTGGCGGCCCATGTAAAAAGCGGTGAAGATGGCAGCCAGCGCCAACATCAGATAAATGGGGAAAAAGTGCTCGCTGCCGTAAGCCAGGATTTCGTCCTTGGACCAGAAACCGGCAAGCGGCGGGATGCCGGAGAGCGTCAGGGCGCCGATCAGATACACCCAGTAAGTGGTGGGCATGTGATGGCGCAGGCCGCCCATCACGCGCATATCCTGCGGGTCAAATCCGTGTTCCTCCGGTTCCAGGTCGTCGTGTTGGTGCGTGTGAGTATGACTGCCGTGCTCCACGCCGTGGATCACCGAGCCGGCGCTGAGAAAGAGCAGCGCTTTGAAGAAAGCGTGGGTAATGAGGTGGAACATGGCTGCCACATACGCGCCCATTCCCGCCGCGGCGATCATGAAGCCCAACTGGCTGACGGTAGAGTAGGCCAGCACCTTCTTGATATCGAACTGTGTGAAGGCGATGATACCCGCCAGCAGCGCCGTCGCGGCGCCGATGTAGGCCACGAGCATGGGCGAGGGCAACCAGGTCTCGCCGCGGTCGGCCACCACGCGTACGATTTCGAAGAGCACGTTGCTGCGCACGATGAGATATATACCGGAAGTGACCATCGTGGCGGCGTGAATGAGGGCCGACACCGGCGTGGGGCCGGCCATGGCGTCCGGCAACCAGACGTGCAGCGGAATCTGGGCCGATTTGCCCGCAGCGCCGATCAGGAACAGGGTGGTGGTCACCGCGAGCACGCCGCCCAGCGTGAACGATTGGCCCAGAATTGTCAGCGAGGCCCCTTCTTCAAACAACTCTGCCGCCGAAGTGAAAACGGTGTTAAACTCCAGAGAGCCAAAGGCCCAGAAAAGCAAAATCATGGCCACAATCATAGCAAAGTCGCCCACGCGGTTGGCCACGAACGCTTTGCGCGCCGCGTTGGCGTTCATCGGTTCTTGATCCTCGTCCACACGGTCGAACCAGAAACCGATGAGCAAGAACGAACACAATCCGACCCCTTCCCACCCGACAAACAACATCAGGTAGTTGTTGGCGCTGACCAGAATCAGCATGAAGAAGAGGAACAGGTTCATGTAAGTGAAGAAGCGCGAGAAGTCCGGATCCCCGTGCATGTAGCCGATAGAGTAAATGTGGATCAGGGCGCCCACACCGGCCACTACCAGCATCATGGTTACGGAAAGCGTGTCCACCTGCATGGCCCAGGGCACGTGGAAATCGGCCGCTGGAATGTTGAACCAGTCGAACAGCGGCACGATTTCGGCGTGGAAATCGTTATTGAAGAGGCCGATCATGAGCACGACGGCTACAAGCAATGACGCCAGAGCCATGGCGCTGGCAAACCAGCCCGACCACAATTCGCCGGTGGCGTCATTGGGCGGCTGGTCGCCGTCGCCATGCGCCTCCCCGTCAGCCCCATAGAGCCAGGGCTGCACGAACCGCCGGCCCACCAAAGCATTGAACAAAATACCGATGGCGGGGAATATGAGTAGTAAAGGGGCTAATCCGAATGCATTCATAGGCAAGGACCGGTGTATTAGGTAATTGGTCTACTGGGTTGCGGGCCGTCCGACTGGAAAACGAGCATACGCGCGCCCATGCAACGCCTGTTATCCTTTCAGGAGATTCACGTCGTCGATGTTAATGCTGCTCTTGCTGCGAAAGATAGCCACGATAAGGGCCAGGCCCACAGCCACTTCGGCGGCAGCCACGGTCATCACGAAAAAGACAAAGACCTGGCCGCCAAGATCGCCCATCTGTCGCGCCAGAGCCACAAAAGACAGGTTGGCTGCGTTCAACATTAACTCAATGGACATGAAGATAATAATAGCATTTCGCCGTAAAAGCACACCGAGCGCGCCAATGGTGAATAGTATCGCGCTCAACGCCAGGTACCACTCAATCGTTACTTCGGGCATTCTAGCTCTCCTTACTCTGTCTGCTGCGCAGGACCACAACGCCGATCATAGCCACCAGCAGTAGTACGGAGGTGATCTCAAAGGGCAGCACGTACGATTCAAACAGGTGCATGCCCACAGCTGCGGGACCGGCGTCGATGGGATCGGCCACGCCGGCAGTCGTCGAGCCGTCTGTCAACAGCGCGGCTGCAAAGGTGACGACCAGCGCCACGCCCAGCAGCAGAGCAAGATAATTTTGCCAGGCGCTGCCGCCCACGCCGCGCAACTGCTCGGCGCCCAGGAGCATAATCACGAACAGGAACAGAACCATAATGGCCCCGGCGTAGACCGTGATCTGCACCATGGCGATAAACGGCGCGTTCAGCAAGATGTAGAACACAGCCAGCGTAGCCATGTTTAGAATGAGGAACAGGGCGCTGTGCACGGCGTTATGGCTGAGCACCATACCCACAGCAGCGCTGAGGGCAATGACAGCCAGGATAATAAAGACGATAAAACTTCCCATTAAGCGTACTCCGGCAGATGTGTTCAACGATTTGGCAAA
>JBMCFH010000353.1:0-3261 GCA_048620455.1 Chloroflexota bacterium | reverse complement strand
CGATTAACACACGAGTCGCCCGCCGCCTGCGGGCCAAAATCGAGCCGCAGCCGGAGCAACCGCAACTGCTGCAGACTGTGCGGGGGTATGGTTACCGGCTGGTGGACGAGAAGGGGTGAGGCCCGGAGGGAGTGGGGGCATGATCCGGCTTAAAGGGGGGGCTCCGCCAGGGGTGGTGGACAAAGCAAGCACGGCCGGTACAATAATCTGTAACAGGCGATGGGCCTGTGCTTATCCAGTGTGACCCGCGACATCACCTATATCGACGACAGAAGCTGCTTGCTGCCAGAGCCATCATGAGCGAATCGATTGCGCCGGAAAATGTGCGACGATATGAGCGGTTGGAAGCGCTCTACCACATGGCGGTGGAGCTGTCGGCGCTGCGCAGCCTGGACTCGGTGCTGAACACGGCGCTGCGCCACTGTCTGGACCTGACGGAGTCGCAGTTCGGCTTCGTGGGCCTGACGACGGCCGACGGCAAGGCGTTAGACGTGGTCGCGATTCAGGGCTTCCATCCCAGCAAAGCGTTCTACATGGATCACCACGTCATCCCCTTGCGGCCCAACGTCTTCGCCCGCGCCGTGCTGGAGAACCGGCCGGTGCGCTCCGACGACGCCACCTCCGATGAGAACCGCGTGGGCCAGCCGGCGGGCCACCCCATGGTCGTCACCTTTCTGGGCGTTCCCCTGTGCATCCGCGACGAGCCGATCGGCATGATCGGCGTGGCTAACCGGCCAAAGCCCTATGACAAGGAGCACGAGCAGTTGCTGGCGACGTACGCGGCGCAGGTGGCTATCGTCATTCGCAACACGCAGCTTTACGAACAGCTGGCGGCGGCGAACGAGGAGCTGGAGCAGAAGGTGGCGCGGCGCACGCAGCAGTTGCAGAAGGCGAAAGAGGCGCTGGCGCAGAAGGCGTCGCAGTTGCAGAAGCTGCTCAGCGAAACGGTGGACGTGCAGGAGCGGGAGCGACAACGCATCGCCCACGACATGCATGACAGCACCAACCAGTTGCTCATCGGGGCCATGCTGGAGCTGAAATCGGCGCACAAGCGGCTGGCTAACGGCGATCTGGATCGCGCGGAAGAGTCGATCAAAGCGGTGCAGGAGGTGTTGAGGCGGGTGGAGGCGGAGACAAAGCGCGTCATCTACCATCTGCGCCCGCCTACGTTGGACGCCCTGGGTCTGGCGCCGGCGCTGCGCCGCCACGCGGAGCAGTTCCAGCGCTACAGTGGTATCCTCTGCGCGGTCGCGGTGCAGGGCAAGCCGCTGCGCCTGCCGCCGAAGGTGGAAATCAGCGTCTACCGCCTGGTGCAGGAGGCGTTGCAGAACGCCAGCATGCACGCGGAGGCGGGCGAAGCGCGAGTCACGGTGGAATTTACGCCCTCTCGCCTGCGCCTGACGGTCGCCGACGACGGCAAGGGCTTCGATCTGCAACGGGTGCAGCAAAACAATGGGGGCAAGCTGGGCCTGCTGGGCATGCGGGAACGCACCGAGGCGCTGGGCGGGCGCCTTGCCATTCAGACGGCGCCGGGGCAGGGAACGTGCATCGATCTGACGATTCCTATTGCTGCCGGGCCGGACAATGGGCAGGAGTAAGTGATGGAGCGCATCAAGATCCTGGTGGTGGACGACCACCCCATCGTGCGCCAGGGAATTACCAGCCTGCTCTCTAACTACCCCGAATTTGAGATTGTGGACGAGGCGGATTGTGGGACGGCGGCGATTGAGGTGGTGGAATCGCACACGCTGGACGTGGTGTTGCTGGACATCCGCATGCCGGGCGAATCGGGCCTGGATATCTTGCAGCGCATCCGGTCTATCCAGCCGGAGGCGCAGGTGCTGATGCTGACCTCCTTCGACGACGATGAATATGTGGTGGGGGCCTTGCGCGCGGGGGCCCGCGGCTTTGTTCTCAAGAGCGTGTCCGACGAGATGCTGGTCAACGCCATTCGCGGGGTGCACCGCGGCGAGCGCATCCTGAGCCCGCAGGTGGCCGAACGCGTCGTGCAGCAGCTGCTGTCGGACGACGCCGCGCCGGCGGTGACCTTTGACGAGGACGAGCGCCAGATCCTGAGCCTGCTGACAGAGGGAGCCAGCAACACGCAGATCGCCGCCGCACTCTATATCAGCGTTTCTACCGCCAAACGCAAGCTGCGGGCCATCTTCGACAAGCTGGACGTCGACACCCGCGCGGAGGCCGCAGCGGAGGCGGTGCGCCGCGGTGTGGTCTGAGGCGCGTCGAGGTTGGTGATTTGAACCATTCGGTTCACCACTTTGAGCCTGTTGATCCTTGGTGCCCTGTCACGATCTACTACTATTGAAAGAGAACCGCATCCGTTGCGCTTATCCAGTACAACGATTGTTACGCAAACAACGCATATCCAGTACAACCTATGCTCGATTCCGTTGAGACCGTTGCCTCCTTGCTGGCGACTCACGACTACGTCGCCGGCGTGGGCCTGAGCACGAGCCTGTACCTTGCCCTGAAAATGGAGAAGGCCATCTTCCTGGAGGGCGAGCCCGGCGTGGGCAAGACGGAAGTGGCCAAGGTGCTCAGCCGCGCCTTTGACACGCCCCTGATTCGCCTGCAATGTTACGAGGGTCTGGACGTGAACCAGGCGATCTACGAGTGGAACTATCCGCGGCAGTTGTTGGAAATACAGGCCAGAAAGGAATTGGACCGGGCGGGCGATGAGCCGCTGACGGATGACATTTTCGGCGAGCAGTTTCTGATCAAGCGCCCCTTGCTGCAGTCGATTGCCCACAGCCACGACAAAGCGCCGGTGTTGCTTATCGACGAATTGGACCGCGCCGACGAAGAGTTCGAGAGTTACTTATTGGAGATCCTTTCCGACTTTCAGATTACGATACCGGAGATAGGAACGGTGCGCGCCGAACACCGGCCCATCGTGGTCATCACCTCCAACCGCACCCGCGAGATACACGACGCGCTGAAGCGGCGCTGTGTTTACTGTTGGATCGACTATCCCTCGCGGGAGAAAGAGCTGGAGATCGTGCGCCTGAAGGTGCCCGGCATTTCGCAGCAGCTCTCGACGCAGGTGGTGGATTTCATCCAGGCTGTGCGCCAGCAAGAGGAAATCTACAAACGTCCGGGCGTGGCGGAGACGCTGGATTGGGCCCAGGCGCTGATGCACCTGAATGCCCGCTCGCTGGACGTGGCGGTAGTGACGGCGACGCTGGGCATCATTTTGAAATACCAGGATGACGTGGACCGCATGCAGCGGTCGCTGGTCCGCCC
>JBMCFH010000352.1:0-3269 GCA_048620455.1 Chloroflexota bacterium | reverse complement strand
TAGTCGGTCGCACCGTGTTGTGGCAGCGCCATATCGAGCGCTTCTAGCGCCGCAACGGATTCAGGCGTGGGCGCAACCGATCTATGTTGCACACCGTCCAGATAGCGGATAGCGCGCTGTGCCGCGTCTTTCAGCAGGCGGGTCCTATCGTTGTCACCCATACTCTTGTTCCGTCCTCGTCGCGTTCTCACAGCCATGTACCACTTTTCCTCCTTGCCAGGCATCGGCGCTTCTGATTGTAGTGCGCAAACTCCAGGTGACCACTATTTCCAGGCGATTGAGGAACTGTTGAGCTTAGCGGCAGGTAAGATCGACCAGTGGTCAACACAGGATCCCTTATAATGATCGTAAGCTATACGCCGCGGAGCATTGCGCATCATCTCCGTCCCACCTCTGTTCCGCTCTACTCCCGGCGCTGAGCAGCAATTATGTGGAGGTGTAGGATGAATCAGGAAACCAAGCGTCCCGAACCACCGCTTGAAGAAGAACCAGAAGAAGAAGAAATGACCCCGGATTTCGCCCGCGGCAAACGGACGAAACCAGAGGAAGATCCCGAGGGACCCAACTATGCCCGGGGCCTGCGCGAAAAAGAGCACGAAATCGAAGAAGACCAGCCCCTGGAAGAAGTTGAACCAGAAAAGAAACGTCCCGATTTCGCGCGCGGCAAACGCGCCGAGGAAGACCCGGAAGAACATTCGGACTTCGCCCGTGGCCAACGGGATCGCGATTAGACCAGGCGTAGCCCGAGGGCGAACGGACCTAATCCTCCAGAGGCACGTCTGACTTCATAATTCCGTCGATGGCGGCAATCGCGTCGTCATCGAGTTCGACGGCAGCAGCGGCTACGTTATCCTCGACTTGCGAGGGGCGGGTGGCGCCTGTGATCGCGCTGCTGACGCCTGACTGCCTCAAGACCCAGGCCAGGGCCAGTTGGGCGCGACTGATGCCCAAATCGTCGGCGATCGGTTTTAGCTGGCGCACCCGTTCTACCGTTTGCTCTGTCACAAAACGATCGCGGGCCCATTCTTCGCGTCCAAATCGGCTGTCGTCGGGAACACCATCATCATACTTACCGGTCAGCATACCCATCGCCAGGGGCGAAAACACGGTGAGCCCGATGCCGCGGGGCTCGGTAACGGGTAAGAGATTCTGCTCCACATTTTCACGTTGCAACATCGAATACTGGGGTTGTTCAGCCTGGGGCGGGTGCAGCCGGTACGCCTCGCACAACTCATACGTTTCCTCAATCTGTTCCGCCGACCACTCTGACGTACCCCAATAATGCACCTTGCCCTGGCGGATGAGATCATCCATGGCTCGCGCCGTTTCCAGGATCGGCGTCTCAGGATCAGGGCGGTGGCAGAAGTAAATATCGACGTACTCAGTCTGCAGTCGTTGCAGGCTCTTGTCAATGCTCTCCATGATGTGCTTGCGAGAAAGGCCACGATCGTTCACATCGTCACTCATCGGCCCAAATACCTTGGTTGAAATGACAAGCGTGTGTCGCGGAAATTGCCTCAAAATACGCCCCATCTGCCGTTCAGCGCCCCCGCGACCATAGACGTCAGCCAGATCAAAAAAGTTGACGCCGCTTTCATAGGCCGTGATCACGGTCTGGCGCGCCGCTTCCTCACCTACCTTCCCCTCGCCGAAGTTGATCCAGCCGCCCAGCGCAATCGTGCTCACTTTCATGCCGGCGCTACCCAGTCGTCGGTACTCCATTGAAACCTCCTCACTTCTACACAATCTCGACGTTGCGGATTTCCTGCACATGTAGCAGCGTCAGCCCTGTCCTCTGAGCACACGACCAACGCTGCGGTACGCTGACCCTTATTCTGTCTGCAGTCAGCTTTTCGTCAAGCGTCCGCGACCAGCGACGCGCCCAATCAGCCCCTGCAACGTCACAATCGCCGGTTTCTGCGTGCCGGCGTCCAGGGAATAGGTACTTATTAACCGTGCACCCAGGTACCGGACCGGATAAAATAATCAGGCGTTGCAGCCCGTTTCTCAACGACTAATTGTACAGGCATACGGTGGGGAGCCAGGAAAGCGATGTTCGATGGCAAACGACGCTGGGATGGTGGTCCGGCGGCGGCTCTGGTCTTGTTCTTTCTGCTACCCACAACCTTATTTCTGGGAGTCTGGTACGCGGAGTATTTTTCGTCCGTCTTTCGCACCCCGCTGTTGATCGTATCGGGCGCTGCGGTACTGCTGATTCCGCCCATGCTGGTGTGGTGGCAGGCCACTCGCGAGCGGCGCAGGCGATTTCTCTGGACATCGCTGGTTTTGGCCGGTACGGTGCTCTCTCTGTGGTTACCGGCGAATACATTGCTCCGCGACGGTCCACTGCCCCCCGGCGCCCACACCGTGTGGCCCGAGGCATTTGCCGAGGCCACGGCTATTGTTCTGATCGCCGCCATCCCGCTCCTCATGGGCGCAATCCCGGTTGTTCTCTATGCCCTGGCTGTGGGCCAGATCCGGCCCGTTGCCGGCGGCACAGGCCCGTTTGCCGCTGCCCTTATCTATGTCGCCGGCGCTGTCCTCTGGTGCGGCAGCCTGCTGCTGGCTCTGCTCAACCCCTTTACGCCACCGCTTATCGATCAGCAACCGGTCACGACCCTGGCCCTGGAGGCAGAATTGCCCCCAGAACCGGCGCAGGATGCCTTGCCAGTAACCTGGGCACGGCTGTTGTGGCGCCTTCGTGACAGCACACCACCGGGAGCTGTCCCACTGGCTAGCGAGGGCAATGGCATGACGCTCGGCTTGCCACGACAGGCGGATACCGCGGTGAACAGACAGTTAATCGGTAACCGCGGCGCAGTGCAGATCGTCGATTTTGGCACGACCCGCGTACAGCCGGGCACAGAGCTTCTGCCGCTTGATCGGCTATCGGAGAGTGTGGAAGCGCCCTACCGCGTGGTAGTGACAGGCGACGCTCTGCAATCGCAGGAGCACTGGTCCGGCATGCGGATCGGCGAAGTGTCGTTGGTCCGGAGTCCCAGCGATCGCCCCGTGTTGCGTCTCACATTTGACGAGGCGGGAAGCGAGGCAGTACGAGAGTTTACGAGGAACAGCAGTGAAAACTACATGGGACTGGTGTTAGACGGGCTCGTCGTGCTCTCCACGCCGGTAATCGAGCCCATGGTGGGCAATGAATTTGTCATACGCGGGCTCAATCCTGGCACCGCCCAGCTTCTGGCATCCATCCTGCGTTATGGACCGCTGCCTGCAACCGTTACGGCTACCGAGATAGAAGCGCCACCACCGGG
>JBMCFH010000351.1:0-3276 GCA_048620455.1 Chloroflexota bacterium | reverse complement strand
CTAAGGAGATAATTGATGGACCTTTTTACTGCAGCTTCCCACCATGACATCCTCGTGCTGCTCTTCCAGGTTGCGCTGTTGCTTTTCTCTGCACGCCTGCTTGGTGAATTCGCCCAACGCCTGGGGCAACCGGCCGTTGTCGGCGAGATCCTGGCCGGCATTCTGCTGGGGCCCTCGGTTTTAAGCAGCCTCATCCCCGCCTTGGGCGCGTGGATCGTGCCCCAGACCGATGTGCAGGGCTACCTGTTGGAGGTAATCAGCCTCGTCGGCGCCATTTTCCTGCTGCTGATCACCGGCCTGGAAACGGACCTGGCCCTCGTGCGGCGTCACGCGCGCACGGCCATTGGCGTCTCCTACGGCGGTATCATCGCTACTTTCACCAGCGGCTTTCTGCTGGGACAGTATCTTCCAGACTTTCTGCTGGGCGACCCCGACCAGCGTCTGGTGTTTGCCCTTTTCGTGGCCACGGCGATGTCCATCTCGGCCATTCCCGTCATCGCCAAGGTGCTGATGGATTTGAACCTGATGCGCCGCGACATCGGCCAGACGATCATTGCCGCGGGCATGAGCGACGACACCACCGGCTGGATCCTGCTTTCTGTCGTGGCCGGGCTGGCCGCCGGCGAGGCAGTCACCGCCGGGTCCGTACTGGCTATCGTCGGTAGCGTGTTGGGCTTCCTGGTTCTCAGTTTCACGCTTGGCCATTGGCTCGTGAAGCGCCTGCTGGATTACGTGCAGGATGAAGTGATCAGCCAGGATCGCCTCTTGACCCTGGTGGTGGTGCTGACCTTCACCTGGGGCGCCATCACGCAGGCGCTGAACCTGGAGGCCGTGTTGGGCGCGTTTGTCATGGGCATTTTGTTTGGCCAGATGCCGCGTCTGCCGGATCACGTCCATCACCAACTAGAAAGCATTGCCCTGGGCGTATTCTCGCCCATCTTTTTTGCGGTAGCCGGCCTGAAGGTAAATCTCTTAAACCTGCTTGAGCCACAGCTTCTGTTAATTACACTCCTGGTCATTTTCATCGCCACCATGGGCAAGGTAATCGGCACGTACTTCGGCGCGCGTGTCATCGGCGGGCGCGATCATTGGACCGCCCTCAGCTTCGGCGCAGGCCTCAACGCCCGCGGAGCCATGGAGATTATCATCGCCACCATCGGCCTTTCCCTCGGCATTCTCAGCCAGGATATGTTCTCCATTATCGTGGTCATGGCCATGGCCACCTCCCTGATGGCGCCAACCGCTTTGCGCTATGTTCTGCAGAAGGTCAAGCCAGAAGAGCAAGAGCTGGAGCGACTGCGACGCGAGGAAGCGGCTGCCGAGAACATCGTGGCCCAGACACACCGCGTTCTCCTTCCGATCCGCCGCCGCGAGCTCGGCGAAAGCAGCGTGCATACAGTCGAGGCCAAACTGCTGGAGCGGATGGGCAAACAGACAGATCTCTCCATCACTCTCCTTAACATCTCGCGCGATGAAAACAAGAAAACGGGCAGCGAATTCCTGGACAGCATTAAACCGCTTTTCTTTGGCAATGAGGTACTGACCAAAGTTGTCGCCAGCGACGATCCTAGCGGCGTGATTCTTGAAGAAGTAAAGAAGGATTACGACATGTTGGTCCTGGGCGCGTCCGAGCGACACCGGGACACTTCGATCCTCTTTAGCCCGCTGGTCGATACCCTTGTACGCCTGGCTCCAACGCCCACGATGGTCGTTCACGGGCCGCGCCAGCTCGAAGATTGGAGACCATCACGCATTCTGGTCCCCACCAACGGCACCGTTGCCGCGCGCCACGCTGCCGAAGTTGGCTTTGCATTGGCCGGCGGGGAAGACGATATGATACTGTTGTTGCATGTGCTGGAAGAGGAAGTCGGTCGCTATGACTATCGAGAAATTGCCAGCCGGGAACATGCGCAACATCGCCGGGAAATGGGGCAGCAAATCGTCGACGAACTGGCTAACCTGGCAGACACATTTGGCGTCGCAACAGAAACGATGGTGGCTGAAGGGCGCACGCCAGAGGAGAAAATTATGGAAGTAGCAAAATCGCAGGCAATGGATCTGGTTATCCTGGGGACCAACATCAGGCCTGGCTCCAGCCGCCTCTACATGGGGCCGCGCGTGGAGAAGATTTTGTCAGAGGCCGGGTGTCCCGTGGTGGTTCTGAACACGGAGTGAGCGGTCGAACAGAAAATGAACCTGCCTGCCTGATCATCGGCGCCGGTCTCAGCGGGCTGCTGGCTGCAACGCGCCTGCAAGAAGCGAGTGTGGCGGTCACCGTGCTGGAAGCGGCCTCCGTTGTCGGCGGGCGCGTGGCCACACGACAGATCGCGTTGCCTGACGGAACCACGGCCACGTTCGATCACGGCGCGCAGTACTTCACGGTGCGTGACGCAGGGTTTCGGGAGCGCGTGGAGGGCTGGCAACGCGCAGGCGTCGTGCGCCGCTGGAGCGAGGGATTCGCCACGCCCGATAGCTCCGTCTACCGTGACGGGCAACCGCGCTTCTGTGGCCAACCGGCCATGCGCGCCATCCCTCAGCATCTGGCGCGCGATCTCGACGTGCGTCTGAAATCGCCGGTGCGCGCTGTGCATCACGAGGAACAGTGGTCGTTGACGGTAGAGGATGGACCAACGTTTCAGGCGCCGGCGCTGATCATGACTCCGCCCACCTTGCAGACGCTGGCCCTGCTGGACGCAGGCGACGTGCAGCTCCCTCCAGAAGCGCGCTCGGCGCTGGGCAGCATCAGCTACGATCCGTGCTGGGCCCTGTTGGCGGTCCTGGACGGACCCAGCCACATTCCGGCGCCGGGCGGGCTGTGGCCGGACGGCGATGTCATCTCCTGGATGGCCGATAATCAAAAGAAGGCAATCTCTGAGGCGCCTTCGGTGACGATTCACGCCAGCCCGGAGTTCAGCCGCGCGCATCTGGCAGCGGACGAAGGGGTGGTCGCGCGCCGGCTGTTGCATGAGGCAAAACGTTGGCTGGGCGCAGACGTTGTACAGTATGAAATCCAGCTGTGGCCTAATAGCATTCCGCGCCAGCTCTACGGCGAGCGCACCCTGTTCTGTGAGGAGCCCGGCCCACTGGCCTTTGCCGGAGACGCCTTTGCCGGCCCGCGTGTAGAAGGGGCGGCGCTATCGGGTCTGGCTGCAGCCGAGGCGATGTTGAAACACATCGTAGATCAAAGCCGCGACTCCTGACCACCGGCAAAGTCAATCTCCAACCTCGAATCTCCAATCAACCAATCTCCAATCTCCAACCTTATGGTATACTAGG
>JBMCFH010000350.1:0-3326 GCA_048620455.1 Chloroflexota bacterium | reverse complement strand
AGATAAGCAATCGGCGTGCCGATGGGCACCACCTCGCCGCTTTCGGCGGAAATGCCGTGCAGGATCCCGGTCGCGGGCGCCTCAACCTCCATCGTAACCTTATCCGTTTCCACTTCCAGGATAGGCTCACCTTTCTGCACCGTGTCTCCTTCCTGCTTCAACCAGTGCAGGACGGTGCCCGTCTCCTGGGCCATTTCAAACTTGGGCATAATGACGGCTGTTGGCATAAGGGTTCCCTCTCAGATTTGCAGCGCAGCCAGCCTGCGCGCAGTCTCCACAATGCCCTCAACCTGGGGGACGGCGGCGTCTTCTAATTTGCGGTTATAGGGGATGGGCACGTCGGCGCCGCCCAGGCGAACGATAGGCGCCTCCAGGTAGGCGAAGGCCTCGCTCTCGGCGATCATCGCCGCAATCTCTCCACCAAAACCGCCCAGCAGGGGCGCTTCGTGCGCCACCAGCAGACGGCCGGTCTTGCTGACCGATGCGATGATGGTTTGCTCGTCATATGGTTTGAGAGAGCGCAAATCGATGACCTCGACCTCGGTGCCTTCACCGGAGAGCCGCTCCGCGGCTGCCAGCGCTCGTGGCACCATGATGGACGTGGCCACGACGGTGACGTCCTGCCCTGCGCGCTTCACGTCGGCGGTAGCCAGAGGAACGACGTAAGGGCCTTCAGGCACCGGCCCTTTCTCCTTGTACAGGAGTTTGTTTTCCACGAAAATTACCGGGTTGTCGTCGGCGATAGCTGCCAGCAACAATCCTTTGGCATCGTACGGCGTGCTGGGCGCCACCACCTTCAGGCCGGGCACGTTGACAAACCACGACTCCAGGCTCTGGGAATGCTGCGCCGCGGCGCCGGTGCCGCTGCCGCCCGGCAGACGCAAGACCATGGGCACGTGCGCCTTGCCGCCGAACATGTAACGGATCTTGGCCGCCTGCAGCACCATCTGTTCCATGGCCAGCGTAACGAAGTCCATGAACTGCATCTCGGCCACGGGGCGCATACCGGTCATGGCGGCGCCCACCGAGGAGCCCGCGATGGTGTTTTCCGAAATCGGCGTGTCGCGCACGCGTTCGGCGCCAAATCGATCCAGAAGACCGGCGGTCACGCCCATGGCGCCGCCATAGACGCCGATATCCTCGCCAACCAGGTACACGCGCTGGTCGTGTTCCAGGGCCAGGGCCATCGCCTCGCGCAGGGCCTCGGCGTAGCTAATCTCACGCTCGCCGGACGGGGGTGCAATTGGCGTGTCGTCGCCAAAGGTTGCAGCAATCCACTGCGGCAGAACTTCGTAGGGGCGTTCGGAGACGTCCGGCTCTACCGCGTACACGTCGCGGGTCAGCTCACGGACGTCCGGCTGCGGTTCGCCGTCGGCGTAGCCGATGGCGTCCTGTACCTCCTGCTCGGTCCGTTCGGCCACTGCTTGCGCCTCTTCTTCACTGAGAAAATCCCCGGCCACCAGCCAGTTCCGGTACCGCATGATAGGATCGCGTTCCTGCCAGGCCTGCACTTCATCCTTTGTGCGGTAAACTTGCTTGTCGCTTTTGGAGTGGCCCTTATAGCGATAAGTCGTTGCTTCCAGCAGAATGGGGCCATCACCGGCGCGGGCGCGCGTTGCTGCCTCTTTGACCGCTTCGTATACCGCGGCCACGTCCATGCCGTCCACCGTCTTGCCCGGCATGTTGTAGGCCACGGCGCGGTCGGCGACGCGGGGCACGGCAAGCGCCGTCTCTACCGGCATGGACATGGCGTACTGGTTGTTCTCGCAGACAAATACGACGGGCAAATCCCAGATGGCGGCCATGTTCAGCCCCTCGTGGAAATTGGCGATGTTGGCTGCGCCGTCGCCAAAGAAGCAGACGACGACTCTGTCGCGCCCTTGCAGCTGCATACTCAGGCCGGCGCCCACGGCGAGCGGGATGCCGCCGCCCACGATGCCGTTGGCGCCCAGGCTGCCCAACGAGAGGTCGGCCATGTGCATGGAGCCACCACGCCCGCGCACCACGCCGCTCTCTTTGCCCAGCAGTTCGGCCATCATGCCTTTGACGTCCTGTCCTTTGGCAATGGCGTGTCCGTGGCCGCGGTGGGTGGACGTGATCAGGTCGTCGGGGCGCAGCGCAGCCATGGCGCCGACGGCCACGGCTTCTTCGCCGACGTAGAGGTGCATGGTGCCGTGTACCTTTCCGGCAAAATATTGTTGTTGAGCCGCTTCTTCAAAGGCGCGGATAAGGTGCATCTGATAAAAGATGTGACGCAGCTTTTCCACGCCCAGTTCGGACAGGGACGACTCAACCAGTTGCTGCTTAACCTGCATAATGTTTCTCCTCTTCCATCTCTATTACGGTGGTCGCCGTCGTGGCGTCGGTGACCAGGACGTCAGGATAACGGCCGCGCAGAGCCGCCAGGATCGCCGGCGCCTTCGCCGCACCGCCGGCGACGGCAATGACGGCGGGTATGGCGCGCAGCGTTTCCAGGTCGAGGCCAATGGTGCGCCGCGCCAGATCCAGGTCGAGCGGGCGCCCGGCAGCGTCAATGGGCCGGGCCAGAATGTCGCCGCGAGCGCCGCGAGCCTGCAACGCGCGCAAGGTCGATTCGTCCAGATAGCCTGCTCGCTGCAGGCTGGAGGTGGCTACGTCCAGCGACCCAATGCCGACGAGGGCCACGTCCACGGCCCCGGCGCGCTGTAGCGTGGCGGCGATACTCCGTTCCTGTTTGAGCGAACGCGCCAGCGCCTCATCCTGGACGATGAGCGGCGCGTGCAGATAGCGGTAGGATGCACTCAGTTTCTGCGCCAGCCAACGCGCCAGCTCTGGACCGTCGACCATGGGGTCGCCGTAGCCCAGGGCGCCGATAATTTGCACGACGGTGGCGTTCTGGAGCGGGGTGTCGGGCATGGCCTCGACCACGGCGTGAACCGCCGTGCCCCAGCTCAGACCCACACACATGCTATCGTCCAGGTATTCCTGTAGCTGTTGCGCGCCCAGTGCGCCCAGGCGCTGCAGCATGAGCTCGTAGTCGGCAGGCGGCTGGGCCAGGACGCGCACCTGCTGCAGGCCAAACGTTTCCTGTAATCGCGCCTCCATCGAGGCGTCTCGTTTCATGGGGTGCCGCACCCGGATCTCGACCAGCCCCTGATCCCGGGCTTCCTGCAGCAGGCGCGAGACCATGGAGCGCGAGCGGCCGATGCGCTGGGCGATCTCGTTCTGCGGCAGGTTCTCTTCGTAATACCAGGCGGCAATCTGCGCCAGGAAGGTAAGATGATCCTGATCCATGCTCACAAACGTGAATTACTGTGCACAATATTGCATACGCTTCAATCATAGAG
>JBMCFH010000349.1:0-3333 GCA_048620455.1 Chloroflexota bacterium | reverse complement strand
CGCTGCCAGGGCCAGGCGCCGACGGTCAGGTTGCGGCGCTGGAAGAAGAACAGGGCCAGCAGGAAGGAGACCAATCCGATTCCGAGCAGGACCAGCACGTCGCCCAGCGCCTGTCCCTGCGCCACGGCCTCGCCGCTGGAGTCCAGGTAGGTGAAGAGAAACAGCGGCTCGAACGGTTCCAGGGCGGTGGTGGAGTTGGCCAGGTTGTCGCCGAAGTAGCCGACGATCAGGATGGCGGCGGCGATCATGGCAGCCAGGCGGCGGCTGGGGGCGAAGGCAGCCAGGAACAGGCTGAGCATGGCCATGGCAAAGAGGACGGGCCAGGCGGAGAGAATGGCCAACGTCAGATCCATGGCCGTCAGATCGGTTTCAATCTGGCTCTCGATAGAGACGAAGACGATGGCCGCGGCGGCGGAGACGATCAGAAACATGACGATGGTGGAAATGAGCAGGGCGATAGCCTTGGCCGTGACGATCTGCCAGCGGGGCAGGGGCAGCGTGACCAGCATCTCCAGGCGACCGTCTTCTTCTTCGCCGGCCAACGTGGCCGTGCCGTTGATGATGACGTAGATGGCGGCGATGAGGGGCATGAAGAGGATGAGGATGGAGCCGATCCAGTCGGCGAAGGTGCCCAGACTCATGCCCATCGCCTGGTAAATCTCCAGGTCGGCCAGGCCCGCCATCTCTTCGGCGACGGAGGGGTAGATGCCCACGTAGACGATGGGGAAGAAGCAGAGGCCCAGCCCCCACCCGATGATGGCGTTGCGCCGGAACTTTAACTCTTGCCAGATCAGCCTAAGCATTGTTGCCTCCATTCCTCCTGCCGTAGTAGGCCAGGAACACCTCTTCCAGACTCACGTTGATCGTTTCGATATCGCGGATGCCGTTCTGCGCCGCGGTCATCAGGACCTGCGGCAGGTTCTCGCGCACCTCCAGCATGATGCTTTGCTCCGACCGTTGCAGCTCGCTGACGCCCTCGATGTCGAACACGCCGTCCGGGGGCAGCGCGGCAAAGGTCAGGTTGAGCCGGTTCATGCGCTGCCGCATCAGTTCTTCCACCCGCTGCGTGGTGACCAGCTGGCCCTCGCGGATGATGCCCACCCGGTCGCAGACGGCCTGCACTTCGGAGAGGATGTGGGAGGAGAAGAAGACGGTGCGCCCGTCGTCCCGGGCCTCGCGTACCAGATCCAGCACCGTCTGCTGCACCAGGGGATCCAGCCCGCTGGTCGGCTCGTCCAGGATCAGCAGGTCGGGGCGATTCATGAAGGCGGAGACGACCCCCACTTTCTGCTTGTTGCCTCGCGACAGATTGCCGATTTTGCGCGTCGTGTCCAGGTCGAGGCGATTGGCCAGCTCGCGCCAGTACCCTTCCGCGCCGTTGTGCCCGCGCAGGTACTCGTACATCTCGAAAAATTGGCCGGCGCGCATATTGCTGTATAGAGCGAGTTCGCCGGGCAGATAGCCTACCCGTCTGCGCAGCTCGACGCCCTGTTCCTGGCTGTCCAGGCCGAAAACGGTGGCCCGGCCCGCGGTGGGGCGGATCACGTCCAGCAGGACGCGCTGGGTCGTCGTCTTCCCGGCCCCGTTGGGCCCCAGGAAGCCGAATACCTCCCCCTTTTCCACCGTCAGGCTGACGTCGAGGATGCCCCTTTGCTTGCCGTAGTATACGGTCAGGCCCTCTGTTTCGATTACGTGCTCGCTCATGGTCTGTTCCTTTCGTTTTTTCGGTTCTGTTCTGCTACCCAACGCTCCAGCAGCAACGGAAACTCTCGCTCGAAGAAGGCGTAGAAATCATGCATCTCCTGCAACCGCTCCTGTAGCTGGGGCGGCTGATCGTCCAGCAGCGCCAGACCCTCTTCGGCCAGCTGGCGCAGCGACTCGATCTGGCTCTGCCCCTGGCGCATCATTGTTTCCCAGGCGCCCTGCATCACGCGATAGTAATCCCGTCGCTCCCCGGGCAGGCTCAGGCGCTGCACCATGCCCAACCGGATCAGGTCGCGGGTGGCGGTGCTGACCGAGCTCTTGCTGACCTGCAGGCCCTCGGCGATTTCGTCCATCGTCTGCTGCGGCGGGTCGCAGATGAGCAACCAGCCGAAGATGCGCCCCACGGTGCGCGACAGGCCGCCTTCTTCGAAGTGCAGGGCGACCTCTTCTGCATAGCGTCTGTATTCGTCATGCCGTTCCAAATCGTTGGCCTCCGTCAACATGGCACAAGATTTCTCTGCAGATATTAGTATATCCTGTTTGTTCGGTCAAGACAGAACAAACAGGATTAAGTGAATAGTGACATTCGTCATTGTGCGTGATGACTTTTCGCCGATGAAAAGTGCGGGCGATAGTGGGTACACTACAGGAGGAAGGTCCGCGTGGGCCGCGCTACGCCTCTGGGATGGGATTGCAAAGCCAGAATTGGCGGAGTCGCACAGCGCTTCGCAGCCGGTTGCCGGTATCACGGTGGCCGGCTATTCTGCTTATGGCGCTCTGTCGCGCTGTTACGCTTTCGTGCCCACCAGGATGGCCGGATGCGATTCCCCGTAGTCCAGCCGCCGCACGTCCTGGAACGTAGCCTGCGCCATGAGCTGCAGGACGTGGTTGGGGCTGACGGCGTAGTAACGGGAGCGCATGACGTGCGTGGTGGCCTTGTCTGACCGAGCATCGTCGGCGACGAAGTACATGGCGAAGTCGTAGTGATCGTCGTCGAAGTCCCACACCTGGAAGATGAGATAACGCCGGTCGCCCTCCTGGCGCACGCCGAACGGCTTGATAATCCCGCGACCGCGCGCTTCCTTGTCGTACTGGCGCATGGTAATCAGACAGCCGCCGCCCGGACGGAGGCAGGCGTGCATCTGCCGCAGCGCCAGCAGGATGTCGTCGTCGCTGAGCAGGTGCGGCAGTGAATTGCCGGCGCTGAGGACGACGTCGAAGTCGCCGCCGTGGTGGTTGTGGGCGGCGCGCATGTCGCATACGGAGAAGGGGATCTGCAACCCGCGCGCCTCAGCCTCCTGCTGGGCGCGGGCCACGTTGGCCGGTGACAGGTCGGAGGCAGTGACCTCGTAGCCACGGGCAGCCAGGGCGATGCTTTGCGTGCCGATGCCGCAGGAGACGTCGAGAACGGAGCGGACGTTGCCCCAGCGGGACTGAATGATGTCGTCCAGCATAGCAGCCTGGGCAGTGATAGCCGCTTCCCAATCGTCGTAAATCAGATGGTAGAAAGGGGCCAGCTGCTCGTAGAAGTCGTCCATTCGAAGCCTCCCGCTGCCGCCAAAGTCGCTATCGCGCTTAGAGCATCATAGACCGGAGGAGAACGGGGTGTCAAGCGTGGCGCGGTGGAAG
>JBMCFH010000348.1:0-3364 GCA_048620455.1 Chloroflexota bacterium | reverse complement strand
GCGTCAGCCGGGCGGGACGGTGTAAAGCAGGCCCAGCAACTGACCGTCCGGCGCGCGAGAGTGGATTTCGTGTAGCCGACCGTGGGGGAAAGCTTGCTGAATCAGGGGCAGTTCCTGGCGGCGCTCGGGCAGAACGATGAAGACAGCGCCGCGCTGGGGCGAGACGATGTCGGGCGGGGGCGGTTCCGTGAGGGGCTCTGTAATGTCCTGGCCCTCCATCTGCGGCGCCAGGTAGGGGATGGTCCCGAAGCCCCAGTACATCCACGGCGCGCCGACAAAGTAAGCGCGGTGGGTGTCGGCCATCTGGTTTAGCAGGGGAGCCATTTCCGAGGCGAGCTCGGCGTGTTGACCGCCATAGATTCGTTGTGGCGTATACTCCAGAAAGTAGGTCTGAAGGCTGGAGACAGCGAAGAGGAGCACTCCGGCGCCGACCACCAGCTGGGCGGGCATTCCACGTATGGCGCGCTGAACCAGCCGCGCCAGCTGCCACAGAGTGACGGCAATGAAGAAGCAGGCGGGCACGCTTAAGGTGATCAACCGTTGCGACGACGGCGGGCTCTCGGTAAGCATACCGCCGGCGATCATGCCGCCCCACCACCAGGCAACCATGGGCGCCAGACGCTGTTCGGAGCGGTCCCACATGGCGACGGTGCTGTAGAGCACGCCTACCAGAAAGAGGGCGCCGAAGAGCGGATCCAGTAATGGCTGTTCCAGACCGTACCAGACGGTGCGATCAGGGTAGAAGTTGAAGGCCAGCGCAGCGCGGCGGAACTGATCCCAGAGCACCGGCAGGAGCTGGCGACCTGCTTCCAGCTCTCCTTCCAGCCAGCCACTGTGAATGATGCCCACCTGGTTCAGGCGGGCATTGAAGTCCTCGGGAAAGCGCACTGCGTATTGCAGCATCGGCGCGCTGACCAGGAGAAAGGCGCCGATCATAGCCAGGACGCCGCGCCCGTGTCTGGGCCAGAAGCGGCGCCGTTCCCGTAGCAACACGTAGGCCAGAATGGCCGCCACAATGACGGGCGTGAAGCGCGCGCCGGCGTAGAAGTAGAGGGCGATGCCGGCGCTGCCACCGACCAGGATCCAGTCGCCGAGGCGTGAACGACCGCTTTCACGTCCGCCATCCAGCGCCCGATAGAGGAACCACAGGGCCAGAGCTACGAATAGCGGATCTGCGATCTGGTTAGAGCCCAGGCGCGAGAAGTGGATGTGATAGTGGTAGGTGGCCAACAGCGCCGATGTGGCTAACGCCAGGGGCCAGCCCACCAATCGGCGTACCAGAAAGAAGGCGACGACAACGGTCGCCGTGCCCAGCAAGGCCCAGGGCAGGCGCAGCCCGGTTCTGGTCATGCCCAACAGGTCGATGGTCAGACTGTTGAAGTAGAAACTGAGCGTGGGCACGCCCAGCCAGCCGGTGGTGAACGGGTTGCGAATCTCGCCCTGCAACACGCGCACCGCTTCCAGACCCTGCGAAGCTTCGTCCCCGGAGAGCGTGAAGGGAATTGTTTCCAAAAATGTGGCACGGAGAAGGAAGGCGGCAACGGAGATGCCCAGAAGGAGCGCCAGCGGCACAGCGTGAGTCTTGCGCGCGGTACGCCAGCGCTCGCGCCAGCGATGGCGTATCCCCGGCGCGGGTGGGGCCAGGGCCAGCGTGTAACAGACAATGGACCCGGCCCAGCCGGCGACGACCAGAGCGTGGCTATCCTGGAGGCCCAGGTGTGGGATGCGGTACAGCGCCGCGACCATCAGCGCGCCGGCGGCTACGAGCAGCAGGAGGCGCCAGTTGGCCCTGTTGCGCCTGAAACGGGCGATAAGGGATAGATCACCGTGTACCGGCAAGCGTTCCTGCTCCCCATACTCGTACTCGCGCTCTCCGGCTGTCGTGAGATCCCCGGTTGCCAGGAGCAGAGCGGCGGCTATGGCAATGAGCACGAAGGGCAACAACGGGGGCTGGCCCGCCGCCTGCACCAGGGATTGGTTCAGCAACCAGGCCCCGAGACCCAGATTGAGCAGAAAAAGCAGTAGCACTCCCAGCGCCCGCGTGTCCTGGATTAGCGCCGGAGAAGTGGAAGAACGTTCGGCCGAGGTCGCCATACACCTCTCGTCGATTGTTGGTCACTATTCAGGCCTATTGTACTCAGATTGCGCGTGTGTTTCACGTTGTGCCTGCATATCACGCAACATATTTCGCGTAGTGATTACTCGTTCCTGCCACATAGCGGCGAAAGGCGCCGAAGGGCCGGAAGCGACTGACGCCAATCCGTCGGCCCACTCAGTGGCAAGCGCCTGAAGGGCGTCGAGAAAAGCCTCGAGTCGCTCATACTGCGCTGCCGAGCGCAACGTGTTGAGCAGTAACTGCTTGCGGCTGCCGAATCCACGCGGTAGATCCAGGTCCCGGGCCAGCGCGCCAATCGTCTCGCGGCTCAGATACAGCCCGCTGTGAAGCGGCGTGACCAGGAAGGCGGCAATCTCGGAGAGCGTGCTTTCGCTGTCTTGCAGCGGTTGGGGCGCGGGGGGCAGGGGCTCAGGCGTTCTGGGCGCCGAACCGTGCAAATCGGTCATCTGTTCCTGCGCCAGTTGCAACGTCATCTGGCCCACGCGAGCATAAAAAGGCAGCTGATGGGCGCGCAGGGCCAGCGTCAGGGGAGGTAGCCAGCGCATGAGATGGTGCTCCAGGAACTCCGATTGTTGCCGGCGTAGACGATGGACGTGTTGTAGTTCCCGGTCTTCATGGGCGTCGGCTTCGGCGGCGGATAGGAAGGCCAACAGGCCCAGCTCGTGGCCGATATGATCGGGGCTGCTGGCAGTGTCGTCGACGCGGTATGCGGCCTGCTGGTAGCGACGCCGTACCGCGTCGGTGACGGCGCCACCCAGCAGGCCGCTGTCGTCTAGAAAGACGGCTTCGTAGGGGAAGACGTTGAAGGCGAAGAGCTGGTGGTGGTCCGCCGCCAGCTCTTCCAGGTTGATCGCTTGTGGTAGCGCGGCCCGCAGATCGTCGACCGCCTGCAGGTAGGGCAGGATTTCAGTCGTGATGGGGCTCAGAAAAAGGCGGCTGAAGAGCGAATAGCTGTAACTTCTAGCCCGCGCCTTCCGCCCCGAGTCTGCCCCAGGCGTCGTGTGGGAGTCGTGGTTGGAAGAAGGCATATAAGTACATCCCTGTGAGGGCGCCGGCGAAGGTCACGATGGCTAATAGGGTGCCTGAGCCGATCTGAGCGTAGATTGGGCCCGGGCAGGCGCCCGTGATGGCCCAGCCCATGCCGAACAGGGTGCCGCCAAAGACGACGCCTTTGTGGAAAGGTTTCTTCTTTATTTCGATTGGCTGGCCTTCAATGGTGCGCGCCTGGGAACGCCGGATCAGGAACAC
>JBMCFH010000347.1:0-3377 GCA_048620455.1 Chloroflexota bacterium | reverse complement strand
ACATCTGTTTTGCTTTTCGTGAGGCGGCCATGGACAATCAACAATCCATGAAACAGTTCCTTTTCATCTGGATCGGGCAGGCGCTGTCGTTGTTGGGTAGCCGTTTGGTACACTTCGCCCTGATCTGGTGGCTGACGAAAGAAACGGAATCTGCCACCATGCTGGCCCTGGCCTCGCTGGTAGGCCTGCTGCCAGAGCTGGCCCTGGGCCCGCTTGCCGGCGTCCTGGTCGACCGTTGGAACCGGCGGCACGTGATGCTGGCTGCCGATGCGCTCGTGGCCCTGTCCACGCTGCTCCTGGGCTACCTCTTCTGGATTGGCGTGGCGCAGATCGGCCACGTCCTGGTCATCCTCTTCGTGCGCTCCCTGGGCAACGCCTTCCACTGGCCCGCCATGCAGGCTTCAATGACCATGATGGTGCCCGAGAAACACCTGACGCGCTTCCAGGGCCTGAACCAGACGCTGAACGGCGCGCTGAACGTGGCCGCCGCGCCGCTGGGCGCCATCTTGCTGGAACTGCTGCCCATGCAGGGCATCATCGCCATCGACGTGGGCACCGCACTCTTCGCCATCGTGCCCCTACTGCTCATCGACATTCCCCAGCCTGTGCGCGAGGTAGCGGCCGGCGCACAACTGTCGTCCGTATGGACCGACCTGGCCGATGGGCTGGCCTACGTGCGCGGCCGGCGCGGGCTGATGATTCTGATCAGCATGGCTGTGGTCATCAACCTGGTGCTCAGCCCCAGCTTCTCGTTGCTGCCGCTGCTGGTGCGTGTGCATTTTGAAGGCGGCGCCCTGCAACTGGGCTGGCTGGAGTCCGCCTCGGGCCTGGGTCTCGTCCTGGGCGGCATGCTGCTGACCGCCTGGGGCGGTTTTCGCCGCCGCATTTTCACCTCGCAGATGGGCATTTTCGGCCTGGGCGCGTCCGTGCTCGTCGTGGGATTGACCCCGCCGACCGCCCTCCCCCTGGCCATCGGCGCGCTGTTCGTCACCGGCCTGGCCATGGGTTTGGCCAACGGCCCCATCTTCGCCATCGTGCAGGCCACGGTCAAACCGGAGATTCAGGGCCGCGTTTTCACCTTGCTCACCAGCCTGGTCATGGCCATGACGCCCCTGGGCCTGCTCGTCGCCGGCCCGCTGGCCGACCGCTTTGGCGTGCAACTATGGTACGTCACCGGCGGCGCGGTGACCCTGATAGTAGCCACTTCCGGCTTCTTCAGCCCCGCGCTGATGAATATCGAAGAGGAAGGGAAAGAGGAAACGCAGGCGAAGGACGTCCCGGCGGCTGTGGCGCCGCCGCTGGCAGGGAGGTCGGAGGTTGGTTGATTGGAGATCAGTTGATCAGAAATCATCTTCAATCTCCAATCTCTAATTACCGATCTCTACCCCCCAATCTCCCGTACCACAACAGCCGGCTCCCCATCCGCTGCAACATACGCCTCCTCCAGCTGTGCCCGGAACTGCTGTGTATACAGCCGGTAATAATGTCCGCGCGCCCGCATCAGTTCGGCGTGCGTGCCCATCTCCGTGATGCGGCCCGCTTCAATAACCAGAATGCGGTCGGCGCGCCGGATGGTAGAGAGCCGGTGGGCGATGACGAAGCTGGTGCGACCGGCCATCAGCGCATCCATGCCCCGCTGGATTAAGGCCTCCGTCAGCGTGTCGACGGAGCTCGTGGCCTCGTCCATGATGAAAATCTCCGGGTCCGCCAGCACGGCGCGGGCCAGGCTGATCAACTGCTTCTGGCCCACCGAGAGTAAATTACCGCCCTCACCCACCTGTTCCTCATAGCCCTTCGCCAACGTAACGATGAACTCGTGAGCCCCCGCCACGCGCGCCGCTGCCTCAATTTCCTCGTCGTTGGCCTCCAGCCGCCCGTAACGGATGTTCTCGCGGATGGTGCCCGAAAAGAGATGAGGCGTCTGCAACACAATGCCAATACGCGACTGGATGCCCTGCAACGTCCACTCCGTGTAGTCGCGCCCCGCCATGCGAATCGCGCCGCGCTTCGGCTCGTAGAAGCGACAGAGCAGATTGACGATCGTCGACTTGCCGCCGCCCGTGGGCCCCACAAGGGCAATCGTCTCCCCCTGCCGCACGTGCAGGTGGAAATCGCTCAGCACCGGCTTGTCATCTTCATAGTGGAAATCGACGTGGTCGAAGACAACGTCACCGCGTAGAGAACCGGGGTCCACAGCGCCCGGGCGGTCGCGCACCTCGGGCACGGCGTCACTCAGCGAAAAGACGCGCTCTGCCGAAGCGATGGCCTGCTGCATCTCGGCATAGACGCGGGCAATTTCCTGCACGGGCCACAGCATAAAGGTAATGTAGGAGAAGAACGCCTGGATGCCGCCCACAGTCATATCCCCCACGCGCGCTTCCAGGCCACCGTACCATACCACCCCACCCACGGCGAAGGCGCTGATCAACTGAACGGCAGGCAGGAACAGGGCCGAGAGCCACGCTGCGCGGTAGCCGGCGCGGTACATGGACCCCGACAGCTCCTGGAATTCGTCCAGGTTTTCTGCCTCCCGCCCCAGGGCCTTGGTCACGCGCACGCCCATGATATTTTCTTCATAAGCGCCCGTAATGCGCGAGTTCAGCTTCCGCACCTGCCGGTACTCTACCAGGATCTTCTTCTTGAACTGCGCGGCGACGACCATCAGAATGGGAATAGCGGCAAAGACGATGAGCGCCAGCCGGCTGTTAATGCGCACCATGAAGTACATCGCCGTACCGATGTTCATGATACTCCAGGTCACATCCAGAATACCCCAGGAAATCAGCTCGGCGATGCGGTCGGTGTCCGACGTGACGCGGGACATAATCCAGCCTACCGGCGTGCGGTTGAAGTAACTGAGAGATAGCTCCTGAAGGTGGCCGAACAACTTGCGCCGCAGATCATAACGCACCTGCTCGCCCAACAGGGCAGTCAGGTAGATAAAGCCAAAAACTCCCAGCGCCTGCACCACGATCAGCGACCCATAGATGGTCACAATGCTAAACAGCGCTTCCCGGTCCTGGGCCACGATCCCTTCGTCAATAATGCGCTTGCTAAGGAAAGTGAAGTAAGAATCGAGCCAAGAGACGAGGGAGACGAGCACCAGGAAGCCCACAACCCTGGGCCAGTAGGGCTTGATCTGGGCCAGGATGCGCACGAAGGTACGGCCGTTAAATTGTGTGGAGAACTCTTCTTCCTTAAAGCGGTGCTCAGACATGTCCTTATTCCCTGCGGCCCAAATAGGCGAAAGGACATTATACAATAATACGGGCGGCGGCGGGAGTGCCAATTGCGAAATCGCCGACACACAGCAGTTACCACCCAAGCTGTGCCCCCTTTTGTATCCCCATCTTATATCCCGTATACATCGGCGCTGC
>JBMCFH010000346.1:0-3387 GCA_048620455.1 Chloroflexota bacterium | reverse complement strand
ATCGGCAACGGGGCGCGCCGGGGGGTGTTGTTCAAAGGTGGTGTTTATGTGGAACAGGCGGCAGAGATCAAGGTGGTGGCCTTCGACAAGACGGGCACGCTGACCCGCGGTGAGCCGCAGGTTACCGACGTTGTTTCTCTAAACAAGGTTACGGAAGATGAGGTGTTGCGCCTGGCGGCTGCCGTAGAAGCGCGCTCCGAGCACCTGCTGGCGCAGGCGATCACTGACGCCGCCGAGGCCCGGGGTATTGAGTGGCCGGAGGTGGATGCCTTTCAGTCGGACACAGGCCGGGGCGTGGCGGGGCGCGTCAACGGCCACATGATTGCTGTGGGCAACAACCGCTTTTTCGATGAGTACGAAGTGCTGGATGGCGAGAGTGATAGAGATGATGCGCAGAACCGCCTGGATGCGAGCTTTGAGGCATTGCAGAGTGAGGGCAAGACGGCGGTGATGGTGGCCCGCGTCGAGGGCCAGAAGGCGCACGTGATGGGCCTGATCGCGATCGCCGACGTTCTGCGTCCGGAGGCCGCCGACGTGGTCAAAGCGCTGAAGGAGCGGGGCGTGGAACGCGTGGTGATGCTTACCGGCGACAACGAGCGCGTGGCCCGGGCCATTGCGGCTGAAGCGGGGGTGGACGCCTATCACGCGGAGCTGTTGCCCGAGGATAAGATGCGCATTTTGAAGGAGGAGGAGCGCCACGGTCGGGTAGCCATGGTGGGGGATGGTGTGAACGATGCACCGGCGCTGGCGACGGCTTCCATTGGGATTGCCATGGGCGCAGCGGGTACTGACGTGGCGTTGGAAACGGCGGACATCGTGCTGATGGCCGACGACCTGACTAAGATTCCTTACGTGATCGGCCTGAGCCGGCAAACGCGCAAGACGCTGTGGCAGAATCTGGTCTTTGCCATTGCCGTGATTATTATTCTTATCGGGGCGGTACTCGGCGTGGGTCTGGCGCTTCCGCTAAGCGTTATCGGCCACGAGGGTAGTACGGTGCTGGTATCGTTGAACGGTCTGCGTTTGCTGGCTTACCGGGACGCGTGATTTGGATTACGCGTCCGCTTCTCGGCCACCAGAAACAGCTCGTTCCCTGTCCACAGCAGCACGTTGTACAGCAGGCGCTGGCGCTCATCGCGGGGAGCGGCGCCGTTGGTTGAGGGCCAGCGCCGCCGCAGCAGCGCCTGTCCCCGCCTGGCGACGAACCTCATCAGCCGGTATACAGTACGCCGCGGGTCGTGCAGGGTCAGCCGCGGAAAGAGCACACCCAGATCCTGCGCCCACTCGCGCACCGTCTGCTCGTCCATTTCATACGCCGGCACGGGAAAGGCCTCGCTGATCTGAAGGTCGTTCTCCACAAGCGCCTGCCGGTACTCCAGGAAATTGGGCCGCTTCTCATTGATACCCAGCTCCAGTTCGGGAGACGCCGATTGCGCCAGCACGTGCTCCTCCTGCTCCAGCACGCTGATCGACGGCTCGTTGATCGCGCATAGACGCCCTCCCTCCTTCAATACGTCGCTCGCGTTTTGCAGCAGCAGGGGCAAATTGGATGAATGGTGCAGGCTGGCAGCGCAAAAGACGATGTCAAATGACTCCGGTTGAAATGGCAGCCGCTCACCGTCGCCAATCACCCGTTCAAAATAGACGCCTGCGTCCTCCATCAGCGCCCGCCCGCGCCCCAGCCCCACTTGCTCGTCCGGCGTAATGTCCAGGGCCACCGCCCGGCAGCCGTTCAGCGCAAAGTGCTTCGCGGCCCAGCCGCGGCCCGCGCCCAGGTCCAGGATCGTTTCTTCTCCGGTCAGATTGAGCCGCTCCAGGGCGATGTCAAAGCTATGGCTGACTCTGGTCCACGGTTCCTCCGGATAATAGGGAATCTTCAGGTCTACCGCATCCTCGCCCTGCTCGTAGATGCCCATGTTCTTGTGCAACTCCACCCAACCCTGCGCCTCTCGCGCCTTGGGCGCCCAGGCCTCGTCATCCACGTACAGGTGTGGCATGCCCTGCCTTATTTCATACTCCACCGCGCAGGCCGCGCAGGCCAGCGTACCCTCCCACACCTCCCCGTCGCGCTCGCCTGGCGAACGCAATTCTAAAGCGGCGCCACACGCCGGGCAGCAAATCAGGTCTAAAAACTCACGTCGCATAAGTCCTGTTCCATCCAATACTATTCAGATTCAGCAGCGCCGGACGTCTGCTCCCGTTCTTCCTCGATCTCGCACACCATTTGGCGCGCCCAGGCGTCATCCTTGTAGCGGCGGGCAATCTGCAGCGCCTCATCATAATGCGCAAGTGCCTCGCGCGCACGTCCCTGCGCCACCAGCACGCGCGCCACGCTCCTGGTGCTGTTGGCTGCCATCAGCTCGTCATCCGCCTCGCGCCACAAGGCCACAGCCCGTTTTAGGCGGGCTTCCGCCGCCTTTAGCCGCCCCTGCCGCCAGAACGTGTTGCCCAGCCCGTTGGCCACGTAGGCCTGATAGTCAGTGTGTCCTGAGCGTTGCAGAAAGCGAGTGTCCGCAGCGCGGAAGGACTTTTCTGCGGCCTCATACTGCTCTTGCTCGTAGTAGAGGCTGGCGAGCGAAATATTCATGATGGCTTTTTCCAGCGCAGCGCCCGTGTGCGCCAGCGTCGCTACTGCTTCTTCGTAGGCCTGCTCCGCGGCTTCGTAATCTTTCTGCTCTCGCAGCACCCCGCCCAGGTTGTTTAGCGCACGCGCCAGTTGGACGTTCTCCTGCAACGTGCGGTAGCGCTCGATGGCGCGCCGGAACAGCGCTTCCGCTTCTTGCCGGTCGCCGCGTCGCCAGGCGACGAAGCCCAGTGAATTGAGCGCCGACGCTTCCCACCGTTGCCCGCTGTTCAGGGCCTGGAAACGCTGCAGCGCCTGCTGCGCATATTGGTGCGCCTGCGCATAGTCACGTTGCTCGCGATAATCCTCAGCAAGGTGTAAAAATGCCTCGGCCTCGGTCTGCTCATCGCCCGCTTCGCGCGCGGAATGCGCCACCCTCTGGTGCGCGGCGACCGCTTCGTCCAGGCGGCGCATCGCATGATAGAACTGGCCCACGCGGTTCCACAGCTGCCGCTGGAGAGCGCCGTCAACGGGGTCGATCAGAGATGCGGCCCACTCGAAAATGGGAATCCACTCCGCCACGTAGCCGGCGGACCGTATCATTGGGTAGGTCTGCAGGGTGAGCGCCGCCGCGGGCTGCAATGTCTGCGGCAGTCGCAGGCCAAATTCGATGGCGCTTAGGATGTTGCGGCGCTCAACCGCGAGCGCCGATAGTTCCGCTTCGTCCGCGGTCTGCAGGCGCCCTTGCCAGTATACGACGCTTGCCTCTGCGCTCTGTACGAATTGCTCATCTACCCCATCAAGGGGCTGGTTGCCGCCGTTGG
>JBMCFH010000345.1:0-3387 GCA_048620455.1 Chloroflexota bacterium | reverse complement strand
CCCAGCTCGCTGGCGTTCATTTCGCCATCCTGGAGCAGAACCAGGATATGCTGGCGGTTCTCGTCGGCCATGGCTTTCAGAAAATCGTCGAAATCACAACAATCTGTTCGTTTCATTGTTTTTCATCTGTTTGTAACTGTATGCTCACTTGTCGCCGGCACTCCTGACACAGAGCGCCCAGGATTACAGTTGCGAGCCGGACGAGAGGGTCTAGCGCTTCTTCACGGCGTTGAGGATCCTCGTCACGGGCGCCGCTCAGCGTGTTTTGCCAACATTGTGCGAGCAGCAATGCGACCGCTTCTTGTTGCAGTGCGTTGGCCTCCCGTACACGGGCGGCAGCCTGCAAAAGGTCTCCGGTAATCACCGCGTCTTGAGCTGACTTGACCTCGGCCCGCGCTGCCGCCAGATACGATAAGATGCCCGACGCAGTTGTTTTACTCACTGTATGCCTCTGCCACGTCACGTCCTGGCGGCATCTGAAGCGCGCAGAATTCAGCATAAGCCTGACGCAAGGCGGCGGCGTACTCAGCTTCATCAGTTGGCCTGTCAGGAATGTGGTTAAACTGCCGCGCCATGGCGATTAGCTCTGCGCCGCAAATGGCGTGGGGTGAATGCTCCAGGAGAAGCAACTGGCGAAAAATGAATTCCAGGTTCATCAGGCCCACGAGATGTTTTTCAGAACCGACGTGCAGGTAGGTCAGCCCACGAGCCTGTGGGCGGCAGCAAGTTCGAGTTCCGAGTGGTATCTTTTCCATATCACTGGCCTCCGGTGGGCGGCAGGTTCAGGGCCTGAATCGCCTGCGCGCACGCTTCAAGCTTGAAGACCTGCGGGTTGCTGGCGACGCCGCGGTCGCGCCAAATCTCCCGACCTTCCGCGTCGAGTAAAATTAGTGTGGGTGGACGATCGACCTTGTATTGCCGCTGCAGATCCGGCCGCTCCTCCAGTAGAATGCGATGGACGGGAATGTCTTCGCGCGCATCAGATGGCCAGGCAGCCATAACCGCGTCTGCTTTTTCATAGAATTCGATCACGCAATCGCACCCTTCTTCGCTATTGAAAAAAAGGAACGCTGGCCGGTTGTCCAATTCCAGGGGTGGGCCGGCTGCCACAAAGCCCGGCATTGCTTTCAGGCCCAGCAGCAGCAGAATTGCGCCACCCAGCAACAGCCAGAGCTGCGGTTTGTGAACACGAATTACGCCAGCCATAGAAAGGTGAGTCCAATAACCAGCAGGACCAGGCCGCTGCCGCTTTCCAGAAGGGAAGACCAGCGGCCCACCTGTCGCAACTGCTTCAAAGCGCCGGTAAAGGTGCCGGCGAGGACGATGGGAACGCCTCGTCCCAGAGCGTAGACGAACAGCAGGCTGGCGCCGTAGGCCAGGGCCGCCTGCTGCACCATGACATAGGTAAGCACTGCCACGAGCACCGGCGTGGCGCATTGGGAGGCCACAAGGCCCGACACGAGGCCCAGCGCCAGGGCGCCGGGCAGGCCGCGCCAGCCGATCCGCTCGCGTAGGCGGTCAAGACCACCGGGAAGCGAAATCTCTAGCGCGCCCAGCATCTGTAAGCCAAGGGCAAAGCAGACGGCGGCAACGAGGTAATAGCCCAGGTCGGAGACGCCGTCGAGGAGACCGCCGACCAGTGCCGCTGCCACCCCCAGCAGCATAAACGTCGTTGCCAGCCCCAGGGCAAACCCTAGCGAGAGGACAAAGGAACGCCGCCGGGTGGGGGTCGTCGTGCCGCCGACGTAGCTGACCAGCAGGGGTACGGTGGCTATATTGCAGGGCCCGATGCTGGTGACCACGCCGCCGGCGAAGACGAGGACGTAGGCCACCAGAGCGCCCTGGTTCAGGACGGTGCTACCGATATCCACGCTTTCGCCTCCTTGCCGGCTGCGGCGCCAGCTGACGGGCGGCCGGATCCACGCTTGCCAGCAATAACAAGGCCATGATCACGGCCGACGTGAGGCACCAGGCGCATACGGCGCCGATGACGAAAGGCTCCAGGTAGGTGAGATAGAGGGAAAAGAGCACGCCAACGACCGTCATGGCTGCCAGCAACAATGGCGCGCGCGCATCATCCTGCCAACGCCACCATGCCCAGGTCCCTAAGACAGATAGGTAGCCGGCAAGCCCCAGCACGCCCATGGGAATACCGAAAAGGTAGGCGTATTCGCTGCTCTGTACCGTGTTGCAATCGCCCACAGGGCCGCACACGGCGGGTACGGCCTGGGTCTCGACATAAGCCAGATAGGCGGCGATTCCCAAACCTGCGAGGGCCAGCACAGGGATTGCCTTTTGCAGCCAATCCGGGTGCGCCGTCACTAACCAGCCGCGGCGCGCGCCGAACAGGCGCAGTACGGTATATAGTAGAGCCAGCGCCGACCCGATCAGGACCACGATGGCCAACAGGAAGCCATCTGACGCCGGCTCAGCGGAGGCCGTTTCTATCTCTGCGGCAGGAACGGCGGGTACAGGTTCTGCGACGTTCGCTTCTGCCGGCGTCCCTCGTTCGCCGGATTCCGGTAATAGGGGAGCCAGCTCGGAAATGTCCGGGTAATCGACGCCGCCGCTGCCCAGGTACTGCTCAATCAGGCCCGGCAGTTCCGCAGGAATTTGCTGGGACCCCACCAGGGCCGCGTCGCCAATGAGCAGGAAGGGCACACCGACATGCTGTCGCGGGATACCAACGGCAGCGGCAATTGTATAGAGTTGCTCGACTTCTTCGGTAGTGGCTACCTCGACGAGATGTATCTCAAGCTGCTCGCCATAGCGAGCCTGCAGCGGCGGGAGGACGTGGTCCAGCACGTCATGACAGTGCGGACAACCGTCCATCCAGAACAGGACCGCGCGGACGACGGGCGAAGGCTGTTGGGCGGCAATGGCGGGGCCGGCGAAGCCTGCCAGAAACAGCAGACACAAGAGTATGGTGAGAGATCGTCTTTTAATCATGAGGCATAGGGCTCCAGTAATTACTAAGCGCGGCGCTCGTTTTGCGTTCAGGAAAGGACCAGCGCCGGATAGTCCAGGACTAACTCCTGGCTGAGATCGTAGCCAACATTGGCCAGAAAACTTTTGGCGTCATTCAGCGCCATATCACGCTGCAAAACCAGCTGGCTTTCCTGAACCTTGTGGCGCAGCGCCTGAAACGCTTGTATTTCGGCATGCGCCAGTTGCTCTCCGGCGCGCTGGCGGGCGATCAACGTCTGATACATCTCCTGGTATTGGCGGTCCAGCGCTGCCATTTCGGCGTCTGCCTTGAGCGAATCCCGAGCATCGAGATACGTCTGCACAGCTTCGTGCTCGCCTAACGCCTGCCCCAGCGCCTCTGCGGCGCTCTTCAATTCATTATCCAGTGCCATTTTTCTAACCTCCACAACAACTACTGCG
>JBMCFH010000344.1:0-3395 GCA_048620455.1 Chloroflexota bacterium | reverse complement strand
ATAGACCAATAAACCAATCCCCATTATAATCGCCTGCATGCTAAGCGTTCTCTTTGCCATTGTTGGGTTTTTGGCAGCCATTGCGATCAATCAGTTGGCCGACGACCTGCCGGCGCGCGAGCGACCGGCGCGCCCTCGCTGCGTCCACTGTAGGCGGGCCTATGGGGTGATGGAGTGGTCGGCGCTGGCGCGGCGACTGCTGGGCGGCGGGCGCTGCCCGCAGTGCGATCTGGCCACGCGCCGTCGCGCGCTGGTCGTAGAACTGGTGACGCCGCCGATCTTTGCTGCCCTGCCGCTGCTGATCGGCCGTCCCGCAGACCTCATTTTCGCCGCTCTGTACGTGGCCATCCTGATCCTGATCATCGTCATCGACATCGAGCACCGGCTCATCCTGCACGTGGTCACCCTGCCCAGCACGTTGCTGGCGCTGGTGGGCAGCTTTTTCATCAGCAGCAACGCGCCGCTCTACGCCCTTGCCGGCGCCGCCTTCGGATTCGGCGCCTTCTTCTTCCTCTACTGGCTGGGGCGGCGGCTGTTCGGGCCGGGCGCGCTGGGCTTCGGCGACGTGACCCTCTCCATGACCATGGGCGCCATGGTGGGCTTCCCCTACATCGTCTTCGCCCTGGTCATGGGCGTGCTGCTGGGCGGCTTCATCAGCCTGGCGCTGATCGTCACCGGTCGCCTCTCGCTGCGCTCGTCCGTCGCCTATGGCCCGTTTCTGGCATTGGCTGGTATTATTACGGTGCTGTGGGGAGAGCAGATATTGAGGTGGTACCTCAGTTAATCGTCATTGGCAGAATCCATGAGCCTCCGGGAGGCTTGCGCGGGGCCTTTACGCTCTGGCCTGGCTCAATGAGCCATTCGCCGAGCCTCCCGGAGGTTGGTTCGCGAATAGTGTAAGATATAAGCACAAGGGTTACCAGACGCAGAGGGCAGGAGCACCTCCGCCCAGGTTGCAGCATACAAGCTCGCAAAAAGGAGCAACATACGATGACACGATCAGGACTTACCCGGATCCCCGGCCTATTCGAGGAAGCTGTGACGTCGGCCCCCGAAGCCGCGCGCTCTATTGCCTGGTGGCAGTGGATTGTGGCGATCAGTCTCTTTTTCTCCGTCATGACCACGTTGTTCCCGCACGCCCCGGGCAACCCCATCAAATGGCACATCCTGCAACACTTCACCCTGAGCGGCGAAACGAACGTCGCCGCCTGGTGGTCAGGGTTCTTGCTTATCCTTCTCTCACTGTTCGCCTTTCAACTGGCATATCGCGCGCCGCGAGACAGGATTGCCTGGTTTGTCTTCTCGCTGGTCTTGCTGGGCCTCTCCCTCGACGAGGTGGGGTCGCTGCACGAACGGGTCAGCGCCGCCGCGACCGACACCTGGGGCGCGTTACTGCCATACGCCATCGTCCTGGGCCTCCTGGTGGCCTACGTGCTCGTCACGCTGGTCCGGCGGGCGGAGACGAGACGGGCTGCGGCGCTCATCGCCCTCGCGTTCTTCCTGTTTGGCGCCGTCGCCGGGCAGGAATATCTAGAGCACCTGATAGAATGGCCACAGTGGACCATTGGCCTGCGGGTGGGCATCGAAGAAGGAACCGAACTGCTGGCGATGCTGATCATTTTCATCGGCTTGATCCACGCCGGCAATCAGGGGTCTGCCGCGCGCCGCCTGCCTCTGATCCCCGATCCCCGTCAGTTCCCCTATCTGCCGGTTCTCTTGCTCGGCGGTTTTCTCTTTCATCTTGGCGCCAGCCTGACGGTCAGCTCCCTTTCCAACTTTGATAAACGAGGAAACCCGGCGATATGGGTACCGCTGGTCCTTTTCGTGCTGCTGTTCGCGCGCGCCGCCTCGTCACTCTCTTCCCAGGAAGGCAGCGCTTCGCAAAAGTCGAACTGGTTCCTTGCCGCCGCCGGCGGCATCCTCCTGTCGGTCGGCAGCATGTACTATTCCCGAATCGTGATTCACCAGAGCGTGTGGTATCCGGGCCTGCTGGCGCTGGCGCTCTACACCGTGATCGTCTGGTCCCAGATTGCCGCCACAGACCGTGCAAGACACTTTTTCACCGTTCTCTTCGGCGCGGTGGTCATCTACGGTCTGCTCCTTGTGGCCCTGTCCCTTGTTCAGAGCCGGTCCGCCGCCTCATTCCTGGCGAGCGCTTTTCTGTTCCTGCAGCTCGCCGTCGCCGCTTCCCTCGACATCCTCCTGCGCGGGCCGTTGCCTGGGCGGCGACTGGCACTGTGGCTCGTTCCGCTGGCGCTTGCGCTCCTTGCCGCAGCGGGTGCGAACGACCAGATGCTCTTCATTCTCTACGGGCTACAGTCCATGGCAATCGTGGCCCTCATGCTGCAACCGCAGCGGTCGCCCGTTTCCGTCGCGGCGCTGCAAAATAAATAGGATTTGCCGCGACATATCATTGCCAGGAGCAAGCGCTTGCTGTACCGTTGTAAGTAACCGGGCGCCGGACGACGGGCGGCCCGTCCCCATGCGAATCGACAGACATCAAATGGAAACTGGCTAAAAAGGCAACCTGAAATCATTATGAGTGTTGAAATTCGCCGAATCACCGAGCATTCGGACTTTCGCAAGCTGGAAGATCTCCAACGCGAGATCTGGAATATGGAAGACGTGGACGTCATTCCCGGGCGCACCATGCACGCCATCGACTATAACGGCGGCGTGTTGCTGGGCGCTTACGACGACGACGAGCTGGTGGGCTTCGTCTTTGGCGTCCTGGCCACGGTGCAGGGGCTGGAGAAGCGCATCGACCAGGTGGCGGCGGCGCGGTTGCAGATGTACTCCACCATCATGGGCGTGCATCCCGCCTACCAGAAACAGGGCCTGGGCTACCAGTTGAAAGTGGCGCAGCGCGAAGCGGCTCTTCGGCTGGGCATCCGCCTCATCACCTGGACCTATGACCCGCTGGAGAGCCGCAACGGCTGGCTGAACATCGGCAAGCTGGGCGCCATCTCCCACCGCTACCTGCGCGATTTCCACGGGCCCCAGGGCGGGATCAACGCCGGGCTGACCACCGACCGCTTCTACGTGGAGTGGTGGGTCACCGGCAACCGCGTGCAGAGCCGCGTCGTGCGCCAGCGCCGCCCGCTCAGCTACGACCAGCTCATCGCCGGGCGCGCCATCCTGATCAACGAAGCCAGCTTCGACGACCAGGGCCTGCTCGTTCCGCCTTCCACCTTTGCCGAAAGCGACCGCAATCTGATTATTGTGGAAATTCCGTCCAACATCCAGGAGATAAAGCACAAGGACATGGACCTGGCGCGCCGCTGGCGGGCGCACACGCGGGTGCTGTTCGAGCACTACTTTGAACACCAGTTCATCGTCACCGACTTCGCCCGCCGCACGGACGAGGAAGGGCGCGAGCGGTCGTACTATGTGCT
>JBMCFH010000343.1:0-3399 GCA_048620455.1 Chloroflexota bacterium | reverse complement strand
AACACCATCTCCCCATGCCCGCGCACCACATAATCCACGTACTCGGCGCGCAGGCAGACGTCGTAGTGCTGCGTGGGGAAGTAGCCGCCCCAGACGATGGTCAGGTCCGGGTGGCGCGCCTTCAGCTCGCGGCAGAGGGGGGTGGCGTGTTCCAGTTGCGGGCCGGGCATGACCGTAACGCCGAGCACGCGCGCGCCCGTCTGGCGTACGGCCTCGTCCAGCGCCCCCAGGGGGTCGTCTTCCAGGTTGCCGTCGACGATGCGATAGTCGTACCTACCCTCCAGCACCGCGCCCAGCGCCAGCAGCGACATGGGCAGCACCGGCTTGCGTTGGGCGGAACTGACCGGGTTATACAACAGTATCATGCCTGCTCCTTGGGTCTGGTTGGTAATCGCGGCTTTAGCCGCGCCGCCGCTAAAGCGGCGACTACCAGCCTTCTTCACATGCTCGCACTACGCTTCCGCGAGCGCCCTGTCCGGCGACAGCAGATAGCGATCCGGTTCCTGTTGCAAGATGCCCGCCGTATCGCGGAAGGCCTCGTTCACCACCAGGCGGTCGCTGGCAACGTCCAGGTCTTCAGCCGCCGTCTCCATGAGGCGCACGGCGTGTTGCCAGAGAACGCGCCGCTCGTCCGTCTCCAGGTTCATGTGACCCAGACGTTTGTACACTTCCAGCAGGCGCAGTGTGATCCTGAGATCGCCGGAGCCGTAGCGCCGGATCTGGGTAAAAGCGGTGTCCAGAAAGGCGTCGAGGGCCGGTCCGGGCGCGATCAGGCGCAGATGGCCCTCGTCGTCATAGCGATAGGGGCTGATCGGCAGTTGGGCTATAAATTTGCCGGCCAACAGGCTGAGGGCGTCGACGCACTGGATCGCCGTGCTGGGATCGTTGACGCCCGGCGACAGCGCGCGCACAGCCACGTCGGACAGTTGCGACACGCCGTACAGCACGTCCTGCACCAGAGAGCGCTCCTTGCCCAGGGCCACGGCGGAGGCCAGATCCTCTTGCAGCCTCTCGTCATCCAGCGCGTCCGCGGGCCACACCGTAATCAGACGCATACCGGGCAAGACGTAATCGCCCACGGTGCGTTCGTGGCGAATCACCAGGTCTTCGGCCGTGGCCCGCCGCATCAGCACCTCGGTGTCGAAATATTGCAAGTAGCCACCCTCCTTGGCCCGCAGCGGCGCGCCGGGCCCCTCAGGCGCGCGCCCCGACTGGCCATCGGCCGGCGCGCCCACCTGCTTGGGAAGAAGGCGGTCGCTTTCGATCAGCCCCTCGGTGCGGTGCAGGATGAGCAGGACAATATTACCGACAGAAATAGAGTGCGCGGCGTGGTTAATGAAGTAGATAAAGGCGCCGGTGGAGAGCAGCGCCAGCAAAAGGCCGCCGTTGGTCGCCAGCGCGGGCACGAATGCGTCCTCCGGGCCGCCCGCGGGATCTGGGGCGTGGATGGCGCGAAGCACCAGCAGGCTGTAAATAAAGGTGCCAATGAGAATGCCCAGCACGTGCTGGTTGGCCGTGTCCTTCAGATATTGGCGCAGCAGGCGCGGCGAATAGGAGTTGGCGGTCTGTACGACGGCGACCATCATAATTGAGTAGGCAAGCGTTGATACTGTCAGCACAGCGGTGGCCACGGCGCCGAGCATGGCCCGCGCGCCGTCGGCGCCGCTGACGAAAAACCAGGCCAGCGAGGAACCGGCCAACGGTTGCCAGCTGTCGCCGGCGCGCCGGTCGACCAGCATCAGGGCAAAGGCCAGCGCCGCCAGCACCAGAACCCACATCGCCGGGCGGAACCACAGGCTGGTGTTCATTTGATTCCAGAAGTTGCGCGCTTTCATAGGCAGTCACGACCTGTTCGCTTGTCGCGACCCCGGCGCAAGGGTGTGCTGCGGACCGCCGGTCCGTTCAGTAACATAGTCGCGCACCAGGGTCGAAAAGTAACGGGGGATCCTGGCAGGAGGCGGCCTCTTTCCCCCTTTTCTTGAGTAAGCTGTGGCAAGAGTGTACCATAAGTCGCCTGTTGCGGACTATCCGCTCCTGTTCCGGAGACATCCGATTTATTGGGCGCTACGAGGAAATCTCCAGGATGGTCGTCGTCACGGTGCCCCACAACTGCGCTGTGGAATCGTAAAAATCGGATCTCTTTCTAAATAAACGTTGAATCTCATGTCAGAGCTAACTGCCATCCGCCTACCTTCTCTCTCCACCCTGCTCAGGGCGCGGTCGGTACACGTGGCGCTGCTGCTCTTCGTCGTGGCCCGCGTGCTGATCACCGTGTGGGGCGCGCTGGTGGTGGAGGTGATGCCGGCGCTGCCGCCCGAGGACGAGTTCCTGCGGGCGCTGGGCGGCGGGGCGCTGCCCGCGGACGAGGCAGCGGGTCCCATTCTGGGACCGTGGCAGCGCTTCGACACCATGCACTACCTGAGCATCGCGCGCCAGGGATACGAGGCGGGCAATTCCGTGTTTCCCCCCCTCTACCCGCTGACCATTCGCGGCCTGGGCGCGGCGCTAGCACTGCTTCCCGGCGTCGATGGCGATAGGGCCACGCTGCTGGCGGCGCTGGTCATCGCCAACGCGGCCCTGCTGGCGGCGCTGGTCCTGTTGCACCACCTGACGGCGCGGGTGCTGGACGAAGCGGCAGCCTCGAAGGCCCTGGCCTATCTGCTCTTCTTCCCCAGCGGCTTTTTCCTCTTTGCCGGGTATACGGAATCCCTCTTTCTGTTGTGGGCGCTGGCCTGCGTGCTGGCGGCAAAGAGCGAGAATCTGCTGTGGGCCGGGCTCTTTGGGCTGCTGGCGTCCCTGACGCGGCTGACCGGCTGGCTGCTGGTCGTGCCCCTGGCCTACGAATACGCGCGGCAGCGAGGGGTGGATTGGCGCAGGCCGGACCGTCGCCTGCTGCACCCACAGGCGGTGGGCGTGTTCCTGCCCCTGCTGGGCACGGCGGCCTTCCTGCTGTGGCGCGAGGGTGCGGGCCTGCCGCCGCTGGGCCAGGTCTACGAGCAATACTGGTTCCAGAACACGGCCTTCCCCGGCCTGGACGTGCTGGTCGCCCTGCGCGCCGCGCTCACCGGCAGCGGCCCGCGCGCGGGCGAATACAGCCTGCTGCTGGATCTGGCCTCCCTGCTGTTGATCGTGGGCAGCACGGCGCTGGCCTTCCGCCGCCTGGGCCCCTTCTACGGCCTCTACGCCCTAGCCCTGCTCTTCTTCATGCTCCTACCCACCTCCGCGGTGAAACCCCTCTACTCCTTCTCGCGCTACGCGCTGGCCTTCTTCCCCCTGTTCATGCTGCTGGGCGCCGCCGGGCGCAGGCCGTGGCTCAACCGCCTGATTTTGTACCCGTCGATTGTGTTGTATCTGTTTTTTAGCGGGCAGTTTTTTATGGGGGGCTGGGTGGGGTGAGTG
>JBMCFH010000342.1:0-3401 GCA_048620455.1 Chloroflexota bacterium | reverse complement strand
CGGGGCGAAGCCGGCGGGCGCGACCTCGCGCAGAGCGCCGCTGTCCACATCCAGGAGCCAGATGCTGGGCCGCGTGTCCGGCCGGTCGATCTGATAGCGCTGGAGCAACAGCTGCCGCCCATCGGGCGACCAGCGCGGCGGGCCGAAGTTGCTGTCGGGGTCCGAGGTCAGTTGCCGGCTGTCGCTGCCGTCCGCGGCCATGACCCAGATCTGGCGGCCGATGGGGGTGCGTGGAATGCGGCGACCAAAGGCCAGATATTGGCCGTCCGGCGACCAGGCCGGCGCGCCGTCGCTGGTTTCCACCTGGTCGCTGAGGGACGTCATCTCGCCGTCCTCTACGTCGACGTGATAGAGATGGACGGCGAACTGCTCGCCCTGGTACTCGATGTTGGCGCTCACCAGTTGTTCCTGGGACGGGTGCCAGGCGGGCGGCGCGGCGACCTCGTTGGGAATGGTCACGCTGGCGCCCGTTTCCAGGTTGTGCAGGCGGGTGATCTCCTCGTCGGGCAGAACGACGCTCAGCCAGCGACCGTTTGCCGAAAAACCGGCGCCGACCACGGAGGGCTGCTCGCCGGCAAAGACGGGCCGGGTCTCGCCCGTCTCCGGCTCCAGCCACCACAGCTCGCTCTGTCCCTGCGCCTCCTCGTTGGCGGGCAGCTCCTGACGCTCGTATACCAGACGTCGCCCACCGGGCGCCCACACCAGTCCGGCGCAGACGAAGCCGGTGCAGGCAAACGCCTGCCGCGCGTTGTCCCCGTCCCGGTCCACCAGCCACACGCTGTTGCCCTCGTCCCCGGCTGAGGTGGCGTAGGCGATGGCCCTGCCGTCAGGAGCCACGGCGTAGCCGGCGACGCCTGCTTCGCTGTCTGTAAGCGCCCGCGGCGGCTCGCCCGAGAGAGAGGCGGCGTATAGCTGGGGTGTGTCCTGCTCGTCCCAGCTGAGGTATAAGATTTGCGCCTGCCCCGGCGGCGCGCTGCCGCTGTTTGTGTGCCACAGGTAGAGGATGGTTGCCAGGAGCAGGGCGGCCCCTATCGCGAAAATGAGGACCGGCGCGTGCGCCCGGGCGGATGGTCGATTAGCCTGGGGCATGGCAGTCGGGACACAGGCCGTAGAATTCCAGCAGGTGGCCCTGAATCTCGAAATCGAAGCGGTCGGCGATGGCCTTCATCAGACCCTGTACGGCGCAATCGTCAAACTCAAACACCCGACCGCACTGGGAGCAAATGAGGTGGTGGTGGTGGCCCTCGTCCATGATCACGTAGTGCGCGGCGCCCGTGCCCTGATAAATGGGGCGGATGAGGCCCAGCTCCAGGAGCAGGTCCAGCGTGCGGTAGACCGTCATACGGCCCACGCCGGGCGCGTCCTGGTGCACGATGTCCACCAGGTCGTCTGCGCTGATGTGCCCGCCGCTCTGGGCCAGGGCCTGCAGGATGGCCCGGCGCGCCCGCGTCAGGCGGTGACCATTTTCCTTGATCGCGTTGCTCAGTTTCTGGGCATGATTGTTCATCGGTTCGCTCATGTTAGTGCCGCCAGACCAGCCCGCGGCCGGGCGCAAAAAGAAAGACGACGGCGAAAATGGCCGTCGCCGCCAGCACCACGGCCGGTCCGGAAGCAATGTTGAGATAGTAAGAGGCGTAGAGGCCGCTGACGCCGGAGAGCACGCCGATGACGGCGCTGACGGCCATCATCGTGGGCAGGCGGCGCGTGAGCAAGGAGGCCGCCGCCGCGGGGGTCACCAGGATGGCCAGGATGAGGGCGATGCCCACCACCTGCAGGGCCACGACGATGGTGATGGAGATGAGAATCAGCAGCAGATAGCGCAGGAACGTGGTGGGCAGGCGCAACGTCTGCGCCAGGGTCATGTCAAAGGAGATAACCAGGAACTCCTTGTAGAAGAGGCCCACCGTCACCAGCACCACCGCGCCCAGGCCCAGAATCAGCCACAGATCGGCCTGGGATACGCCCAGTAAGTTGCCGAAAAGGAAGTGGGCCAGATCCACGGTGTAATTGCCCACGCCGGAGAGCAGGGCCACGCCCAGGGCGAAAGAAGCGGCGAAGACGATGCCGATGGCCGTGTCCTCTTTCAAGACGCCCTGGCTGCTGAGCGCCCCGATACCCAGCGCGGTGAGCACGCCCATGATCAGAGCGCCCACAGCCAGAGGCCAGCCCAGCAGAAAGGCCACGACCACGCCGGGCAAAATGGTGTGGGCCAGCGCGTCGCCCAGAAAGGCCATGCCGCGCAGCACGACGTAGGTGCCCAGAATGGAGCAGACGAGGCCCACCATGACCGCGGCAAAGAGGGCGCGCACCATAAAGCCGTAGGTCAACGGCGCGGCAAACCATTCGTAAAGGGTCATCAGGCTCCCCGCCGTCCTACTGTCTCTTCTTCGCCGGCGCAGCAGGTGTCGGTCAGGACCAGGGGGCCGCCCTCCTCGCCAAGCACGTGCATGTGCCCGCCGTACGCGGTCATCAGGTTTTGCGACGTCAGCGCCGCATCCGGCGGACCGAAGGCCACGACCGTCTTGTTGAGCAGCATAACGCGGTCGAAGCGCTCCGCAGCCACGTTCAGGTCGTGGGTGGCCACCATGTAGGTCACGCCGTCCTCGTGCAGCTGTTCCAGCACGCGGAAAATCGCTTCCTGGCCCGGCGCGTCCAGGCCGGTGAACGGCTCGTCCAGCAGCAGCAGTTCGGCCCGCTGCGCCAGGGCGCGGGCGATGAACACGCGCTGTTGCTGCCCGCCGGACAGCTCGCCGATCTGCTTCTGCGCCAGGTGCGAGCCCTGCACGCGCTGCAGGCTGGCGCGCACAATTTCCCAATCCCGCTTCTTGGGCCGGCGGAAGAGACCGATCTGCCCGATGCGGCCCATCATCACCACGTCCTCGACGGTGACGGGGAAAGTCCAGTCGATCTGGTTGCGCTGTGGCACGTAGGCGATACAGATGTGGCGGCCCGGATCGTGGCCCGAGACCTGAATCTCACCCTCATCCGGTTGCAGCGTGCCCGCGATGATCTTGAACAGCGTGCTCTTGCCCGCGCCGTTGGGACCGACCACTGCCACGCGCTCGCCGCCCGTCAGCTTGAAGCTGACGTCCTGGAGGGCGTATATCTTCTCTGGCCCATTGCTGGCGTTGCGCAAGCCGCCGGGCGCCGCGGGCAAGTAGCCCAGGCTGACGCCGGATACGGTTAGCAACGGCGCGTGTGGCTCGTGCCGCACGCCGCGCGATCGTAGCGTTGATAAAGTTTCCATAGGTCTCGTCCCTCTACTTGTGCCCATCCTCCCGGAGGTTCTGCTTGTGAGCTCACGAGCGAGACGTTGCGGCAAACCTCCGGGAGGATTTCTTGACTATGCCCATCCTCCCGGAGGTTCTGCTTGTGAGCTCACGAGCGAGACGTTGCGGCAA
>JBMCFH010000341.1:0-3404 GCA_048620455.1 Chloroflexota bacterium | reverse complement strand
TAGTGGCGGCTGATCATCAGACGATAGGGCTCATCGGTGGGTTGCCCGAAGGAACGCAAGACCATGACGTAGTAGAACCCCGGTGTCAGCGGGTGGGTCACCGCCAGTTCGTTCAACGTGCCCACGTTCTGGCTGTCGCCGACGAGTTGCTTGTCCGAATTGTAAATAAAGACGTCATAGTTGCTTTCCGCAGGTATGTTGGTCACTTCTGCCTGGTAGCGGGCGTTGTCCGTCACACGGAAGCGATAAAAATCGAAGAAATCGTCGTTCTCTGAATAGTTGTTCCACACTTCCTGATTGAGAGCAACGGGGACCGCCTCCTCAAGCGTATTATTCGGCTCAATCGTAGTCTTCGGTCCGCCCAGAATTGCCGCCAGCCAGGTTGACCTTGTGGGTATGATCAGTCGTTGGACGACCGGGACGACGCGTATATCACTGTCCTGTAGCAACTCTCCCCCGAAGACCCACAGGGTGCTGCCCAGGAAGACGCCCCCCGGCCAGGAGCGACCCGGTTCCCGCAGGCTGTAACGGGAGTCGAGCACCTCCCAGCTGTTGCTTACCGGATCGTACACTTCGGTATGCGGCACGTGGTCGAATCGAGCATTGAGCCCCCCGAAGACGTACCAGCGACCGTCGGGCCCCACGGCGCTGCCGGCGCTGAAGCGGGCAAAGTTGAGAGGGGGCAGCGAGGACCAGCTATTCGATGCCGGATTGTAACACTCCCCGGTAGCCAGCACCACAAGCTGGTCGTCTAAGTTGGGGTTCTGACCCAGGCCGCTTACTACGCAGATGCGGCGCCCTTGTGGCGTGTTCAGCAACCCGGCGACGTGGGCATAGCGAGGGTTAGCCATGTCCGCTCGCTGCTGCCAGGTCCCGGTGATGCCCGACTCGTCCGGTCGATAGAGGAGCATGCGGCCGCTCAGTTCCCTTTCGAAGCCGGGAACCGGGTTAGAGTTGCCGGAGACCAGGCCACCGGTGAGAAAGAAGCCGCCATCGGCCGGCGAGGTAACCGCCTGATGCCAGGCATATGGCTCGCCGGTGGGCGACATGGTGTCCCAGGGTACCGGTGTGCCCGCGTACCAGCGATTGTCGGCGATGCTGTAAACCCAGTGATCGCCTTCGTATATTTCGTTGTCGCTGGTGCTGCCCACGTTGCCGGAGGGCGCGTAGATATGTCCATTGTAATAGGCTGCCGACGTACGCGAATAGGCGTCCCACTGTTCCTCCAGGGGCCACAGCTCGGTCCATTCGCCCGACATCGGATCGAAGCGCCACAGCTGCTGTCTGCGCTCTGCGAAAGGGCTGACAACTGTTTCTCCGCCAAGCACGTAGGCGTAGCGACCATCGGTGACTACCATGTGGCGGCTACGCGGATTCTCCCATAGCTCGTCTTGCTGTTGCCAGAAGGATTCGCCTTCTTCCAGGGCCACTGCCAGACGCAGCGTGTCCGCTCCCTGCGAACTTAACTGGCGGTCTGCTACCTCGATGTAGTAAGTCCGGCCCTCGATGACGAAATGTTCTAGGCTGGAGAGGAACCCTTCGGTATCGTCGTCACATGCCAGCTGGGAGAGGGCGCCGCAGGTGCCGTCGCCGCTACGATATAGCGCCAGAACGGTGTCATAGCTATCGACGATATTGCTCGGGTTAAAGCCGGTCTGAACCTTGAGATGACCGCTGACCGGCGCCACAAACCGGTACCACACCGTGCGGTAGCCTTGCACGCGGCTGGGATTGCCCCACATGCAGGTCAGCGGCGGATCGCTGGGGCTCTCCGTCATGCTGTTGACGGTGATCTCATCGCCTGCTGTACCGTAGTCTTCGAGGGGCAGGTTCGGGGCGTTCTCGCATAGATCGGCGCCATGGGTCTCGACCATGGTGGGCTCCTGGACCTGCTGCGCTTCTACCTCTACGACAGACCAGACACCGGTAATGGGGCCAAAGGGATTCCGTCCGCTGTCGCGCGGAACCTGCACCGGCACCGCGTCCGGCGGTTGCACTGCGCCCGGTTCTTCTTCTTGCGCCGAAGCCAGAGCTGTAGCGCCCAGTAGAAGGATGAACAAGAGTATGACGTGGCGACGCATCAGCACCTCCTGGATAGTGTCCAGTCGATTTTACCGTGAGACGGCGAAACGTAAAGACGAGAATAGTCTCCCCCGGCGACTACTCAGGTGGGGACCAATCCTCCCGGAGGCGGCGTGGCGCTGGGCCGCCTCCGGGAGGATCGCAGGTCATCGTACCTTAATCTACTTTACTCAACGCAATCACAAACTCCTCATCGCCGGCGCTGACTGCTTCCTGGTAGTCACCCTGTGGCGGTTGCTCCGCCTGCAGCGTGCGCGCCAGCGTTTCCTGCTGCACGTAGTCGCCAAAGTTGGCGAGAGCGGCGGCAACGTCCTCGTCGGCGGGCGGTTGATAGCGCAGGTGGATGCGGTCCTCGATCTCCAGGCCCGCGGCCTTGCGCATATTGTTGATGGCGCGCACCAGATCGCGCGCGTAGCCTTCCTGGATGAGCGCGGGCGTCAGCTCTGTGTCCACGGCGACCGTCACGCCTTTGTCGCTGGCGACAGCCAACCCGCCGCGTGACTCCGTCTGAACGAGGACTTCCTCTTCGTCCAGCACGATTTCGTCGCCGTCGAGGGTGATGGTGAGCTGCCCCTCACGCTGCAACGTGGCAGCCGCCTGACCGGCATCCAGGGCCATGAGCGCCTGGCGCACCCGGGGAAAGTCTGCGGCGTATTTCGGACCCAACAGCCGGTTGTTGGGCAAGATCTTGTAATCGACCAACTCGCCCACTTCTGAGACGACCTCGATCTCCTTGACGTTGATCTCCTCGGCGAGCACGTCGCTCAGTTCCAGGATGTCGTCCTTCTCCTGCTGGCTGCCCACGTTGACCCGGGCGCTCGCCAGCGGCTGGCGCAGCTTGACGTCGGCCGAGCTGCGCGCGGCGCGGGCCAGGCTGGCGACGGTGATCGCCAGTCGCATCTTGGCCAGCAGTTCGTGGTCCAGCGCCTCGGGGTCGGCCGTGGGCCACGATGTGTGGTGCACGCTTTCCGGCGCGCCGGGCGCGACGCTGCGCACCAAATTCTGGTACATCGCTTCGCTGGTGAAGGGGATGAAGGGCGCCAGGAGGCGCGTCATCGTCACCAACACGTGGTACAGTGTGGCGTAGGCCGCGGCCTTGTCCGTGTCGGCCTCGCTCTTCCAGAAGCGACGGCGGGAGCGGCGCACGTACCAGTTGGAAAGATCGTCCAGGAACCCCTCCAGAGCTGCCGCGGCGCGGTCGCTGGTAAACGCTTCCAGATACTCGGTCACTTCCAGCGTCGTCTCGTCGAGCCGTTCGATGATCCACTGGTCGAGCTGGGCGTTGGCGGGGTCAGGGGATTGGGGCGCCGTTGGCGCCTGGG
>JBMCFH010000340.1:0-3412 GCA_048620455.1 Chloroflexota bacterium | reverse complement strand
CCCGCGGCCCTGCCCTATATCTTCACTGCGCTCAAGGTCTCGGCGACGGCCAGCGTTGTGGGTGCCATCATCGGCGAGTTGCCGTCGGGCATTCGTGGCGGCCTGGGGGGCGCCATCCTTAACTTCAACTCTTACTATATTTCCGGGCCCAGCCGGTTATGGGCAGCGATCATTGCCTCGGCCGTTGTGGGCATTGCCTTTTACATATTGGTGACGGTTGCGGAGACGATCGTGCTCCGCGGGCGCCAGCGGGTGGAAAGCTGACGTGGCCGGTCGAAACAGTAATGACAGGAGAGCAGTATGTCAGAGATGAAAGCGCCGGTTGTTTCCATGAACAACGTCAGCAAGATTTTTGGCGCAGGAAGCAGCAACGAGACGGTGGCGCTTAAGGATATTGACCTGGAGATCCAGCCCGGCGAATTTGTTTCCTTCATCGGGCCTTCTGGCTGTGGCAAATCCACTCTGCTAAGGCTCATCGGCGACCTGATTTCACCTACGGCCGGCGACGTGTCTGTGAACGGTAAGTCGGCGCACCAGGCGCGCTTAGATCAAGATTACGGCATCGTTTTCCAGGCGCCCGTGCTCTATGAATGGCGCAGCGTGCTGAAGAACGTGCAACTGCCGCTGGAGCTGCGAGGCTACTCTCGTGATGAGCGCAACCGGCGCGCGCGGGAGATGCTGGCTCTGGTGGAGTTGGATGGTTTTGAACGGCACTATCCCTGGCAGCTTTCCGGCGGCATGCAGCAGCGGGCGTCCATCGCCCGTGCTCTGGCCATCAGGCCCTCGCTCTTGCTCATGGACGAACCCTTTGGCGCGCTGGATGAGATGACGCGGGAGCGTATGAACATGGAGTTGCATGACATCTGGCGGCGCACGGAGACGACCATCGTCTTCGTCACCCACAGCATCGCCGAGGCGATCTTTCTATCTACCCGCGTGGTGGTGATGTCCGCGCGCCCCGGACGCATTGCGCAAATTCTGGAGATCGATCTACCGGTGCCGCGCAGCTACGATACGCGGGAAGAGACGCACTATTTCGAGCTGGTGAACGAGGTGCGCGACAGGTTGCGGGATGCGGAGGCCGCTGTCGCATGAGTGAGGTGGAGAAGGTTGGGCGTCCGCCACATGGGGCGGAGGTAGACAGCACCGGTTTCAGCGATGTCGCCGAAGCGGTGGACAGGACGCTGGGCGCCGGCCGGGGCCGCCAGCGGCTGGTCCAGTATCTGCCGGCGCTACTGGTATTTGCCGGCGGAATCGCCCTCTGGGAGTTATTTGTGCGCGCGTTTGAGGTGCAACAGTTTTTGCTGCCGGCGCCGTCGGTCATTGGCGCCGCTTTTCGCGACAATTTCGACCGGTTGGTGCACATCGGCTGGTTCACGACCAAAGAGGCGCTGGGCGGCTTCGCCATTGGCTGCAGCCTGGGCATCCTTGTGGCCCTGGCAACGGCGCGCTGGTCGGCAGCGAGCGAGACGCTGATGCCCTTTGCCATCGCCGCCAACTCGGTGCCTATCATCGCCTTTGCGCCGATCCTCAATAACTGGTTTGGCATCGACAACCCGCTGTCCAAGATGGCCATTGTGGCCATCATCGTTTTCTTTCCCATGATGATCAACACCGTGCGCGGCCTGACCCTGGTTGATCCGGCTGCCCTGGAGTTGATGCGCTCGTACGCGGCGAACGAGTTCGAGATCTTGTTCAGACTACGCCTGCCCAACTCGCTGCCCTATATGTTTAACGCCTTCAAGGTTGCCGCGGCGCTAAGTATGATCGGCGCCGTGGTCAGCGAATATTTTGGCGGTAATCGCTCGGCGCTGGGTGTATTTATTACGCAGGAAGCGGCTCAGTTCCGTTTCGCGAATGCCTGGGCAGCGATTATTATCGCCTCTATCGTGGGTGTTACGTTCTATGTGGTGATCCTGGCTATCGAGCGGCTGGTCATTCCCTGGCACGCATCGGTGCGCCAAAGCGAACGGTGAAAATGGTTGAAAGGAGGTGGCATTTCGACTGATATCTGTATTTGTAACCCGGCAGCACCCATAATTTCTTGACAATTCAGGAGGAAAAGAAATGAAGTGGTCAATGAGGTTCGGACTGGTACTGTTGCTACTGATGGCGTTGGGGCTGGTCGCCTGTGGCGGAACAGAACCGGCAGCTGAGGAGCCGCCCGCCGACGATGCGGCAGAAGAGCCCGCAGCCGACGAGGAGGGAACGGCCGAAGAAGCGGGTGAAGGCGAAGAAGAAGCCGAGGCTGAGGAGTTGACGCCGGTTCGGCTGCAGTTGCAATGGGTGGCCCAGTCGCAGTTCGCCGGTTATTATGCCGCGCAGGCACAGGGCTTCTACGAAGACGAAGGCCTGGACCTGACGATTCTGGAGGGCGCCGTGGAAATCGTGCCGCAACAGGTGGTTGCTGCCGGTGACGCGGAGTTCGGCATCGCCTGGGTGCCCAAGATGCTTGCCTCGCGCGAGCAGGGAGCGGACCTGGTGAACATCGGCCAGGTGTTCCAGCGCAGCGGTACCGTGCAGGTAGCCTGGGCCGACTCCGGCATTGAGACGGTCGAGGATTGGTCCGGCAAGCGCGTCGGTACCTGGGGCTTTGGCAATGAGTGGGAGGTGTTTGCTGCCCTACGTAAGAATGGTATTGATCCGGACGATCCCGATCAGGTGACCATCGTGCAACAGCCATTCGATATGTCCCTGCTGCTGAACCGTGAAATTGACCTGGCGCAGGCCGAGACGTACAACGAGTGGGCCCAGCTTCTGGAAGCGACCAATCCGGAGACGGGCGAGCTTTATCAGCCCGAAGATTTTACCGTCTTCGATTACAATGACATCGGGACGGCGATGTTGCAGGATCACATTTTCACGCGGGAGGACTGGCTGGCGGAGGAAGGCAATGAGGAAATCGCCCGCCGTTTCCTGCGCGCCAGTTTCCGTGGTTGGGTGTACTGCCGTGACAATTTTGACGAGTGCGTGCAAATCGTCCTGGACAACGGCCCCACGCTGGGTGAAGGGCATATGCGCTGGATGCTGAACGAAATCAACGCGCTGATCTGGCCTTCTCCTGACGGTATCGGCGTGATGGACGACGAGCTTTACCAGCAGACGGTGGACATCTCGCTGGACTTCGGCGTGCTGGAGAACCCGCCGGACGACGCCGCCCTGCGCACCGATCTGGCCCAGGACGCCGTGAGTGACCTGGAGTCCGATGGGTTGGACGTCACGGGCAGCGACTGGGAGCGCATGGACGTGGAAGTGACGCCGGGAGGGGAGTGAGAATAGAGCTTAGTTGATCGGAGATTGGAGATCGGCCGCTGATTTACGCGGATGAACGCAGATGAGATTATTGCAAAGCACTCTGCGTTCATCCTGGCCTGTCGCCGGGCCGTTCATCTGCGGCCAAAATCTCCAATCT
>JBMCFH010000339.1:0-3413 GCA_048620455.1 Chloroflexota bacterium | reverse complement strand
TGAGATAACGTTCGATTTCCTGATGTTCAACGGGAAGCGGCATGCTGCTCCTTTCTATCTTTGGTCCTTGCCTGCGATTGAAATCACAGGTTATGTTATGTAAACGTGTTTATGAACGTTGAGCATTTAATCCGGTAACTAATCGCGCCGACAATCGCCTGGGGTTGAAACCGCCAGGCTACGAGGACCAAAGCCGGCTCAAAGCCGGCTGGGTCAGGTCTCGACGTTGCTTAAATCAACACGTTTTAACGTGTTTGCATCGTCTAAGTGCAGTTGCACAACTTCATTGGGCGTCAGCAGGCAACAACTGATGTGCAACTGCCTAATAAGTACGCTTCACCGTGGATTCGTTCCCGATGAATTTCTGTAAGCGTACTTAGCTGCTGATTTCAATCGGCAGCGTCTCTGACGAATAGTAAAGAAGAAAGCACCATGCGCCAAATAGAACGGTGGCGCGCCCCCAACAGATCGCTACAACTCCTGCGTCTCAAACGCGGCAACGGCCGACACCAGCATCACGATAATCAGGACCGCATTGGCCGCCAGCGCGCCCCAGTTGCCTTGCGCCGCTTCGCCGACGCCCGACTGGCCGGCCCACCCCACCAGGGCAGAAGGGGCAAACGCGCCCACGGTCGGCAGACTGCCGCCCACCAGCAACAACATCGCGCCGCCCAGCGCAATCGCCGCCGCCGCGCCCGTGGTGCTCGCCAGCGCGCTGCCCAGGAGGGTAACGGCGGCAAAGACCAGCAGCCAGATCAACAGCAGCAGGTTGCCCAGGAGGAAGGGCCCCAGCGCAAAGGGCTCGAAGAGGATCATCGTGTAATAGTACGCGCCCACAGCCGCCAGGGCAAAGCCCAGCGCGTAGACCAGCGCCTGGGCCACGAACTTGCTGAGGATGAAGGCCCAGCGCGGCAGCGGCTTGCTCAGAATCATGGCCGTGGTCCCCCGCTCTTTTTCGCCGGCCACGGCGCCCATGCCCAGCAGAATGGCGATGATGAAGCCGAACTGCGTAATGTTCTTGATGTACTGGCCCAACGAATCCGCCGCCGTGGGCGTGGGCACCAGGTCGGCGAACTGCTCGGCCCCTTCGATAGTACGCAGCAACTCCGGCGTGAAGTTGGCGATCAGCGGCGAGAGAAAGCCGAAGAGGAGAAAGACCGCGGCGACCACCAGCAGGCGCTTCGTGCGCCACTGTTGCAGCAACTCCTTGCGCGTGGCAGTGACGAACAGCTCCAGCTCCGCCGCCAGCGGGCGCACCACGGGCCGTGGCGCGGGCTCCCGTTGGCGCCACAACCACCAGATCCACAGCAGGCCGGGCGCGGCAATGGCCACAAACACCGCTTCAACCAGCCACAGGTTCTCAGGGCCCACGCGGCCGATCATGTACACCGCGCCGGCGTCGGCGGCCCAATGATAGGCAAGGGCCAGCACGGCGTAGCCCACGTTCCGCCGCTGGAATGCGCGCCACACCAACAACGAGAGGGAAACGTGCAGCAGAATGGCCGTGCTGCGCTCCAAAAGCCCCAGGAAGCCGTGCCAGGGCCGGTCGAAGAAGAGGGCCATCTGCTGTGTCAGCGCCTGCAACTGCTCCGGCGACACGTTCAGCGCGCTGAGGTCGGCGTCGCGCAAGGCCCACAGGGAGCCTACGCTGGCGGCGGTCAGCACGCCGCCGAAGATCATGGCCTCGATGCCCCCGTGGCCCAGGCCCACCATTACGCCGTCCTCCCAGCGCTTCGCCGCGTCGCGCCGGAACAGGAACCAGTAGCCCACGGCGCGCGCCGTGGTTTCGCCGAGCCCGGCCGTAAAGCCCAGAATCAGCGCGGTCTGTAACAACTGACCGCCCTCCATGCCGCCCGTTTCCTGCAACAACCCCACGTCGACCAGCAGGTCGTTGAGGGGAAAGTGCACCAATTGTGAGCCGATGAACGTGGCCATGCCCACGCAGAACAGCCACAGCGGCGCCACGTAGCGCCGGCGCAATAGGAAGGCCAGGGCCAGGGGCAAAAGGATCATTAATGTGACGGTCAAACCATATATCGCAACAAGCATTGTCAGTCTCGTATCTCGAAAAGCATCTGTCGTACGTCTGGGAACTTTGAACAGCGCCGTTCAGGCGCTCAGGCTCAGGAACACCTCTTCCAGCGAGGGCCGCACCCACTCATACCGCCTCAGCACCACCTGGCGCTGCACCAGCAGCGGCAACAGCTCGCGCCGCGCGGTCGCCACGTCACTCACCGCGACCCGCAGGTGGCTGCCGTCGGGCGTAACCATCGTCACCCACTCCTGATCGCCGATCGCCTCCAGCAGCGCGGGCACGCCGGGCATGCTCTCCCGGTCCACTTCCAGGGCGATGACGTTGCTGGCGTAGCGGTCCAGCAGCTCGTCGCGATCGGCGACCAGCAGCAACTCCCCCTCGCGGATGATGCCCACCGTGTCGCACACGCGCTCCACGTCGCCGAGAATGTGGCTGGAAAGAAAGACGGTGACCTGTCCGCGCAAACGGTTGATCAGGTCCAGCACGGCGAAGCGCCCGGCCGGGTCCAGCGAGCTGGTCGGTTCGTCCAGAAGGAGCACCGGCGGTTCGTGCAGCAGGGCCTGTGCGATTCCCAGGCGCTGGATCATGCCGCCGGAAAAGCCGCCGATCGTTCGCTGCGCCGCATCCTCCAGCTCCACCAGTTCCAGCAGCTCCGCCGTCCGCCGCTGGCGCACCGCGTCGTCCATCTGAAACAGGCGACCCACGTAATCCAGATATTCCGGCGGCGTCATCCAGTTGTAAAAGGCCGGATCTTGCGGCAGGTAGCCAAAGGCGCGCCGCGCGGCGCTGTCCGCCCGCGTGGTTTCGATGCCCGCCACCCACGCCGAGCCGCTGCTGGGGCGCGCCAGCCCCGTCAGCAGGCGAATGGTCGTCGTCTTGCCCGCGCCGTTGCGGCCCAGGTAGCCAAAAATCGAACCGGCGGGCACGGTCAGGTCCAGCGGTTTCAGCGCCTGCACCTCGCCGTAATTGCGGCTGAGCCCTTCACAATGGATGGCAGCTTCGGGATGCACCGCGCTACGCATCGTCGCGCCCCAGCACCAGATACAGAATGGGGCCCAGCAGGTTGATGAAAACGATGACCAGGACCCACATCCACTTTTGCCCGCGCACCCGGTCGCGTCCCATCAGGTCGCGCAGGGCGATGACGATTAATGCAAATTGCACCACCAGAATGGGCGCAATGAGGGGCAGTAGTTCTCGCAATTCGTTCAATTCACTCACGGTCTTCTTCCTGCTCGTCGCCGTCGGCCGTCGTGCCCGGCACCGGATGGGCCACAGTCGCCAGCCGGTAGCGCCGCCGGTCCGCGGCGGGTTGGTTGTTCAGTAACGGTAAAATCGCTTCCTGTAACGCTGCCTGAAACTGCTGCAGTTCGTCCGG
>JBMCFH010000338.1:0-3441 GCA_048620455.1 Chloroflexota bacterium | reverse complement strand
TCAACCAATCTCCAATCAACCAGCCGTCGCTACTAATCGCCTCGCCGCCGTTTGACCGCCCAGGAAATAATCGCCAGGAGCAGCAAGATGACCACGGCGTACGTGGCCCAGCTCAGCACGCGCCCCAGGCTTTCGTACTGCTCGCCCAACAGGCTGCCGCCGTAGGCCAACAATCCGGACCACAGCGCGGTGCCCAGCGCCGTGTAGAGCAAGAAGGGGGCCATGCGCATGCCGCTTGCGCCGGCGGGGATAGAAATGAGGGAGCGGATGCCGGGCACCAGGCGGCCGAAAAAGACTACCGCTCGGCCGTGGCGCTCAAACCAGTCGAAGGCCTGTTGCACGTCACCGGGTGTCAGCAGCAGCCAGCCGCCATAATCGCCGGCCCAGCGCTCCAGTCGCTCCTGGCTGAACAGGTGGCCCACGTAATAGAGGACTACCGCGCCCATGACGGAGCCCGCGGTGCCCGACAGCACCACCCCGAGCAGCGTCAGCCGCCCCTGCGAGGCCAGGAAACCGCCCAGGGGCAGGATCACTTCAGAAGGTAGCGGGGGAAATACATTTTCGATGAACGTCAGCAGAGTCAGGCCCACATAGTCCATGTTGACGACCAGCTGGCGGATCCAATCACTCACACTCGTTATCCTGCCTTTTGTGTTATTCGACGCCTGCTGCAGGATAGCGGGTGTCTGTAAGTTTTGTGTAGGTGAGGGAGGAAAGAGCGCGGACGGCGGACGGCAGAAAGAACCCGGCACGGACGTGGCGGCGTAGAAGAGAGCGGAAACCGGTTGATTAGAGAACGGTGTGAGACGCGGTTGCCGTCAATCGTCCGCCGTCTGCCGTCCCTCGCCCAGCCCAGCTGGGCCGTCTGCCGTTTGCGGCTCTTCATCCCCCTCATCCAGCACCTCACGCGCCTTGCTGGTGCCCGTGGGCGGGCCAATGATGCCCTCTTCCTCCATGACGTCCATGATACGCGCGGCGCGGGTGTAGCCGATGCGGAAGCGGCGCTGCAGCAGGGACGTAGACGCTTTGCCCAGGTCGCGCACCAGGGCGATCGCTTCCGGCACCAGTTCGTCCTCGTACTCCGACTCCTCCTGCTCGATCAAATCTTCCCACAGCGGTTGTTGGGTAGGCGGGGGAGCCATGGTGGAGGCTTCTTCCTTCTTCTGGGCGTCGGCCTCCGTGATACGGTGGCGTCGCCGGGCGCCGCGCCAGTAGCCGATGATGCGGCCCAACTCGCGCTCGCTGACAAAGCTGCCCTGCAGGCGCACGGCGGAGCCCGCGTCCGGGCTCTGGAACAGCATGTCGCCCTCGCCCAACAGGCGCTCGGCGCCAACTGTGTCCAGAATCACGCGGCTGTCCGTGCCCGAGGCCACGGCGAAGGCGATGCGCGCCGGGAAGTTGGCCTTAATCAGCCCGGTGACCACGTCCACCGACGGGCGTTGTGTGGCGATGACCATGTGGATGCCCGTGGCGCGGGCCATCTGCGCCAGGCGCGTGACGCTGCGCTCCGTGTCCTCCGGCGAGACCATCATCAGGTCCGCCAGCTCGTCGATGACGATGACCACGTAGGGCATCTTCTGTTTGTCTGTGCCCCGTATCTTGCGATTGTAGTCTTGAATGTTGCGCGCCCCGACTTCGGCCAGTTTCTTATAGCGCATATCCATTTCGCGCAGCGCCCACTGTAAGGTGCCGATCACGCGCTCCATATCCACGACCACAGGGGCCACCAGGTGCGGCACGCCGTTGTAGCCGGTCAGCTCCACCCGCTTGGGATCCACCATAACCATGCGCAGATCTTCTGGCGTGTTCTGCAGCAGCAGGCAGGCGATGATGCTGTTGACGCACACGCTTTTGCCCGATCCGGTGGCGCCGGCGATCAGCAGGTGGGGCATCTTGGTCAGGTCCGCCGAAATCGCCTGCCCCGACACATTCTCGCCCAGCCCCAGCCGCAGCGAGGATTTGATACTCTTGAAATCGTCCGACTCCATCACGTCGCGCAATGAAACCAGCGCCTTCTGCACGTTGGGCACCTCCAGCCCCACGTAGCCACGACCGGGCACGGGCGCCTGCACGCGCACGGAGTGCGCCGCCAGGGCCAGGGCCAGGTCATCGGCCAGGCCGGAAATCTTGCCCACCTTGACCTTGGTGCGCTTGCCGTTGCGCCGCTCGATAAATTGCGGCTCCACGCCGAACTGCGTGACCGTGGGGCCCTGGTTGATCTCCACAACCTTGGCCGGCGCGCCAAAACTTTCCAGGGTGTGCTCAATAATCTCGACCTGTTCGCGAATAGCCGCGTTGCTGATCTCCTGGTCGCCGCCCGCCTCCAGCATATCGTCCACTTTGGGCAGGTCCCACGTCTGCGAGCTGGCCATGGTGTCCGCTTCCAGCAGAGCGGGATCCGCAGCCGGCGCCGGTCGCTGTGCCTCCTGCCGGCGGCGCGGCGCGCGACGCTGGCGGCTCTCCTCCTGCTCCTTCGTTTCTGCGGTCGCCCGCTGTGCGTTGGTCGTCTGTGCGGCGGAGGATGGGCCTGCGTCAGTGGGCGCCGGTTCCGCCACAGCTGAGCCACTCTGCTGCCTGGCTGAGCCACGCTGCCGCCCGGCGCGCGCGGTGTTGATGGGAATCTCGCGGTCGCCGGCGCGAACGGCGGGGCGTTGCGGTCGTTTCTGCCACGCCGCCTGCAAGAACTCGCCGAGGTCTTTGCGCGTGACGCCGAAAAGGAGCACGGCGGCGATCAGGCCCGCGATGGCCAGGATGAAAATAGCGCCCAGCCGGCCCACGGCCTGGCTCAGCGCCCAGGCCAGCGCGCCGCCCAGATAGCCGCCGCCGGTCTGCGCCTGGGCCACGGCCCACACGTCGGCCAGCCCGTTGTCCAGCACCACGCTCGCCAGCGAGGCGTACGCTTCAAACGTCAGAAAGAGCAGCGCCAGGCCCGCCAGGCGCAACAACGGAAGCTGCGGCGCCTGCTCCATGCCCCACAACACCAGGTAGAAGCCGAGAGCGCCCAGAAAGAAGGGCACTACGGCGCCGCCCCAGCCGAATAGCTGCCAGAGCACGCCGGCCAGGGCAGACGTCAGCTGTCCCTGGTTCGGCGAGAGGAGGCTCAGGACGAGGATTGCCGTGAGGAAAATAAGGACAATGCCCACCACGAGCACTTTTTGCTCCTGGTTCAGCGTGAAATTGGCCAACCAGGATCGATTCTTTCTGGAGCGACTGGACCGTTTCTTCCGGGATGTGCCGCCGCGTGTACGTTTCTTCTTTCTTGCCATAGCTCAAATGTTCCCGCCGCCATTATACCATGCCGGACAGGAAACCGCAGCGTCCTCAAGTTGTGTCTGCCGCCTGTAATCCTCCCGGAGGCTCGCAGTCCCGTAGGAGCGACGCTCATCTAGCAGCCTCCGGGAGGATGAGTGACCGCTGTGCCTGCCGCCTGTTGCGCAAACG
>JBMCFH010000337.1:0-3444 GCA_048620455.1 Chloroflexota bacterium | reverse complement strand
CGTGGCCAACATTGTCGTCCTGCTACTGCGCTTTGTGCGCATGCCGCGTTCCTACGTCCGGCAACAACTGCTCATTCTGCTATCGTTCACGGTTCTGGCCATTGTGCCCGGGCAATTGCTGACCTTTTATCCCTGGTTGCTTTTCGACAGCCCGGTTCTCTCCTGGGCGCTGTCCAATCTGCTACTAGCTCTTATTCCTCTGGGTTATGCCTTCGTCATCTTCCGGCGCAACTACTTGCGGCTGGATCTTTTTATGACCAACACACTGGCGCTTTTGCTGGTGGTCGGTTTGCTTTCTGCCGTCTATTCGGCGACGGTCCACCTGCTGCGTAGCCAGCAGCTCCTGCAGGTGGAAGGGTTGCCGCCGGGCTTAATCATAGTTCCTCTGTTGTTGGCAGTGCCCTACGCCAGCCGGCCGGTGCGGCGGGCGGTGCAGGTGGTTCTGTACGGCCACCGAGATGTATATGGTCAGAGGCTGGCTGCCTTCACGGCAACGCTGTCGGCGAATCCTCAGCCGAGTAATCTAGACGCCGTTGTGCGGCAGACGATGGCGCTGCTGCAGATCCGGCAAGGGGCGTTGTTGCTGACGGACGCCCAGGGGCTACTGGTCCTTGCGTTCAATTACCGGGTTGACGGCCTGGGGCCGATCGCCGTGCGCGAGGTGCAATTGCTGCCGGAATCGCGGCCTTATCTGGCGCAAAATCAGGAACTGTCCGGGTTGCACCCGGTCGTCGGCGAGCTGCCGTGGGTGCACGTCGCGTTGCCGCTTGCGGCTCGGGAACAGTTGGTCGGATTGCTGCTGTTGGGCCGGCCGGTTCCCGACGGCTATCTCAACGGGCAGGAGCTGGCCTTTTTGCGCCAGCTGGCGGATACGATGGCTGTGGCGGCGCTGAATGTGCAATTGTTTGAAGCGACGCGAGCAATGGCGCGCAAGTTGTTGCGAGTGCGGGACGCCGAGCGGTTGAAGCTGGCTTCCCAGATCCACGACGATCCGCTGCAGCGGGTGTCATGGGTGGCCGGGGAGTTACGGCGCCTGGCGGGCGAGCGTCGCGGCGAGGAAGCAGCGCTGCTGGAGCGGCACAGCCTGGAGCTGTTGAGTGTGGCGGCGCAACTGCGAGAAACGAGCGCCGGCCTTTTCCCACCGATGCGCCAACAGGGCGTGCAATGGGCCGTGCGCGACGCTGTCCATCATATGCGCCAGCAGGAAGGGTGTGAGGTGCACCTGGAGATTACGCTTGCCCGCGACGTTGTGGCCACCGACGAGGTCGCCGCCTCCGTGTACCACGTGCTTCGCGAATCCCTTAACAACATCCGCAAACATGCCGGCGCCAGGAATGTGTGGGTACGGCTCTTTGAGAGCGAAGGCGCCTTGCAGCTGACGGTGGAGGACGATGGGTGCGCCGGAGAAGAGGTGTTTATGAGCGTGCCGGACCTGTTGCGCAGCCACCACTTTGGCCTGGCCGGGATGCATGAGTGGGCGGGCATGGCCGGGGGGAAGCTGACGTTGCAGCGGCGTGATGGTGGTGGGACGTGTGTGCGACTGACAATTCCGTCTCTGTGGCGGGCGGGGTGAGTCATTAGTCCTTGCGACCGTCGCTATTCTCGAGAGTGTCGGCTGGTGACATTTTACCTGAACTATAGCCCTCGAGAAACTCGCCTTGACAGGCTCATCTGCCATCTGCTAGGATGCTCCCAGGTCGTCAGTGCTTAGTTCGGGGAGAACTGCCTAACGAAAGAACTGTCATCGCTGAATCACCACATCTAACAACCTGATCCCATCCAGCCATTCCTCCGGTGCTTTCGTTAGACTTTGTGTGCGGAGCAAGGCTTTTGGTGTGGCGCGCTCATCAGGCTATCCTGGTCTGTTTCCACGACACGCAACAGAGTGCATGGTAGCCTGGCGCTAAGTATCCTGATGCGCTATTAGCCACACGGAAGGTAACACTCCCAGGGAGGGCAGGGGATGCGAACCATACGCTCGTGCCTTTAGACCGTTAGTTACGCCTTTCCGCGCTTGAGCGTCTCTTGCGCCCTTGCCCCGTTGCTAGACTCAACAGGCGAGGTGCAGAGATGAGTTCCTTAACCGATTCCCGTCCGCTGGCAGGTCGCGTTCCGTTTCGTGCGGTTGCTTACTTTCTGGTCGCTGTGAGTCTGGCAGGTGCCCTACTGGTGTTCGCCGGCCATCTGATGACCTGGGCAGCCGCCTCCACGTCATCGCAAGCAGTTCCCCTTTTCCTTGCCCAAGAAACCAGCGGGGTGCTGACGGTAGACAGCAGCGCCGACGCCGGCGACCCTCTGCCCGGAGATGGAAGCTGTGATGACGGCAGCGGCGCCTGCACCCTGCGGGCGGCGATTGAAGAGGCGAACGCGCTTGAGGGCAGAGAGGCTATTGTTTTCGCCATTCCCGGCGAAGGCCCGCACCTCATCCAGCCTGCATCCCCCCTCCCGTCACTAACCGAGCCCGTTGTCCTCGACGCTACCAGCGCGCCTGGTTATGCCGGCGTACCCGTGGTCGTGCTCGACGGCAGCCGCGCCGGACGGGGCGTCAGCGGACTGACAGTTGCGGGCGGCGATAGCGTCGTGCGTGGGTTGAGCATCCAGCACTTTGACTATAGCGCCATCCACATCACCGGCGATGGCCACAACCGCATTGAAGCCAACCACTTAGGTGCTGGGTCGGCGGGAGCGCCGGGAACAGGCAGTGAAATCGGGGTACTCGTAGATGGCTCGGCAGAAAATGTGATTGGTGGGACCGCTGAGGGGCAGGGCAACGTCATTGCCGGAAACCAGGTGGGCGTCTACCTCTATGGCCAGGGCGCCAGCAGTAACGTCGTTCTCGGCAACACCATCGGCGCTGACGCTGCGGGCACGAGCGCTCCGGGCAACCGCTATGGCGTGCGCGTCACGAACGCGGCGGGCAACCTGATTGGGGGCACGGAGCCGGGCGCGCGCAACGTGATTACCGGCAACGAGACGGGCGTGTACATCGCCGGGCGGGGCGCCAGTGGCAATCGCGTCCAAGGCAACCTGCTGGGACTGGACGCAACAGGGCGTATAGCATTGCCTAACGGGAAGGGCATCTATGTGAACGACGCGCCGGGCAATCTGCTTGGTGGACTCGAGACCGGTTCCGGAAACGCGATCGTCGCGCGAGATGTGGGTGTTACCTTGCGCGGCAGTGGGGCTAATGGCAACCAGGTGCAGGGGAACAACATCGGCCGGGACGCGATGGGCGCAGTCGTGTCCGAGCGTCCCGATAGCGGCGTGACCGTCGTGGACGCCGGTAACAACGTGGTGGGAGGGGTGGACAGCGGCGCCGGCAACCGCATTGCCAGTCAGGTGTTCGGCGTTTACGTGCGTGGGCCGGAGGCGGCAAGCAACCAGGTGACAGGTAATGCGATCGACGTCGCCGACGAGGCGCTGGAGGGCGCGGGCGCCAGCAGC
>JBMCFH010000336.1:0-3463 GCA_048620455.1 Chloroflexota bacterium | reverse complement strand
GACCTGGATGACCCCAACAGCGAAGTCTCGCAGCTGATCGTGCAGAAAGGCGCGAAGCCGTTACATCCCGAGCTGGGGACCGACCCTTCAGTGTTCTACATAGAAGGATAGGAGCGAAAAACGATGACGACGACAACTGTTCAAAAACCGGAAAGTCCGCGCCTACCTGTAAGCGGTCTCCTCCTTCTTATCCTGGCCCTAGCCGCCATCGGCGTGGCCTGGGGGCTGCAGCTCAGCCGCGGTATGCAGGTTACCGGCCTGGGCCAGCAAATCACCTGGGGGCTGTACATTGCCGGCTTCTTCACCGCTGCCGGCGCGGGAGGCGGGCTGGTCACGCTGGCTGCGCTTAGCGAGTTCACGCCGGCCATCCCCACCGCCTATCGCCGCAACATGCTGTTGCTGGCGTTGGCCAGCTTCGTGGCGGCGGGGGTACTGATCGCCATGGACCTGGGCCATCCGCTGAATACGTGGCGGATTGCCATCGCCGGTCGCTTCGATTCCTTGATGACCTGGGATTTCTGGGCGCTGTCGGGCAGTGGCCTGTTGGCGCTGGTGTACCTGACTGTGGTCTGGAGGACGACTGCGAGCACAGGCACGACGCGCGTTGTGGGGGTGCTGGCGGCGCTGGCGGCGCTGGCCCTGCTGGTGGCCGAAAGCTGGATGTTGGCGGTGCTGGTTGCACGTCCCTTCTGGGGCGGCGGCCAGATGCTGTTGAACTTCCTGGCGGCGGGTGCAGTGGGCGCTCTGGCGCTGGGCGTGTTGGCCTGGAAAGATCTGGCGCCGCGCTTTGGGCGCTGGTTGGCGCTGGCGCTGGGCGTGAGCCTGGTGCTGGTGCTGGCAGAGGCATTGACATTGCTGGTTTCTGTGGAGCCTCGCGCTGCGGAAGAGTTGGGTATCTTGCTTCTGGGCAGCGTCAGCTCCGTGTTCTGGCTGCACGTCGTGTTGGGCCTGATCCTGCCGCTGGCCATGCTGATCTGGAGTAGAGGCGCGAGCCGGCCGGCAGCGCTTCTGGCTCTGCTGGGCGTGGTGGCGCACAAGTTGTGGTTGCTGGTTGTAGGTCAGACCGTGCCCTGGCTGGATCTACCGCAGGCGAGTTACTGGCCGACGTGGATCGAATATCTGGGTCTTGCCGGCGCGGCGGCGCTGGTTGCCGCGCTGTACATCGGCTTCAGACACCTGGCGCAATTAGACGAACGGAAATGATCATCTGGAGGGCGAGGGCCTGGCTCTCGCCCTCCAGATTGCTTAGTGTTCCTCGACGATCCCCTCGCGCACAGCGTAGACAGCCGCTTCGACGCGGCTGTTGAGGTGGAATTTCTGCAGGACGTTGCTGAGGTACTTCTTCACCGTATTCTCGCTGAGGAAAAGCTGTTCGGCGATCTCGGCGTTGGTCAGGCCCTCGACCACCAGCTCCAGCACTTGTTGCTCGCGCTCCGTGAGCGGCTCTGTGGCGACGGTCGTGCTCTGCTCGCTCTCGCTGCCCTTGAAATTATCCAACATCATGGTGGCCATCGTTCCCGAGAGGGGCGTCTCGCCGCGCAGCACGCCGCGCAACAGGTCGCGCAGCCGCCGGGAGGGAATATCCTTTAAGACGTAGCCATGCGCGCCGTTCTTCAGTGCACGAAAGAGAAAGTCCGGTTCTTCGGCCACCGTGAGCATGACGATGCGCGTGGCGGGTAGCTGGCGCGCGATCTGGCCTGCGGCCTCGATGCCGCTCTGCTCGGGCATGGTGATATCCATCAACACGATGTCTGGGAGCAGTTCGTGGGCCAATTTCACAGCCTCGACACCGTTTGACGCCTCTCCAACCACCTCAAAGTCTTGCCAACGGTTGATCAGGCTGCGCAACCCTTCGCGAAACAGGATGTGATCGTCGGCAATGAGAATTTTATTCATCGCTCGCTCCTCGGAGGCAGTTCAACGCGCACGTGCGTGCCCTGCCCCGAAGACGTTTGTAGTTTAATGCGCCCGCCCACGCTCTTCGCGCGCTCGCGTATGATGCATAATCCCAGATGTTCATCGCTCACCTGTTGTGGATTGAACCCGCTTCCATCGTCTTTGACGTCGACAATGAGCCATCTGTCTTCTTCCGCCAGTTTCAACTGCACCTTGGAAGCGCAGGCGTGGCGACGCACGTTGGTCAGGATTTCTTGCAAGATGCGCAGCAATTGAATTTCGGCGCCCGGCGTAATTGTGACCGGCATAGCCTGTTTGCCGTCTCCATTGGCAACGACAAGTTGTATCTCAATCGACCATTGCCGCTGAAACCGTTCGAGGTACTGTTGCAGTTGAGGGATGAAGCGTTCCTCAGACGCGGGCGTCTCGCGCAGGCCAAGCATCTCCTCGCGCAGCCGTCCGTAGGCGTCGCGCGCTGTCTCTTCGATGTGCTGCAAAGCACTCTGCGCGGCGTCCGTATTTTGTTCCTGTAGCGAGAACTGGGCGTCTTCGGCCCAGACGAAGATGGAGCCGATCTGTTGCGCCAGGCCGTCGTGAATCTCCTGGGCGATCAGCGAGCGCTCCCTGAGGACTGCCGCGTCGCGAAGTTGGGAGGTGAGCTGTACGTGGTGTACGAACACGCCCACAGTGCGCCCGACGAGACTTAACCAGCTGATATGCTCTGGCGTCCATTTGTAGACCGTGGGGGAGGCCAGCTCCATACTACCCACAACTTCGCCGTTGGCCAACAACGGCACACAGGCCAGGCTGCGGTAGCCCATTTCCAGCGGGGTTGTTCCCCCAAGTCGGGGATCGGCAACCAGGTCGGATGTGACGGCCGGCTGTTTCGTTTGTGTAATCTCAGCCAGGAAACCCTTGTGGGCCGAAATACAGGCGAGTTCCTGGACCATGGCCTCGGACATGCCGCGCTGAACGAGCAGCCGGAAGCAATCGCTGCCCGGTTCGTAGATGCGCATTGCGACCGAGTCGAAGTCGGTTGCCTCGCGCACGGCGTGTAGGGCCCGCTCGAAGAGCTGGCTGATCGTCGGTTCTTCGTCGATCGCTTCGGAGATGGAGAGCAACGCGTGAAACGCGCGCTGTTGGAAGGCAGCGTTGGCGCTATCGGTGGCGTTTCCCTGCGGGCGGTTAGAGTCCCTCATGCTGCCATTATGGCCAATTGGCTCTCTCTTCCCTAGTGCTATCTCTCCCATTGGCCTGTGATAAACGTCATATTATGCTTGCTCCCCTAATCCAGATGAAACACTTCCTCCAGCTCCACCATCGTCTCATCCGGCCGGGAGCCGGGCGGGGCTTCGAAGAAGGGGGCCATGAACTCCTGCCAGCGGGTGTTGACCTCTTCCCGGGCCATGCCGGCCTGGGAGGCTTCGAAGCTTTCTTCGGCCTCGAAGTAGCCGAAGAGCAGGCCGTTCTCGGCCATGAAGAGGGAGTAGTTGTGCCAGCCGTTGCGGCGCAGGGCGTCGAGCATCTCGGGCCAGACGGCTTCGTGGTGTTTTTTGTACTCTTCGAT
>JBMCFH010000335.1:0-3486 GCA_048620455.1 Chloroflexota bacterium | reverse complement strand
ACCACTCACCCCGTCCCTTTCACATACTCGTCAAAAAACTGAATGGTGCGCTCCATGATGAAGCCCCAGTTGATGGTCAGGTTGTGATCGTCGTTTTCCCAGATCCAGAGGTCCACGTACTGCCCGGCGACCTCCATCTCCTGTGCCAGCAATTCAGACAAAATCACTGGCACCGATTCGTCCTCGGTGCCGTGGTGCAGCTGCAGCGGACCGGAGATCTCCGACAGGTAGCTATTGGGCGAAATGGAGGCCCAGAAAGCCGGGTTCTCCTCCGGCGCGCCGTACAGCTCCGCCAGATCACGCCGCCACGAACCGCGCGCAAGGCGTGTGGGATCCGGCGTGGGTGTCGGTCCGCTGCGCCGCCGCCAATGCTCCAGCAGGTCCGGATAGGAGCCGACCACCCCGGCCCAGATGACGCCGGCCTTGATCTCGTCGGAGACGACCATCGCCCGTAGCGTGATCTGCCCGCCCATAGAATGGCCCCACATGCCGATGCGGTTGGGATCGACGTCCGGGTGCGTCTTGACCGCCGCCAGCGCGTTGAGCACGTCCACCGTATAGGCCGGCGAGCCATAGCCGCCCTCCGCGCGCCCCTCCGAGTCGCCGTGCCCGCGATAATCAGGGCGCAAGACCACGTAGCCGTGGCTGGCGAGCGCCTCCACGTGGGCTTCATAGCGCTCGGTGGTGCGATACACGTCCGGCGGAATGTAGCCGTGATTGAAAATGATCACGGGCCAGCCCTCGGGCGGCTTCTCGCCACGGGGGATGGTCAGCAGGGCGTAGATTTTGTGGCCCTCAGATAGATAGGAAACGATGAAACGTTCGAAGCCCGGCCCCCACGTCAACGTGGCCTCCGTCGTCAGCTGGCTGCCCGGGTATTCTTGCCGGCGCATCACGTCGATCATCAGCGGGTGCGTCGGCGTGGGCGTGGGACTGGGCAGGGGTGTCACCGTGGGCGTCGATGTTGCCATCGGCGTCGATGTTGCCATCGGCGCAGGCGTTTCCGTCGCCGTCGCCGTGCCAGCAGGCGGCTCTGTCGGCCCTTCGGTCGGCGGCGAGGCTGTGGCCATTGCCGTCGTCGCCACCGTTTCCGTCGCCGCCGCTTCCTGCCCCAGCGCCGCGCCGCCCCCGACCGCTGCCGGTCGCTCCTGTCCACAGGCCGCCAGCCACAGCATGGCGGCTATCGTCAAGACAAATAACAGTGCACGAGGTGGACGCTGTCTCATGTGCCACTCCTTCCTTTCCTTTACACGCTCCCCTCACATTGGCTGGACGCTATCTTATCCATACGGTACCATATTAGCCACTACTTATTCAGGTAACCTTATGGCAGCTCGACAAGACATGCGCATCATATCTCACAAATTCTGACTCAGCGCCCGTAGCACTACTCCCGCCGTGTGTGGGAGCTCCCCCCGCTTCACCTCCTGACTTCGGGTGATGGTGGCAGAAGCGGGTGGCAACCCGCTGCTGCGCCACAAACCTGAGGTCTATGCAGCCTTCAACCTGTTCCTGCAATCTGATTAGCGCTCCTGTTTCAACGCCCCCGCGGCCTGGAACGCCTTTCCCTTTTCCTCATCCCCTGCCTGACACAAAGGAGAATGACGCATGAATCGACCCCTCGCACCCCTTGTGCTTGTCTGCAGCCTGCTGCTCAGCGCCGCTTTGCTGGCAGCCTGCACCCCTGCCGGCGCCGGCGACGACAGCGAACCGTTCGTCATTGGCGCCATTCCCGACCAGGACCCCGAACGCCTGCAACGCCTCTACGGCGACCTCGCCGCTTATCTGGAGGCGGAACTGGGCCTGCCCGTCGAATACCGTCCCGTCACCGATTACGCCGCCGCCGTTACCGCCTTCCGCGTGGGCGACCTGGATATGGTCTGGTTCGGCGGCCTGACCGGCGTGCAGGCGCGGCTGCAGGTCGAAGGCGCCGAGGCCCTGGTGCAGCGGGACATCGACGAGCAGTTCACCAGCGTCTTTATTGCCAGCCGCGATAGTGGCCTGTCGCCGCTGGACGGCGTCCAGGCGCTATCAACCCTGGAAGGTCATACCTTCACCTTCGGCAGCGAATCGTCCACGTCCGGCAGGCTCATGCCCCAGCACTTTCTGAGCCAGGCGGGCCTGACCCTGGACGACTTCGCCGGCGAACCCGGCTTCTCCGGCTCCCACGACAAGACCATCGAGCTGGTAGAGGCGGGCACCTACGACGCCGGCGCCTTGAACAGCCAGGTGTGGGACAGCCGCGTGGCTGCCGGCGAGGTAGACCAGGAGCGCGTGCAGGTCATCCTGCGCACCCCGCCCTATCACGATTACCACTGGGTCATCCGGCCCGACGTGCGCCAGCGGTACGGCGACGACTTTCCACAACGGGTCACGGACGCCTTCCTACAGTTGGACGCCGGGAATCCCGACCACCAGGAGATATTGGACCTCTTCGGCGCCACGCAATTCATCCCTACCAGCAACGAAAATTACGACCAGATCGAAGCCGTGGCCCGCCAGATCGGGCAGATAGTAGAAGAGTAGTATTAGACCCAGACATCCGATTTTTTTGAAAAATCGGATGTCTTTGCCGGGACTCTATACCATGACCACCCCCATCTTCCAGCTACAAAACGCCAGCAAACAATACGGCGATCTGGCTGCCCTGCGCGACGTCACGCTGCGCATTGAGCGCGGCGAGCGCGTGGCGCTGGTAGGGCCCAGCGGCGCGGGCAAGAGCACGTTGCTGCAGCTTCTGAACGGCGCGCTGATCCCCGACGAAGGCACGGTAACGGCTCTGGGCCACAACCTGTCCCGGCTCTCGCCGCGCCGCCTGCGCGCCATGCAGCGCGAGATTGGCGTCATTTACCAGCAGTTTCACCTCGTAGGCAACCTGCGCGTCATCCATAACGTCAACGCCGGTCACCTGGGGCGCTGGTCGCTGCTGCGCGCGGCCCTCTCGCTGGCGCGACCGGCGCAAGTAGAGCAGGCGCGCGAGGCGCTGGCCCGCGTGGGCATCCCCGAGAAACTGTTCGAGCGCACCGACCGCCTTTCCGGCGGGCAGCAACAGCGCGTGGCGCTGGCCCGCGCCCTGGTACAGGATCCGCAGGCCATCCTGGCCGACGAGCCCATTGCCAGCCTGGACCCCGAACACAGCCGCCGCATCATGGAACTGCTCAGTAACCTATCTCAGGAGATGGGCAAGACGCTGGTCGTCAGCCTGCACGCCGTGGCCTTCGCCTTCAGCCACTGCGATCGCCTGGTCGGCCTACGCCAGGGCCGTGTGCTCTTCGACGCCGCGCCGTCGCAGGTGACGGAGGAGATGGTGCGGGCCCTGTATGCGGTGGAGACAGGAGAATGGAGATCGGAGATTGGGTTACTGACGGCGGACCGCAGACCGCAGACCGCCGCACGGCGTCCCCCTGAACGACGTGAAGGAACTATACCAGACTGTGTGTCAACGAGAGATGTTTCGCTCCGCTCAACATGACACGAGGCAAGCAG
>JBMCFH010000334.1:0-3492 GCA_048620455.1 Chloroflexota bacterium | reverse complement strand
AGGACGTTGTGAGGACGTTGTGCGGTTATGATGGTTTCCCGGGAGGAAGAAGGAAGGAAAATGAGCGACTTTGAGGAGCAGGAAGGGAGGTCGGGGCGCGATGAAACGGGCGGCGAAGGACGTTATCACGCGTTCCTGTTGCGGTGCTGGCAGGAGGAGAGCGGCTGGCGTTACTCGTTGGAGGCTATTGGCTCGGCAGCCGGCTACCGCCGACGGCAGGGATTTGACTCGGTGGACGCTTTTCTCGCCAGGCTACAAAACGAGCTGGCGCGTTTAACGGATCCCGCCGAAGATTCTGCGGCGGAGGACCCGTCGTAACGGCGCCGCGTGCTGCTTCTAGCAGTGCGTGGCAAGTTGCGGCGTGCCGCCGGTGGTGCCTGGTTGCTATCTACTCTGACCGAATGCTGTCCCGGAAGTGTGCCTTCGATTCTATCTGGGCCATCTTGAGCGATGCATACTGGCACGCTTCCTTCATCAGGGCCTGCGCCTGTGCCGGCGGCAAGGTGCGGAGATCGGCCATGCGATAGCCTTTGCTCTCCAGATACTCTTCAAGAAATATCCTTTCCATTGTCGATTCCGGCTTTCCCTGGGCACAGTCGGTTAAAGGTTCTTCCTTCCGTGATCGTTTCATGGGACTCCCTCGTCTCGGGCTGCGGCTCTTTCGCGCCTTCGCTCGAGAATTCGTTTCATTAGTTTCAACCGAAAATGATCGGCGCGCTCGCGCTCATCCAGGACGTTCTGGATGTGAGCAATCTCCGCCTCCAGCCGTGGAATGAGGATATGGTCAAGAGCGTTCAGGCGACGGGTGGTGCTCTGAATCTCCTCGCCCAGGCGCTTCAGGCGTAGCTCGCTGTCCGCCAGGCGAATGATAGTTTGCACCACAGTATCGAAGGCGGTCGCCGTTTCGTCTATGGTGGTGGAGCTGCCCACCGGCGAGTAGTCGCGGGCGGGTTGCGCGTCTTGCGGTTGCCGGCGCTCAATCTGTGGCACGCGCACGCCCATGACGCTGGTAGCGCTGACCTCAAGTGTGAGCTCCTGCGGCGTGGCCAACGCCGCGGCGCGCACGGCTTCGGGTCCGGCTGTGGCGTCGGCGCGCGCCTGGGCCCGCTGGGCGGCGTTGCTCGCCGCCTGCAGGGCGTCGAACCGCTCCAGTACCGTGTCGGCGGTGGCCAACAGTTCCTTCATCAGCGCACTACGCTTCTGCTCCAGCAGATCGCGCCCCTGCCGGGCCAGGGCCAGCTGGTTCTTGTGCGCCAGAAGCGCCATGCGCGTTGCCGACGAGGCTGTTCCCGGGGCATCCATTACGCGCCTCCGATATATTTTTCAATCAACTGTTGGGGCACTCGTTTCAACAGGCCAACCGGCACCTGGCCCAGCAACTTCCAGGCGAGATCCAGCGTCTCGTCGATGGAGCGTTCAACTTTGCCCTGGCCGACGAAGGTCTGCTCGAATTCCGTCAGAAAGGCCAGTACCTGGCGGTCATCGGGGGAGAGGGCGGCCTCGCCGATGATGGCCACGAGTCGCCGCAAGTCGCGGGCCTGTGCATAGAGCGCGTACATCTGGTCGGCCACGGCGCGATGTTCCCGGCGCGTCTGCCCTTCGCCGATGGCAGCGTCCATGAGCCGCGACAGTGAGGGCAGGACGTCGATGGGCGGGTAAATGCCTTTGCGGTGCATGTCGCGGCTGAGGACGATCTGTCCCTCTGTGATGTACCCGGTGAGGTCTGGAATGGGGTGAGTGATATCGTCGTCGGGCATGGTGAGAATGATCAGTTGGGTGATGGAACCCGCGTTGTCGCGGATACGCCCGGCGCGTTCGTAGACGCTGGCCAGGTCGGAGTACATATAACCGGGATAGCCGCGGCGGCCGGGCGCTTCTTCGCTGGCTGCCGAGACTTCGCGCAAGGCCTCACAGTAGTTGGTGAGGTCGGTGAGAATGACCAGCACCTGGCGTTGGTGGGTAAAGGCCAGGTGCTCCGCCGCAGTCAGCGCCACGCGCGGCGTCAGAATGCGTTCGATGGAGGGATCGTCGGCGCGATTGATGAAGAGCAGGGTGCGGTCCATCGCTTCGCTGGCCCGGAACTGGTCGAGGAAGAAGGATGCTTCCCGTTGGGTCACGCCGATGGCGGCAAGGACCACGGCAAAGTGGTCATCGCTGTCGCTGCCCCGGACACGCGCCTGCGCCGTGATCTGCGCTGCCAGTTCGCCCGCGGGCAGCCCGGCGGCGGAAAAGATGGGCAACTTTTGCCCGCGGGCCAGGCTGTTCAGGCCGTCGATGGCCGAGATGCCGGTCTGGATGAAGTGGTGCGGGCGGCGACGGACGAAGGGGTTGATCGGCGCGCCGTTGATGTCCAGCGACGCTTCCGGCGTGATGGGCGGGCCGCCGTCCATCGGTTGCCCGACGCCGTCAAAGACGCGTCCGAGCATGGAGAGGGAGACGTCCAGACGCATAATGTCGCCGGTGAATCGCAATTTCGTATGTTGCAGGCTCAGCCCACTGCTGCTGCCGTAAAGGCGGATCAGGCAGCGTTGCCTGTCGACTTCCAGCACCTGGCCCAGCACGACGTCGCCGCCCGGCAGGTGCACCTCTACCATTTCGTTGTAGCCTACCCCGGCCACACGCTCGACGAAGAGCAGCGGCCCCCTGATCTGGGAGAGGGTGCGGTACTCTTTGACGACCAACTCCGGCCGGGGAATGTTGAGATCGGGCATTACCATGTTACGTTCCGTGCTCCTTGAACTCGCTCTCGATGCGCTCGATGACAGCTCTGATGCCGCTCTCTGCGTCCGCCACAGAAATTTCCTTCATGCGCGCGATCTTCTCGACGACGGCGAGGCCTGTGATCTGTTCCAGGGGGACGCCGGCCTCTAACGCTAGGCGCGTTTTTTCGTGGAAGGTCATAATGGCCTTTAGCATCCAGTACGCTTTCTCCAGCGTTGAAAAACGGTCTACCTCGTGATAAGCAGACTGCTGTAGAAAGTCCTCGCGCAACATGCGGGCTGTGGCCAGCAGGGCGCGCTCCGATTCGGCCAGGGCATCGCTGCCGACCAGCTGTACAATCTCCAGAAGCTCCACCTCTTGCTGGAGAATGGCCATGGCCGATTGAACCAGGTCGGTCCAATCTTCGGCTACTTCGGTCGTATACCATTGGCTAAAGTCATACAGAGAGTAACTGCGCGTCCAGTTGATCGATGGGAAGTGGCGACGGCGCGAGAGATCGTAATCCAGGGCCCAGAAAGTCCCCGCGACGCGCATGGAGTTTTGTGTCATCGGTTCCGAGAAGTCGGCGCCGGGTGGGGAGATGGCGCCGACGATGGTTACCGATCCGGCGCGAGGGTCGTCCTTAGCGTTCTGCGAGCTACCCAGGCAGAGAACGCGTCCGGTGCGTTCGTAGAACTCGGCCAGGCGGGCGGCGAGATAGGCCGGATACCCTTCTTCGCCGGGCATTTCCTCCAGCCGCCCGGAGATTTCGCGCAGGGCCTCGCCCCAGCG
>JBMCFH010000333.1:0-3495 GCA_048620455.1 Chloroflexota bacterium | reverse complement strand
GCGGAAAAGGCCACGGCTGGCTGCCAAAATAGCGGATGTTTTTAACCTCAATACCCACCTCCTCCTTCACCTCTCGCCGCAAGCACTCCTCCAGCGTTTCGCCCGGCTCCACAAAGCCCGCCAGCACGCTAAAACGGCCCGGCGGATGGCGGTGCGAGCGCGCCAGCAACAGCCGGTCGCCTCGCGTCACCGCCACGATAATCGCCGGAGAAAGCCGCGGATAGCTGCTATGCCCGCACGCCGGGCACACTTTCACCCGCTCACTGCGCTTGGCCTCCACCGGCGTCGCGCACACGCTGCAAAACTGGTGCGTGCGATCCCAGGCCACAATCTGCACCGCCCGCCCCGCAATCCAGAAGAAATCCTCGTCCAGCAGCCCGTACAGCCGCCGCAAATCCACCAGCTTCATGCCCGGCGGCGCGCTCGCCTCCTCCGCCAGCTCCGCCGAAAAACATGCCTGCTCGTCCAGCGTGCCCAGATACTGCGTGCGCAGCGGCGTCAGGCCCAGCGCCTGCAGCGACGGCGCCCACGGCGCCATGGCCCCCGCCGTATCCGGGTCGCTCGCCGGCATCCCGCTCCCTTCCTCACCATTCTCCTGCATCGTCACCAGCAACTTGTTGCCCTGAAAAGCAAACCAAAAAGCGCCCTCTCCCGCATCCTCCGGCGCCGTCACTCCCGGCCTGAACGTGTGATTCGTAAGCGTATAGCGATGTTCGTTTCCTTGTTTCACAGCTTTACCTCTATTGGAGAAAATCTATAGAGCGCGATCATATCCCATCGACGCAAAAAATCGACCGCAGACCACGGACTGCAGACCGCAGACTAGCAGGCAAAACACCGACATATATACGGTAAAAAATCATGTGACCCAGGCCAATCTGCGTCCCATCCCCGCCGTCCGCCGTCGTAATTGTTCAGTCTTATAGCAAATTGAGATAAACTTGGCTTGTGGGTATCGAAGAGCAGGTGCAAGCACTTCAGGAATTGGTTACTGTCCTCAAGCAGGAAGTGGCACAGCTGCGTGCAGAGAATGAAGGCTTGCGCCGGGAAAATGAGATACTGCGGCGGGAAAACGAGGCGCTGGGCCGGGAGAATGAGCAGCTGGTTGAACAGCTTGAGGCGGGACAGTCAGGGCAGCCGCCCAGTTTTGTCAAGGCGAATCGAGCAAAGCGCGAACGGGGGCAACGGCGCAAGCGGGCGGCCAAGGACAATCGGGGACGACGGCGGATGGCGCCGACGCGAACCGAAGTGCATGAGATTGAGACATGCCCTGAATGCGGTGAGCGACTCACGGAAGGGTCATGCTATTACCGGCGGGAAGTGATCGACATACCGCCGCCACAAGCGGTGGAAGTGGTGGAGCACCAGGTCATGAAAGGGTGGTGCTGGCGCTGCCGCAGCTGGCGAGCGGCTGCGGTGGACTGGACTGGTGTGGTGGTGGGTAGCGGTCGGGTAGGGGTACGACTGATGGGGCTCGTGGCCTACATGAGAGCGCGGTTGCGCATACCGCTACGAACGATTCAGGAGTATGTGCACACGGCCTATGGCGTGCACTTGAGTGTGGGTGAAATCAACGATTTGTGCCGGAGAGTGGTGCGCCACCTGGCTGAGGGGAGTGCCAGGCTGCTGGCAGAGGCGCGAGCCAGCCCCGTCCTGCACATGGACGAAACAGGCTGGCGCGAAGATGGGCAGAACGGCTACATCTGGTGTCTGGCAACGGATACGCCGCAGCCGGTACGCTATTATGAATTTCATCGTAGCCGCAGCGGTGCGGTAGCCAAGGAGATATTGGGTGAATTTGGTGGTCATTTGGTGACCGATTTCTACGCCGCCTACAACCAGTACAGCGGCCTCCATCAACGATGCTGGGTGCATCTGCTGCGCGACTTGCAGGCGTTGCAGGAGGCCCATGAAAGCAATGGCGAAGTGGTTGCTTGGGCCAGCGGCGTCAAGCGCCTATACTACTACGCCACCGAACAACTGGCGACGGGCCTGCCAGCCGCAGAGAGACAGCACCTGTCGGCGCGCTTGCGGCAGATGGTTGAACGGTTCGGGCTGCAATACGCCACGCTATATGACCATCCCTGTTGCACCGTGGCCAAGCGCCTCTTGCGCCATCAACACGAGTTGTTCCAGTTCGTCGCGCACCAGCACGTCCCCGCGGACAACAACCTGGCCGAACGCGCGCTGCGACCGCTGGTTGTACAACGCAAGATCAGTGGTGGCAGCCGCAGCCCGGCTGGAAGCGAGACGCGCATGAAGCTGGCCAGCTTGTTTGAAACGTGGCAGGCGCGACGACTCAATCCACTGCTGGAATGCTGGCAGCACTTGGGCTATGTCCTGACGCCAGCTGCCGGATGAGTCTTGACAGAAGTCTGAACACTTACAAATTGTCCTTGACACGCCTTGTGCGAGCTCTATAATTTAATCAAAGAAGAACGCTAACACGTTGATCGGGACGAGTAACAGCTGTGCCCGCCCCAGAGAGCGAAGGTCGATGGGCTGAGAGCCTTCGTGGCGAAGACAGTGGTGAAAACCCCCCGAGAGTGGTTCTCTGAACGGTGCGCCGCACAGGCGCCCCCAATACGAGAATCCGGTACGCTCCGTTAACGGCGGCAATGAGAATCGTGGCGCCTGCATAGGGCGTGACGGTTGAAATTGGGTGGAATCGCGATCGCCATCGCCCCGATGTGGGTGGTGGCGTTTTTTGTTGGTAATTGGAGACTGGAGATTGGTTGATTGGAGATTGGAGATTGCGTGTAGTTCAATCTCTAATCTCTAATCTTTCTTGGAGAAAAACTATGTCAGAGAACAACGGCAATGCGCCGTATGAAGAATCAGAACTTTATCGGATACGCCATTCGGCAGCGCACGTGATGGCGGAGGCGGTGCTGGATCATTTCCCAGATGCCAAACTGGCAATCGGACCGCCGATTGAGGATGGCTTTTACTATGACTTTGATCTGGGCCGCGATGAAGAGGGAAAACCGATCACCTTTGCGCCGGAAGATCTAGAAAAGATCGAGGCGCGCATGAAGGCGCTATTGAAGAAGAATGCGCGCTTTGAGCATAAAACAATGACCGTGGATGAAGCGTTGGTGTTCTTTGAGGACCAACCGTACAAGGTGGAGCTGATCCAGGAGCTGGCGGCGGGTAAGGTGGACGACATGGGCCGGCCCATCTCCGAACCTGTGGACGAGGTAAGTATCTACCGCCAGCGAGATTTCGTGGACTTGTGCCGCGGCCCACACGTGGGGTACACAAAGCAGGTGAAGGCTAATGCCGTAAAACTACTGCGTACCAGCGGCGCGTACTGGCGCGGCGACGAGAACCGCCCACAGCTGCAGCGTATCTACGGTACGGCGTGGCACAACAAAGAAGAGCTGGAGGAGTACCTGCAGCGGTTGGAAGAAGCGCGCGAGCGCGACCACCGACGACTGGGCAAACAGTTAGGACTGTTCCACATTTCCCCGCTGGTCGGTTCTGGTTTGCCGT
>JBMCFH010000332.1:0-3502 GCA_048620455.1 Chloroflexota bacterium | reverse complement strand
TGTCGTGACCGACTACGTGTCGTGACCGACTGGGCCCCTGAGTTTCCATCTCGCTTTCGTGTCACGGGCGCCCTGACTCTTGGGCAAATTAGCTGAACGCCGAAAGTCGAACAATTTATTTTCGTTCCCATACTGAAAGGAGGATCTATGAATCTGCGTAAACTTCTCACTCTGTTGCTCGTACTGGTGGCTATCACGGCCCTCACCGTTGCCTGCCAGCCGCAGGATGATGGCGGTGGCGAACCCCCGGCCGACACCGAAACGTCGGATGAAGAAGGAGCCACCGAAGAAGAAGAGGAAGAGGAAGAAAGCACGCTGGAGCGCGCCCGGCGTGAAGGCGTAATCCGCGTAGGCTTCGCCAATGAGAACCCATACGCCTTCGCTCAGCCAGACGGCACGCTGTCTGGCGAGGCAGTAGAAGTTGCCCGCGCCGTATTCCAGGAGCTGGGCATTGAAGAGATGGAAGGCGTGCTCACTCAGTTCGGCTCACTCATTCCCGGCTTGCAGGCTGGTCGCTTCGACGTGATTACAGCCGGTATGTACATCACACCCAGCCGCTGCGAGGAAGTGCTCTTCGCCGATCCCGAGTATCAGGTAGGCGAGGCGCTGATCGTAGAAGCAGGGAATCCGCTCGATCTACACAGCTATGAAGATATCGCCGCCAACTCTGACGTCACAGTCGGGACCGGCGCCGGTTATCTGGAAATTGATTACATGCTGGCGGCCGGGGTTTCTGAGGACCAGATCGTCGAATTCCCCGACGACCCCTCTGGTGTCGCCGGCCTGCAGGCAGGCCAGATCGACGCCTGGACCGGCACCCGTCCCACACTGCTCATAACGCTGCAGACGACGGACGATCCCAACCTTGAGCTGGCCGATCCCTTCGAGCAGCCCACGGTTGACGGCGAACCGGTCACCTCCTACGGTGGCGCTGCGTTCCGCTACGAGGACCTGGAATTCCGCGAGGCGTTCAACGAAGAGTTGCAGAACCTGAAGGATTCCGGCGAACTGCTGGAGCTCGTCGGCCAGTTCGAAGGGTTTGACGAAGCCGCCATGCCCGGCGATGTCACCGCCGAGGATATCTGCCCCGACGCCTACAGCGACCTGGAATAACAGTAACAGTTCATAACGAGGCAGAGTCTGCGCAACCACACCTGGACGGCGCAGACTCTGCTTTGCCCGCCGATCATATCAACCACTTAAAAAGTTTGGAGTCATGACAAAGATGAACAATCACCCGCCGCAGAAAGGCACCTTATCCGTGTGGGCCGGCGAGGAAGCGAAAGACCTCTGGGAACGAGCCACACAGGTACCCGTCGTGCACAGCGTCTCTTTCGGCTACACAGACGTTGACCAGTGGCAGGACGTGGCCCTGGGGAAGCAGCCCGGACATATCTACGGGCGCAATACCAACCCCACCGTCGCCGCCTTCGAAGAAAAGGTGCGCCAGCTAGAAGGCGCAGAAGCAGCCACCAGTTTTGCCACGGGTATGGCTGCCATCAGCAACACTCTTTACACTTTCCTGCGGCCCGGCGACCGTGTCGTGTCTGTCAAAGATACCTATGGCGGCACCAACAAGATCTTCCTGGAATTCCTGCCCCAGATGCAGGTAGACGTGGCCCTTTGCGACACCACCGACCACGAAGCGATTGAAGCTGAAGTGGCCAAAGGGTGCACGTTGCTCTATCTAGAGAGCCCCACCAACCCCACCCTGAAAGTGGTCGATCTGGCGCGGCTGGCGGCTGCAGGACATGAGGCAGGGGCCACGGTCGTCGTGGATAACACCTTTGCCACCCCCATCAACAGCAACCCCCTGGAACTGGGCGCCGATCTCGTGTTGCACAGCGCCACCAAGTTCCTCGGCGGGCACGCCGACGCCCTGGGCGGCGTCATCTGCGGTCCGGCCGAGCTGATCGAACAAATCTACCATTACCGCGAAATCAACGGCGCCACGCTGCACCCCATGGCCGCCTATTTGCTGTTGCGCGGCATGAAAACGCTGCACCTGCGCATTCGCCAGCAGAACGAAAGCGCGCTGCGCATCGCCCAGTTCCTACAAGATCACCCATTTGTGGAAAACGTCTTTTACCCGGGCCTGCCCGGTCATGAAAATCACGACGTGGCCTCGCGCCAGATGCGCGGCTACGGCGGCGTGCTCAGCTTTATGCTGCGCGGTGGTTTTCCCTCCGTGCGCCGCCTGTTGCCCAGGCTCAAATACGCCCACGCCGCCGCGAACCTGGGTGCGGTAGAGACCGTCGTCGGTCCGCCGCGCACCTCCAGCCACGTGGAATCGACGCCGGCGGAACGGGAAGCGATGGGCATACCCGAAAGCCTCATCCGCTACTCCGTAGGTATCGAAGACACCGACGATCTGATCGCCGACCTGCAACAGGCGTTGCAGGCCACCGCCGCCGCACAGCAGGAAGCGGCGACGACAGACGCCCAGGAGTAAGCGCATGAACTCCTATCGCCTGGCGATGATCGGTTTTGGCAATGTGGGGCAGGGCCTGGCCCAGATTTTACGCGACCGCGCCGAGGACATTGTGCAGCGGCACGGTGCCCGCTTCCAGATCGTTGCCGTCAGCGACCTGCTCAAGGGTAGCGTTTATGATCCAGACGGATTCGCTGCCGATCAGTTACTACAGGCAGTCGAGGCCGACGGCGACCTGAGCAATGTGCCGGCCCCGCACCGCGATTGGGACGCGCTGCGCACCATCGAGGAAAGCAACGCCGACATTATCCTGGAAATGAGCTACACAGACCTGGAAACGGGTGAACCCGCTCTGACCCACGTGCGCCGCGCCCTACAACAGGGTCGCCACGTGGTAACGACCAATAAGGGCCCCACTGCACTCCACTTCCCGGAACTGAAGCAGTTGGCCCAGGAAAACAACGTGGAAATCGGCGTGGAAGGCACGGTGATGAGCGGCACGCCTGCCCTGCGCCTGGGCATGGAACTGCTCTCCGCCGCCGGCGTGCAACGCGTGCAGGGCATTCTTAATGGCACTACCAACTATATATTGACACAGATGGAAGCCGGCTCGACCTACGAGGAAGCGCTGGCTGAGGCGCAAGAGAAAGGCTACGCGGAGGCCGACCCCACCGGAGACGTAGAAGGTCACGACGCCGCGGGCAAGGTGGTCATCCTGGCCAACCTGCTCATGGATCTGCCACTGACCATGAGTGATGTGACAGCCGAAGGCATTACGGGCCTCACCCCCCAGGCCATTGAGGAGGCTGCGCAGGCCGGCGAGCGCTGGAAGCTCATCGGCCTGGTGCAGAAGCAGGGAGATAATTTCACAGCCCGCGTGCGCCCCACGCGGCTACCCCTGTCCCACCCCCTGGCCTCCGTGGGCGGCGCCACCAACGCCATCACCTACACCACCGACCTTCTTGGCGATGTGACCCTCGTAGGCCCCGGCGCCGGTCGCGTCGAAACGGGGTATGCGCTGTTGGGGGATATGCTGGCCATACACAGGAGAAGAGAGTAGAGATTGGAGAT
>JBMCFH010000331.1:0-3517 GCA_048620455.1 Chloroflexota bacterium | reverse complement strand
ATTTGCCAGATTCCCTCCATCTAATCTATCATTGTCCCCATGTCAACAGCGGTTCGGGCTCTCGTTGGAATTCTTTCGTTATTTCTCGGGCGCCAGCTATTCTGGTTATTTGTGGCTGCTGCGGGATTTGTGGCCGGATTTAACCTGGCCGGGCGTTTTCTTGTGGACGTTGCGGGCTGGTTGTTGCTGCTGGTGGGGCTGTTGGTGGGCGTGCTCGGCGCGCTGCTGGCGGTGTTTGCGCAGCGGCTGGCGGTGGCCATCGGCGGCTTTTTCGCCGGCGGCTACGTCCTGTTGTACGTCAGCGGTCTGTTGGGGGCGGCGAACGAGGGCACGCTGGCGACTGTTCTATTTATCGTGGGCGGCATTGTGGGCGCCGTCCTGATTTCACTGCTGTTGGACCCTGCGCTCATTTTCCTATCCTCTGCGCTGGGCGCGGCGCTGCTTTCCAACGTGATTGCAGGCAATTTGGAGATGGCCCAGGTGGGCGATTCCCTGCTCTTTGTCATCCTGCTGGTAGTGGGGATTGCCGTGCAGTGGGCCGCCTGGCAACGGGGCGAGCGACGGCGACCGGCGGAACGGCATGAGTAGACGGATCCAGCTCCTGATGCTGGTGGCGGCGTTGTTGCTGGCAGCCTGCGGCGATGGCGGTCTGCTGGCCGAATCCCCGCCGCTGGCGCCCACGCAGGCGGAGACGGCGAGCACCGTGGTCGCGTCGCCGGCGGTGGTCCAGAGCGAAGCGACGGCGACCAACACCGCTTTGCCGCCCACGCCGACGCCGGTTGCCAGCGCCACCACCGTGCCGCCCAGCCCCACGCCGATCCCCGTCGCCACGCAGACGCCCACGCCCGACCCCTACGCCGGGCTGACCATCGCCGATCTGGCGGCGCGCGAGTACGGGGAGGGCTCGTTGCAGGTGCTGGAGACGATCCACGTCACCGACGCTTTCACGCGCACGCTGGTCAGTTATCCCAGCGAGGGGTTTACCGTTTCTGGCTTTCTGAACGTACCCTTTGGCCAGGGGCCGTTCCCCGTGGCCCTGGTGCTGCACGGCTACATCCCGCCGGAGAATTATGGCACCATCGGCTACACCACCCGGTACGCCGACTGGCTGGCGCGCGCCGGATACGTGGTGTTTCACCCCAATTACCGCAGCCATCCGCCTCTGGAGAGCGAGGCGGCGCTGGTGGAAGCGAGTGAGGGGCCGGAATTCCGCGTCGACTACGCGGTTGACGTGATGAACCTGATGGCCATTATCGAGCGCATGGCGGGACAGCCGGGGCCGCTGGCGCAGGCCGACGCGCAACAGATGCACCTGCTGGGACACAGTATGGGCGGCGGCATCGCCCTGCGCATAAGTACGGTGCAGCCCGATGTAGACGCCATTGCCCTCTACGGGTCGATGAGCGGCGACGAGCGCCAGAATTACGAGAGGGTGATGATGTGGTCTGATGGCGAGAGCGGCGCGGAGGAGCTGGCGACGCCCCAGGAGGATTTGCAGCGGATCTCGCCCATCTACCACCTGGAGCGCATCCAGGCGGCGGTGACCATCCACCACGGCGAGCTGGACGATACGGTGCCGCCGGAGTGGTCCACGGACCTCTGCGAGCGCCTGCAGGCGCTGAACAAGACGGTAGAATGCTATCGTTATCCTGACCAGCCGCACACCTTCCGCGATGCCGGGGACCAACTTTTCATCGGGAGAGTGATCGACTTCTTCAACCGCCACTGAGTCAGGCGGCTGCCGTGCGTTCCTGACGGTACTGATTTCTCCTCAGCGCCGACGACGCGGTCGCCGGCGACCTTCTTCCGGCCCACCATCATTTTTCTGCTCTCTCTGGCGTCCCCCTGGCCATTTTCAGCGGCGGATTGGCTACCGTACTATTGACGGCGTGGATAGCCTGGCGGTATCCTCGCTTGCGTAACGACACGCTGAAGAGCCAGCAGGAAGTGATGGTAACGTGAGTTCCGAGAGACAGACGATGAGGCGGAAAGCGCGCTCCACAAACTGGGTCGCGATTTTGTTGCTTGTGCTATTTCTGACGGGCGCGGTGGGCATCGCCAGCATCTGGCAGTACGCGCGGGCCTCGTCCCCGGCGCCGGGCGAACCCGCCGTGGTTGCGGCGGCATCATCGCCGACGAGGGGCGCGACGGCTGAAGCTTCGGCGACTCCCTCAGCCACGGCAGCCCCACCCACAGCCACGAACACAGTGCCGCCGACGTGGACCTGGACGCCAACGGCGACCTCCACCCCCACGGTGACGCCCACACCCAGCCAGACGCCCACGCCGAGCATTACCCCGACGCCGTCCAACACGCCCTTCGCCACGCTGGAGCCGGAGTTGCTGGCGGAGGATGCCACGGTGCCCACGCCGGTGCCGCCGTTTGAACGACCGCCGGGCGTGACCAACGTGTTGCTGCTGGGCAACGACGTGGGGGAGCGCGCGGGCGGGCGCACGGACAGCATGATCCTGGTTTCGATCAACGAGCAGACGCAGACGGCGACGATGCTCTCTTTGCCGCGCGATCTGTACGTGGTCATTCCCGGCTGGAAAATGACGCGCATCAACCTGGCCCTGCCGCACGGGCACGGGTCGGACTATCCCGGCGGCGGCGGCGGGCTGGTCAAGGACACCATTCTCTACAACTTCGGCATTCCCGTGGATTACTACGCGCGCATCGGGTTCGACGGATTCAAGCAGGCGGTGGATGTGGTGGGGGGCATCGAGGTCGCCGTGAGCTGCTCTCTGGAGGACTGGCGGTTGAAGGAACCGGATCTAGACCCCTACGACGAAGAGAACTGGGAGATGTTCGAACTGGGCACCGGCGTCTGGCAGATGGACGGCGATCTGGCGCTGTGGTACGTGCGCTCGCGGCGCACCAGCAGCGATTTCGACCGCGGGCGACGCCAACAGCAGGTGCTGCGCGCCATTCTGAACCGCGGCCTGGAGGCAGAGATGGTGTTGCAGTTGCCGCAGTTGTGGGAGACGTACCGCGACACGGTAGAAACCGATATGCCGCTGTCGGAGATGTTGCGGCTGGCGTCGCTGGCGCCTGCCGTTCGCGAAAACGGCATCCAGCATCTGTTCTTACCGCCGGCAGCGCGACGGGGCTGGATGACGTCCGGGGGAGCCGCGGTGCAGTTGTTACAGTGGGAAGGGGCGCAACCGGTTCTGGCGCAGTTCATGGAGCCGCCGGTACTCAATCGCGCCTCGCGGGCGCCGATCACGGTGGAGGTGGTCACGGAGGACGACGTGCTCTATATGCTGGCTGCGGACAATCTGCGCCATCATGGCTTCGTCCCTGTGCGAGGGCATCTGGAAGGCGAGCGGCCCAACCGCACGCAGATCACCTATCATGGCAGTAGCTTCAAAGGCTCCTTTGACTGGCTCCTGAGCTGGGTCTTCGACGTGCGCACCGACGCCATCCAATTAGCCGATCCCCCGCCCGATGCCGCGGCAAACTATCGCGTGGTCCTGGGCTGGAACTACGATCCCTGCCGCCCACAGCTGGAGGCGCC
>JBMCFH010000330.1:0-3543 GCA_048620455.1 Chloroflexota bacterium | reverse complement strand
TTTGTGCTGCTGGATGGGCGTCGACCGGCGCGGCAGTTACGGTTGTTTTAGGGGGCGGAGGACCGCGGACCGCGGTCGGCGGTCGACGGTCAGTGGTCGGTGGCGGGTTGCAGGTTGGTAGGTCGTTGCGCGTACGGGTGGGGAAGGTGATTTTTGTTCTTCGTCGTCCATTTTGTCCCTTTTCGCCATCTGCTACGATATACATGGTGCAAGGAAACGTTGATGAACAACGGGCCAGGTGGCCTGGCAAGACGCACCGGCGATGGTAAGAGATGTTTGATTTTTTGCGGGCAAACAGGGTGGGAGCGGAAACAGAGGACGGCGCCGTGACGGATGGGCGACGAGCGACGGGGGACAGGGCCGCTGCGGACGCGACTTTTGTAGCCCTTTACCGGCGTCACGTCACCGCCATCTACAGCTACATCTACAGCCGCGTGGGCGACCGGGCGGACGCCGAGGATTTGACGGAGCAGGTGTTTACCGAGGCCCTGGAAGGGCTGGCGCGGTATGAGGAGCGGGGCCAGGGGGCGGCCTGGTTATTTACCATCGCCCGCCGCCGCGTGGTCGATCACTACCGGGCACGTCGCGAGGAATTGCCCTTCGACGAGGCGCTGGACAGCCCACTAGATAGGCTGGGACCGGAAGCGGAAGTAGCGCAGCGCGAGCGGCTGGCGCAGTTGGGCCGGTTGGTGAGCGATCTCGACGAGGAACAGCGGGAACTGCTGCAACTGCGCTTCGTGGCGGAACTGAGCTACCGCGACATTGGCGAGGTGCTGGGCAGCAGCGAGGAGGCGGTCAAAAAGGCCATCTACCGCCTGCTGGATCAACTGCGAAGGCGCTGGGCCGTCGCCGAGGTGCTGGCGCAGGAGGAGAGCGCAGCGGAGGACGCCAATGAGTGAACCAATGACGAACCAACCCAGGGACGAACGAATGCTGGAAGAGAGCCTGAAGGCGGTGTTAAGCCACCGGCCGGACCCCGCTTTTGTGGACCGGCTGGAACAGCGGCTGCTGGCAACACAGAGCGTGAACGAGGGTGCGCCGCTCGATGAACAGGGATCGCTCCTGGCACAGTGGCGCGCGCTATGGGCCGGCATGCGACGCCCGGCGCCCCGGCTACGGTGGGCAGTTGTGCCGCTGCTGGTGGTGGGCTTGCTCCTGGCGAGCGTGTTGCTGATTGGGCCGGAGAGGGCCTGGGCCGGGTTGCAGGCGTGGCTGGGCTACGTGCCGGGCGTGGGCTTTGTGGACCTGGAAGAGAGCCGCCTGCTGGCGACCCCAGCGAGCGTGACCCGTGAAGGAGTGACGTTGCGCGTGGAACAGGTGGTAGCGGGACCGGAGGAGACGGTGGTGGTCATCGACAGCGACGGGTTGCCGCCGCGGGAACAGTTGTGGCCCGACGGCCGGGAGCCGTTCGAAGCGTTTGAGGCGTGGCTGCGCCTGCCGGACGGCACAGCGCTAAGGCCTTCGGGCCGCACGATGCGCGTGGGCAGCGCCAGCCTGGTGTTCCCGCCATTGCCGCCAGACGTCTATCGCGTCACGCTAGAATTGCCGCGTCTGCCAATAGTGCCGGCCGGCGCAGCGCCGGAAGAGTGGACCGTACCGCTGCTTCTGCAACCGGCGAGCGGCGAGGTCGTAGCCAGCATGTATCCACAGCCGTACCGTCCGCAAGGAGCCGTCGAGAGCCATCAGGGCGTCACGCTGCGCGTGCTGGAAGTGGCGCACGATGCGCGGGAGACGGCGGTGCAAATACAGCTCGACTGGGAGAATCCTGAATGGGAGAACCACTTCGGCCCGGCCGGTTTCCGACTGCCATACCTGCGCGACGACGAAGGAAACAGGTACAACCTGATTCCCGGCTCCACCAGCGGATCGCAGACGGCACAGGAAGTGCAGCCGCTTGATCCAGCCGCCCCCACCCCGCCGGCGAACCGTTGGCTGGGCAGCGAGACGTTCGAACCGGTCCCGCCAGATGCAGAGGCATTGACCCTGGTCGTGGACGGCGTTGATTTCGACGTCCCGGCGTCGGGCAGCTTCACCGTCGATCTGGGCGAGAGCCCGCATATTGGTGACCGTTGGGAACTGAATGTGACGCTGGACGTCGCGGGCTTCCCGGTGCGCGTTACGGGCGCGGAACTGGCCGAAGAAGAGATACGCCTGCGCGACGGCATCCTGCGCCAGACGGTTCTGCGCTTCGACGTCGAGCCGGTTGCCGAGCAAGAAAACCGGCGTCTGATGGGCATCTTCCTGGACGCACCCGGATCCGTGTTTGACGGCGGGGCCACCGGTTACACGCCGGCGACGAACAAAATCAGGGCGAGCCTGGAGCTTGATGAAGGAACGCCGGTCCCGGCCGGACAAATCAATGTCGAGCTCACCGGCGCCAGTCTATTAGTCAGAGGGCCGTGGGAGTTAACGTGGCCCGTTCGCGGCGCCGATGTAGAGGAGAGCGAGCGGCTACCGCAAACATATGCGCCACAAGAGGCCAGCACGACACAGGCCGGTGTGACGCTGAGCGTGCTCGCGGCGGCGCACAGTAATGAGGAAATCGCGCTGCAAGTGCAGGCGGGCTGGCAGGATGCGCGTTGGAGTTGGAACGGGCTGGGATCGCCCAACACAGACCTCGCTCCGTGGTTGCAGGATGAAGCGGGTCGCATCTATCGCGCCATATCACCGTCCACCCGGCCGTTGCGCGTGGAAAGGGAAGTGATCGATACATCGCAAACGCCAACGCCGCCGCCGGCCGGGCCCGTGGCCCAGGATACGGCCTGGTTTGAGCCGCCGGCGACGGCTGCCCAGGTGCTGACGCTAAACGTACCGCGGTTGAGTTTCAGCACGAACCTGCGCGACGCGTTCACGGTGGACCTCGGTCCCAATCCACAGGTCGGTGACAGTTGGCCGCTGGACGTCAATCTAGATGTGGCCGGCTTCCCCGTGCAGGTAACGGGTGTGCGGCTAGAGGAAGGAGAAGACGAATTCCGATACACGCTGGCGTTCGAAACAGAAGCGGAGCAAGGCGAAGAACAAACGTTGGAGGGCCTGACGCTGGGGCTCGGTGAAGGCGTCGACTATGGCAACCACCTGTTGGCCCGCAGCGTTCGTTACTCGCTGGTCGGCGAGTTGAGGCCGACCATCTCCATTGAGAAACTACCAGAGTCGCCCTTTACGGTCATCGTCGACTACGCATCGATGGATGTGCAGGGGCCGTGGGAAGTGAGCTGGGAAGTGTTCAGGTAAGTACGGAGTGAAAATTGCCGGATTCTAGGTCTTGGAGAACTTTCATCATGGAACAGTTCGGTTTGAATACCGGTTACCTCTTGATCCAATGCGCCTTTCCCATTCTGTGGGTGCTGCTGTCCCTATTTGCGCTGCTGCGGCTTCGTGGTCGCTCCCTGCCAGAAACAGCCCGGGCGCTGTGGGCCGTCTTTATTATGGTCGTCCCCATCTTCGGCGCTCTGGCCTTTTTCATTGTGGAACCGGGCAACGGTCAAACATAAATCGCGACCGGGGCATTCCTCACTCTTGGCCAGATTGGGTGTCACACTTTTG
>JBMCFH010000329.1:0-3586 GCA_048620455.1 Chloroflexota bacterium | reverse complement strand
GGCAGCGCCATCTGAGGTCATTACCGTCGACCAGGACAACGTCGTGGAGGCCATCATCGACTCCGGTTACTGGCCCGCCGACGAGTTCACGGGTCTTGACGAGTAAGCGTTAGCGATTGAGAATGGAATGGTGGTGGTTCCATCACCACCATTCCTTCGTCTGGGCGGGGAGCAAGTGTGACAAGGTCTGTTTGGGCGGACCTGCCGCCCAAACAGATCGCCGATCAATTCCCTGTTCCGGGAGGGTAGGTGATTGAGTGCCAGTGTGGGACTGTCCCGGCGGGGGACGGTTTCTTTGTATCGTCAAACAGAAGGAGAAGGGTATGACGCAGACTGTAGAAGAAGCACCTGTGGTCGAAATGCGCAACATCAAGAAGAGCTTTGGGGCGGTTCAGGCGCTGCGCGGCGTGGACCTTGCTTTACACCGTAATGAAGTGCTGGGGCTGGTCGGCGACAACGCCGCGGGTAAATCTACCCTGATGAAGGTCCTGAGTGGAGCGTATATCCCCGACGAAGGGGAGATTTTGATTGAAGGAAAACCGGTTCACTTTTCCAGCCCCATGGATGCGCGCAACAAGGGCATCGAGATGGTCTATCAGGATTATGCGCTGGCCAACAATCTCGATGTGTCTGCGAATGTTTTCATGGGTCGCGAGGTCGTGCGCCTGGACCTGGGTCCGATTGGGATATTGGATTACCAGTATATGGAACAGGAGACGCGAAACCTGATGGCGCGTCTCAAGATCGATATCCCCTCTGTGCGGCAGAGAGTGGAGCGATTATCCGGCGGTCAGCGCCAGGCCGTAGCCATTGCGCGCGCCACGGCCTTCGATGCCAAGGTCATCATCATGGACGAGCCCACGGCGGCCCTGAGTGTGTCAGCTATCGAAAAGGTGCTGGAGCTGGTCCTGGAGCTGAAGGCACAGGGGGCGTCGATTATCATCATCAGCCACCGGCTGGAAGACATCTACGCGGTGAGCGATCGCATGATCGTGTTGCGCCTGGGACGCAAGGTCTGCGACACACCGGTAGAGGGGGAACTGCACGATTTCCGCGAACGAGTGGTAGCCTACATGATTGGCGCCCGTGACGATTTCGCCGAAGAAGCTGCGGAAAGGGCAGCTGCTTAATCGGCCGAGGGAGGACCTAGATGTCATTCGATACGACTGAACCTAGGGGAGTAGTGCGCGAGGACACCCCTGAACGCGGGGCGTTCAGCGCCTTCATTGACGAGCTGCAGCGGCTGTTACGCGAGAACATCCGCGACTATGCCATGTTCATCGCGCTTTTCTTTATCATGGGGGTCTTTGCCATCACCACGGACGGCCTCTTTATTTCTTCCAGAAACATCGTCAATCTGGTGAACCAGACCGGCTACATTGCCGTCCTCGCCGTGGGCATGACGCTGGTCATCGTCATTCGCCACATTGACCTGTCGGTTGGGTTTTTGGCCGGCTGGCTGGGAGCTGTTGCGGCCATCTCCATGACGTCCTGGGAACAGTCAGCTCCCGTGACGATCCTCATCGTGCTGGGGATCGGGATCGTGGCCGGCCTGGTTACATCTTTCCTGGTAGCGGAACTGGGTATCCCGGCCTTTGTGGCCACGCTTGCCGGCTGGCTGGGCTATCGGGGCGCCTTGCAGCTGGCGACGCGAGCGACGGGCACGATCATTATCCCTAATGATACGTTCAACGCCATTGGCAACGGCTTCATTCCTGACATCATTCCCGACATCGGAATTTTGCCAGAGGTGCACAAATTCACCCTTCTCCTTGGATTGCTGGGCATTATTCTTTTCGTTTCCAGTGAAGTTATTTCGCGCAGGAGATTGCAGGCGCGGGGGTTTGAAGTCTCGTCCCTGCCCATCTTTCTCTTGAAACAGGTCTTTGTTTCCGTCCTGGTCGGGGGCGTTGCCTGGATTTTGGCCGGGTACCGGGGACTTTCGTGGACCGCCGTGATCATTCTGCTGGTGGTTATCGTCTATCACTTTATCTCCACACGAACCGTGTTGGGCCGGCACATTTACGCCGTCGGCGGCAATCCCGAAGCGGCTGAGCTGAGCGGTATCAGTGTGAAGAAGATTACCCACGTCGTCTTTGCCTCCATGGGCCTGCTCTCGGCGCTGTCGGGCATCCTCTACGCCTCGCGGCTGCGCTCGGCCACGACCACGGCGGGCGCGTTGTTTGAGCTGGACGCCATTGCCGCCGCCTTTGTGGGCGGCGTATCCGCCGCCGGTGGCGTGGGCTCCGTGGTGGGCTCGCTCATCGGCGCTCTGGTGATGACCTCGCTGACCAGCGGCATGAACCTGATGGGTATCGACATCTCCTACCAGTACGTGGTCAGAGCCCTGGTGCTTGCCGCCGCGGTCATCTTCGACGTGACCACGCGCAGGAGGAGCCAGTAACGGTGCGCTTTAGAGGCGCGAAACGGTCACTCAACGGTCGCGCTCTGTGTCCGAGGCGTCGCGCTCCACATAGTCTCCGCCGCCGGTGCTGATGTTGTCGCCGATCTGCCCGATGTGGGCGTCGCCGCTCACGTTCACCTGCGGGCCGCGCACCTCCTGCCCCTGCTGATTGAACGAAATCGTTGTTCGCGCGGCATCGAGCGGCGGCAACGGCTGCAGCGGGTCGGGCGGGCGCTGGCCCTTCGCCAGCCCCTCGCCACCCAAAATCAGGGCCAACGGGAACACGCCCGTGGTGCGCATCACCGGCGTCTGCACTCTGCCCTCCCGTCGCGCCGTGTCGGCCACGCGGCGCGTGACGTAGCTCATCACGTCCGTCACCAGAATGGTAGCGTCCCCTTCGTCGTAGGGCGCGTGCCCGGTCAGCGCTTCCACGAGGTGAAAGGTGAAGAGGCTCATGGCCCCGTCGCTGCGTATGTACGAGGATTGCTCGCCCGTCGAGGAGTTGAGGATGGCCCGCCCGCGGCCCTGCGCCAGCAGCGCCAGATCCTTCTGCTGTGGTTCGTAGATAGGCGGCGGGTCGTCTGCGGCAAGCGACAGGGGAAAAGGCCGGCTCGCCAGAGGCCCGGTTGTCCTCTCCGAGTCTACCTCCTTTGCCTCCACCCCGGCGGCGTGGCAACAGTCCAGGATCACCAGCAGCCGCGGCGGGCGCAGGTCGGCCAGTTGGGCGGCGAACGTTTCGGCCCTGATGGCGTCCAGGCGCGCGCGCTCCAGGGCCTGGATGTCGTAGGGAATGAGGTAATATTGCTCGGCGTAGGTGTCCAGCATGCCGTGGCCCGAGTAGTAGACGATGGCCGTGGCCTGCGGATCGGCGCTGACCCGTTCCTGTAACTGGTAAAGGGCCTCCAGGATATTCTTATGCGTCGCCTGCGGGCCTCGCAGCAGTTGTACGTTCTGGGCCGGATAGCCGCAGCGCTGCGGATGGGTCAACACCTCGTAGAGGGCCTGGACGTCTTCAGCGACCGTGGGCAGCGCCAGGCGGGGCACGTTGTTCTGGTCCACGCCGATGATCACGGCATGACCGTGGGCGAATGTCTGGGTCATCCTGTTCTCCTTTGCGGTTGGCCACAGCGGTTGCCGGGGCGCGAGCACAATCAGTCGGCCTGCAGGGCGGGCAGGAACGTT
>JBMCFH010000328.1:0-3612 GCA_048620455.1 Chloroflexota bacterium | reverse complement strand
ATGATCGACACCAACAGAATACGGTCCGACTTTGACGTGGAGTTTCAATTGGGCAGGGGCTGGTTCCTGACCGCGCTTAACGCCCTGGCGGAGCGCGGGCTGCTGATTCCGCCGGGAACCATTCCCTTCATTGCCGACGACGCCACCTTTGAGGTCACGGAGGTAGAGATTGTCTTCGACCCGCCCGGGCGTGACTTGCGCGTTGAGATTGTGATCAGCGATCTATTGCCGGTCACCGTCTTTGCCTCCATATCGCTCAGCGACGATGGCAGCGAGCTGATTTTGGAGAATAGCCTGACCGACGAACCGGCCACTGTGCCCTTTGGCGTCCTCGACGGTCTGGCGGGAACGCCGGAACTGGTCAAGCTGCAGGGCAACAACGATCACGAAGCGGTGATAGCCCTGCTGGCCAACCTTGACCTGCGCGCCAGTCCGCAGGGCGGGCCGCCTCTGGAACCTGACGAGCACGTGGCGCGGGGCGACAGCGCCAACGCCCTCTCCTTCTTGCCCCTGGGCCACTCTGTGGGCATTGGCATTCCCCAGGCGGCCCTGTCGCGCTTCGCCAACGACATCTGGCACTCGCAGCTCGCCGATGACGACGGCAATCACCCGTTCCCCGACGCCGAGGATAGGCAGGGCGACTGGCGCTCGGTGTCCATGTTCGTGCAAAATGGCCGCATCCGCGTCATCCTGCAGGCGCGGGCCGAGGTGGACTCGCCCCTCATCGACGTGATTCCCGACCCCGACATTACGATCACGGTTGACCTGATTCCGACCATCGACGACGGCGCCCTGACGTTTGAGATTGACTCCGACGCCAGCATCGATTTTGGCATCCTGGGCGATCTGCTTGCCGGATTGATCGGGGGCCTCATCGGCTTTGTCATCGGGCTCTTTACGGGCAATCCCATCGGCGGGGCCATCGCCGGCGCGGCGCTGGGCGTGGTGGTTCTGGAGGTCGGCGAGGTCATCGTGGGCAATATCATCGCGCGCGAAATTCAGGCGCAGATCGACGGCGCCCCTCTGCCCCAATTCTTCAAATGCCAGAACAACGTGGTCAATCTGGCCACCGTGCCCGACCAGGGCCAGGGTCTCAATCTCGGTATTCTGGATACCCTGCCTACGTCGGTGCCCATCTACAGCGACAACCCGGACCCGCTGCACGAACGCTTCGTGCTGGTAACGACCCACTTTGACGACTTTACGCTCAACACGAATGGCTTCGGCCTGCAAGGGAGCAGCGAAAGCGAGGAGCGGTATCTGCCCGTCGACGCCTCCATCGTGCGCCAGACGAGCGCCAATGGCGCTCTGGCGACGCTGATCTACCAGACCGGCGATGGCACGGAACACGAGCTTCCGCTGGCCGACGTATTGGCCAGGGTCGCCGCCGATAAGGTGCCGGAACCGCTCAACGTGGTCGATTCTGACCAGGACGACCTGATTCTGCGCAAGGAAGAAGGGCAACTGCCCGTGGCCTGTATGCATCCGGTGGCCATCCGCCGCGAAGAAACGATCATCACAGAGATTCGCTTTGATACCGGACTGGAGCTGAAAACGGCGGACACCATCATGCTGCAGGACGCCGGCGCCCTGATCCTGCCCAATCTACAGCTTATCCACCCCGCCAATAGCAACCCCTACTATCGCGCGCCGCCGAATGCGACGGAAGAAGACAACTTTGAGAATTTGCCCGAGTTTTAAGCTGCGCGCGCCAGGCGCCGATCAGGGAATGACAAAAACAGGCTCTTCCGTGCTGGGAAACGTGGGAGACGGTTGAAAGCCTTCTCCGGGCACCAGGTAAATGCCCTCCTCGCCGGTGTCAGGGTCTCTCCGCAGTTCCACGTCCACTTCGCCGCGGGAGATCGCCTCCCGTAGTTCAGTGTTCTCCTGTACCGTATCCTGGAATTGATCCAGGACTTCCAGCACCTCCTCAGGGCAGTTCAGGCGCGCCTGGGTCTCCAGTAGGTCGATGGTTTCCAGCGTATCGTTGCCGATGAGCTCGCCCGACGGATCGTGTTCCACAATGAGGGCCAGCGCCGCATCACAGCTCTGGCTGCGCAGCTCCTGCGACACAAGGCGGGCGCTGATATAACCGGAGACGCCGCCTCCGACGATGGCCGTAATCAGCGCTGCAGCCACGGCGGTGAGACAGCCGAACACGCCCTGTAGAACGATGGCTCCAGATCCGTTCGCATTCTCATTCATTTTCCCGATCCTGTCCCCTACGCTGGTGCAGGTGTGAATCGTGCCGGCAATGGTTGCCAGCAACAAGCATAATCCGTTTGTTTTTCAAGCGCAACGCCGGCAGTCGTGGATGCGCCTACTGCTGCTAAACCCGCGCCAACCAGCCGCGCACGTCCGCCTCGTGGTCGTCATGGAAATGGTTGAAGAACTCCCCGGCGAGAAAACGTTCCTCACCAATCCACACCAGGTAAAACGCCGGTTCGATCAGTTCGATGCGGGCGTCTTCAGGTAAGGTTTCTATGGTAGCCACGAGCTGCCGGTGCACCTGTTCCGTTTCCTCCAGGACCTCACGCAGCGGGCGCCGGCGATAGGACTCATAGATCCAGGCGTTGATCTCATCCTCCTCTTCCAGGTCCGCGGGCCAGGGAGGAGCCGGCTCCGGTGCGCCGTGCTGCGCCGCCTGCAGCCGGGCCACAAGCCAACGATTCCAGCCGGTCAGATGGGCCACGACGTCCTTCATGGACCACTCGCCGTTCACGCCGGGCTGCTCCATGCGCTCCGGGCCAATGTCGGCGAGAAGCGCTTCCCATTCCCCATACTCTTGCTGCAACCAGTTCGTAAGTTCTGACTTCTTCATACCCGACTCCTTTTACGGCGAGTGCCCATGACTTATGAGTTATTGAGGACGTAGAAGATGTAATCCTGAGGCGCGGTCTCCACTCCCAAATCCTTCAACACTCTAAGAAGTTGCGCGCGGTGATCGGTGCCGTGATTCGCCACATGGAGAAGCACCTGCCACAAGAACAAATCGCTGCCTCTTCCATCTAAGGGCTTTTCGAAAAGCATGTCGTCTCGCAACTCAGCCAGATAATCGCGCATATCTTGCTCGACGTTGTCCCAATGCTGGCGAATGCTTTCTCGCCCATCAAACGCTGCGGGATCCGGCGGTTCTGGCCCGTCGACGCCGCGCAACGCACAGAACCACGCTTCATCGGTGTCCATAAGATGAACGATCTGGTCGCGAACAGACCCATGGGAATAGTTCACCTCTTGTGTGAACTGTTCATCGGATAAGGGCGCGACGAAGCTATCCCATATCTTGCGGTTTTCACTGAAATGATACTCATAAAAATGGCGAAATGCTTCTGCATTCATACGTGGAGACTCCTTTGGCCTTCAACTCTATTCGTGAACCTGCGCGGGGCCTGCCATTGTCCGTCGATCTCTGTGGTCCTCCGTTTCACATTGGTTCTCCCTCAACACAAATGAAAAGCACCCGTTCAGTATCAGCCGGCGGCGACCTGACTCAGATATCCCAGGGTTCGCACCAAGGCCAACGCAGCTGCGTCCTCACCGCACATTGGTAGAATATATGTTCTACTTTCGACATTGTAATATATCAAGATGTCGCCTGTCAATTGCAGGTGG
>JBMCFH010000327.1:0-3620 GCA_048620455.1 Chloroflexota bacterium | reverse complement strand
TTCTTATGAGGATAATAAAACAAATGTTCTAAAATGTCAATACCTGTCACAACATTGGACGCGCTTTTCACGGGCGGCGCGCAGCGCGGCGGATCGTGGAGGCTCAGTCGGCCGGCGGCGCGCCGTCTCCGTCGAGCACGGTCAGCGATTCGGCAATCACTTGCCCCTCGTCAATGCGACAGTGAGCGCTGACGCGGTCGCCAACGTCGGGCTCGCCCTGCACCACCGTCTCCGGGGTGATCTGCACGGTGATATTGCCGATCTCCCACGTCTCAGCTCCCACGGCCTTTATCTCGCCCGTATAGCCGGCGAGGCCATCGCGTCCCTGGCGCAGCATGACGTACACTTCGTGGTTGCGCTCTTCCTCATACTGCTGGCGCAACACCTCTTTCTGATCCGGCGGCGCGAGAACCAGGCGCACGTCTTCGGCCGCGCGCTTCAGCGGATAGAGCGTGTCTCCGGGTATCGCTTCTTGCGATCTGGGCACCAGCAACGCGCCCAGGATCATGAGCACCACGGCGAAAGCGGCGAAGGCGTAGAACAGGCGCCGGCGCAGCGGCGGTAATGAGGGTCGGTCGTTGGCCTGCGCGCGTTCCTGCGCCGCCTGTGCCAGCATGGCGCGGCGCGAGGCTTCGACGGCCTGGGGGCGCGGCACAGGCGCCAGGCCGGAGAGTTGCTGCGCCGTTTCCAGGTGGGCGCGCAGTTCGGGCGCCACGGCCGGCCGTTCCCGCAGGATTTCCTCCAGGGATTGGCCGCGCTCCAGAGCGTCCAGAGCCTCGATTAATTCTTGTTCAAAAGCGCTGTCGGTCACGCTGTTTCCTTCAATAGTCGTGTCAGGCTGGCGATGGCCCGCGCCTGCAATTGCTTTACGGCCCCTTCGGACTTGCCCATCACTTCGGCAACCTGGCGGATGGGGAGCTCCGCGCCAAAACGCAAGGCTATCACCTGGCGCTGAGCATCGGTTAGCTCGGCCAGAGCCTGTTTCACTTCGTTCCAGTCCAGCTGGTGGGCCACCGATTCCACTGGATCTTCCCCGCTGGCGATGTTCTCGGTCAATTTTACGTGCTGGCGACGATACTGTTTGCGGTGGTAGTCGCTGACGACGCGAAAAGCGACGCCGTAGAGCCAGCCGCGCAGCGTCTTTTGCGGCGCGGTGTGGTCGCGCAGCGCGTTTAGCAGGCGGATGAAGACTTCGCTGGTCAGATCCTCGGCGACCTGCTCGTTGCTGACGCGATAGACGACGTAGCGAAATATCGGCTCGTAGTAGCGATCATGGATTTCGGCCAGCGCGTCCTCGTCGAGAGCGCGAGCTTTCACCAACAGGCTCTGTTCGTCGTGCACGTCGAGATTGGTCTCCGTCCGTTGCGGTTCACAGCTCAGACGTGCCTGCACTTATACAGTTGCACGAATGAGCCAAAAGTAACGCTCAACTGATCTGAAATTGTGAAATGTACGGTGCTCCGGTCCTCAGTGAGAGCGACATGCTGCGGGTCGCACAGCAGGACAGGGGCATGCTATCCGCCATCGGCGTCGGGCATATCCTCAGGATCGACGTTGTCGGGATCCACACCGGGACCATACTGGTAAACATTTGACCAGGGAATGTAGTGGCTGCGGAACGCTTCGTTGCCGTACATCAGGTTGCCGTCGGCGTCGTAGACGCGGCGCATGACGGTCACATCAGCTCCTTCCACGGCCCAGTCGACCTGGATAATCTCACCCGGTTCCAGGTCTTCGTTGTACTCCCAGACGTCCGGTCGCTCAGGCTGTTCGTTTTCGAATACTGGTTCATCCTTCTCGACCGTGCGCCCGGTGTCTGTGCTGTAGAATTTGAAAGTAAGCGACTCGGTGGCCTCGTTATAGTAATTCTCGATGAGCAAGTAGTAGTCAGTGTTATTGACGAACTTGAGGTCCACCAGCGGTGAATAGACGGTAGCATCCATGCCCGGCCCTTCCCCGTCGTCGTAATAGTGCACGCGGTAGCCGTGCTCCAGGCGCTCCGTAATGGGGAACCCGGCCCAGAAGGCGGTCTGGTATAAGGTGGTGCTTACCTGGCACACGCCGCCGCCCACGCCTTCAACCGTACGCCCGCCCAGGATGATCAGGCCGGTGGTGAATCCCGCATCCTCGGTCACATCTCCCAGATAGTGATTGAAGGAAAATTCCTCGCCGGGGGCCACCACAATGCCGAAGAATTGCGCCGCGGCGCGGGCAATGTTGTGCTTGCGCTCGTCCGTCGAGCCGTAGAACCACGTCGTACTCTCTGTGATCAACCCTGTGATGCCCAGTTCCGCAGCGGTGGCCTGCGAATGCACGGTGGGCCGGATCTCGTCGACCACAAAGGGCAACGAGCGGTTCGGCGTGTCCACCTGGGCCATGAACTGCTGCAACGTGGCCTCGACGTCCAGCGCCCGCCCGTTGACGTGCGGTTCCACCAGCACCAGCTCCTCTGTGTCATCGTCAAAGTAGAAGCGGGCGTTTTCCGGCGCGCGATAGAGCTGGGCCTCGAGCTCTGTGAGCCAGTTGCGCACGGCGTTCTCGTCGACGAACACATCATAGTGTGCGCCTTGTTCGTCCTCCACGGCGTTTACGCGCAGCCACTCCGCCAGCTTCTCCGGCGGAACCTCGACCCGTTCCAGGTCCAGGTCTTCCAGAGGCTCATTGAAATATAGGACCATGGGGCTGCTCAGAATCGCTTCCACGCGGCTGGCAGCCTGGGGATCGTTCAACAAGGTAGGACGCACCTCATGAACGAGCAGCTCCACCTCCGCGTCGCGAAAATCCATGACCGGCGTCATCAGGCGCGATTTGGTTTCGGCCACGTCCAGCCGCCGCCCTACCTGGCCCGGCGCGTAATCCAGCACGCCGTCTGCCACGTTCAGCGAAGCGTCCGCCGCGGGCTGGTTAATCTCCTCGGCAATCTCGCCGAGCGCCGCTTCCATCTGCCCTTCGTCGAAGACGATAACGGGCGCTACGGAATGGCCATAATACCAGGCCTGGAAGCGGTCGCCGATTGCCCGCAGCGGTCCACCGTTACGTCCCACGTCATAGGCCGCCCGCACCGTGCGCTCCAGATCATAACCGATGCCCAGCTCAGCCAGGGAATAAGTCCACTCCTGCTCGCTGCCGGGATCTGTAAGCACAACGGTTCGCTCTGCGCTCTGCGGGAAGTACCCGGCGAGTATTCCCTGTGCCTCATCAGGCGCCATCTGGCTCACGTCGACGCCGGCGACCTGCACGCCGCTATAAATCAGGCCATCGTGGCGGCTTTCGTAGCTGGCGATGATGAAAGCGCCCGCCAGAATAAGCAGGGCCAGAGTCGTCATGGGGGGCACCAGGAACCAGCGCAGGGCCCGCGCAAAGGAGGCGTCGGATGGAAGGGACAGTGGATTTTCGGCGGTTGTACGAATATGCATTCCTATACTGCCTTGAATTGCCCTCTCAATGACACAGAACAAGCGTGTATTATAAACAGCGCGCCGGACATGGCCTAGAATCAGCCCGGCATACTAACAGTGCGTTTAAGTGCACTGGTATACGTGTATACTTCATTTCCGCCGTACGGTCGGTAGAACGAGTTGGTAACTCGTTCAGCAGCGATTTACCAAATCGCTGTACGG
>JBMCFH010000326.1:0-3633 GCA_048620455.1 Chloroflexota bacterium | reverse complement strand
GCGGCAAGGCTCACCGCCGGGTGGCTCATCAGCACCTCTTCCACCTCGCGCGGGTAAACGTTGAAACCGCCGCGGATGATCATGTCCTTGACGCGATCCACAATGTACAGGTAGCCATCTTCGTCGAAGCGGCCGATGTCGCCCGTGTGCAGCCAGCCGCCGCGCAGCGCTTCCTCGTTAGCCTCCGGCTTGTTGTAATAGCCCTTCATCACGTTGTGGCCGCGAATGACGATCTCGCCCAGCTCTCCCTGCTCGACCTCCTCATCAGTCTCGTCCACGATTTTAATATCCACGCCCCACACGGGCAGGCCCACGGACCCCGGCTTGGCCGGGCGGTCGATGCGGTTGAAACTGGCGACGGGGCTGGTCTCGGACAGGCCATAGCCTTCCAGAATCTTAACGTTGAACCGTTGCTCGAAGCCGCGCAGGACCTCCACGGGCATCGCCGAGCCGCCGGAGACCGCCAGCCGCAAGTTGGAGGCGATTTTCTCCAGATCGTACTTGTCGGCGTCGGGATAGTTGAGCATGGCCCAGTACATGGTGGGCACGCCGGCGAAAATCGTCACGTTGTCGCGGTCCATCAGCCCCAGCGCCGAGTCCGGGTCGAAGCGCGGCAACAGGGTCAGCGTGGCCTGGACATAGAAACCGGCGTTCATCTGCACCGATTGGCCAAAAGAGTGGAACAGGGGCAGCGCCACCAGGTGCACGTCCTCGCCGGGGTGCACCTCATACATATTATCGGCCAGCCGCGCGTTCATCAGCATATTCATGTGCGTCAACTCCGCGCCCTTGGGCCGGCCCGTGGTGCCGCTGGTGTAAAGGATGACGGCTGTATCGTCGCTGTTCGTCTGCAGAGTGGGATAGGTTGGCGGCTGCTCGTGCATCAACATGCCCAGCGTCATGGCGCCCTCGATGGGCGACTGCGCCGCCGGGTTAGCGGTGATCACGATGAAGTCCTCGCACCCCTCGGCCTGCTGAAATCCGCCGTGTCCCATCTGGCCCATGGGCAACTGCTCCGTGCCTTCAAAACAGAAATAAGCTTTGGCGTCGGAATCCTGCAAATGGTAGGCAATCTCCCGCGGCTTGAGCAGCACGTTCAGGGGCACGACCACGGCGCCCGCCTTGAGGATGCCGTAGTAAACGATGGGGAAGTAAGGAAGGTTGGGACAGCTCAGGGCCACTTTGTCGCCGGGCCGGATGCCAAGGTTGGTCAGCCCCCCCGCCACCTGGTTCGCCGCCGCGTTCACCGCGGCATAAGACAGCTTCGTCTCGTCGAAAATGACCGCCGTTCGCTCCGGCGCCTCTCGCGCACTTTCTTCGAGCAGTACAGCCAGATTTAACATAAGGACCCTCCTTCTTGGTTAAATAGCGGGAACATTAAAGGCCAGAAGTTATTCAGTTGGTACAGAGAGCGGCGCGCTATTCCTCTTCGTGGATGGCCGCCGGCGGTTCCGTCTCAGACGGCGCTTCGGCCGGCGACGCGGGTTCAGCCGGCGGTTCCGTCTCAGACGGCGCTTCGGCCAACGACGCGGGTTCGGCCGGCGGCGCGGGCTCAGCCGGCGGTTCAACCACTGCGCCGGCGCCCGCCTGGCTTTGCTGTTCCACAGTGGCCAGATCCACCGTCATGACGCCGTCGCTGTTCCCCTTTTCGACGATGGCTGCCTGATAGATAATGCGGTTTTCGGCGATAGGCCCTTCCACGTAGACGCGAGAGAGGCTGAAGCCCACGATGCGCGCCTGCTCGTCCAGAATGGCGTCGCCCACCGTGCCGACCCGCGTGCCGCCTGTGCTATCCACTTCACGACCCTGCAACTGGTCCAGCCGCAGCCAGGAGGCCACGTCGGAAAGCTGTTTTTCGTCGGTGACCACGTCGCCGCTTTTGGTCAGCACGTAGTCCACGCCGAAAACGGCAATCGCCTCGCGGGGAATGACCAGCGTCTTGCGGCTGATGAGCCCTTCTCTGCCCAGGTAGATCCCCGCCAGCCACTCCAGATTCTGGTCGAGATAGACATCGCGCACGGTGCCCAGATTGCGCCCGTCGTCGATGCTGACAATTGACTTGCCGATCAAATCTTTGCTGTATCGCATGCTCTCACCTGCTGCCCGCCCATTAGAGACCGGATGGATGTCTACACTCATTATATCTGAGTTTTGAGTCAGGTGAAAACCGCCGCTATAATCTGCACCATGACAACAACATCCTTTGATCCCCTGCACTGGCGACAACAATTTCCTGCGCTGGAACGGCGCGTCGATGGGCATGCGGCCCTCTACCTGGACGGTCCCGGCGGCACCCAGGTGGCGGAACCGGTCATTGCCGCCATGGCCGATTTCATGCGCCGCGGCGGCAGCAACCTGGGCGGCCCCTTTGCCAGCAGCGACTTCTCGGAAGCGGTGGTACAGGCGGCGCGAGAGGCCGCCGCCGACCTGTACAACGCCGCGCGCCCGGAGGAGATCGTCTTTGGCCAGAATATGACCAGCCTGACCTTCGCCATGAGCCGCGCGCTGGCCCGCTCCTGGCAGCCGGGCGACGAGATCGTGGTCACACGCCTGGATCACGACGCCAATATCTCGCCCTGGCTGCTGGCAGCCGAGGAACGCGAAGTGACGGTGCGCTGGCTCGACTTCCGGCCCCAGGACGGCACGCTGGCCCTGGACCAGTTGCCCGGCCTGTTGAGCGAACGCACGCGCCTGCTGGCAATTACCCACGCCTCCAACGCGCTGGGCACGATTCCCGACGTGGCCCGCGCCGTGGCGCTGGCGCACGAGGCCGGCGCGCTGACCTACGTGGACGCCGTCCATTTCGCCCCGCACAATTTGATCGACGTGCAGGCTCTGGACTGCGACTTCCTGGTTTCCAGCGCCTACAAATATTTCGGCCCGCACACGGGAGTGCTTTACGGCAAGCACGAGCATCTAGAACGCCTGCAGGCGTACAAGGTGCGCCCCGCCCCGTCGCAACCGCCGGAAAAGTGGGAAACGGGCACGCAGAGCTTTGAGAGCCTGGCGGGCGTGACCGCCACGGTCGACTATCTGGCCTCCATCGGCGAGGACGCCGGCGAGACCGGCAGCAGCCGCCGTCGCCTGTTGGAACGGGCCATGGCGCGCATCAAGGCCTACGAAGCCACGTTGAGCGAGCGCTTTCTGCGCGGCGTGGCGGACGCGCCGGGGTTGCGCGTCTACGGCGTCACCGACATCGAACGGCTGGACGAGCGCGCGCCCACCTTCGCCCTCAACGTGGAAGGCCACTCCCCGCCCGAAGTAGCACAGGCGCTGGGTCGCCAGGGCATCTTCGTCTGGGACGGTCATTACTACGCCTTAGCCGTCATGGAGCGCCTGGGTGTACTGGAGCAGGGCGGCCTGGTGCGCGTGGGATTCGTGCATTACAACACGCCGCAAGAAGTGGACGGCGTGCTGGAGGCGTTGCGGGCGCTGTAACATCTGGCAGATTAATGTGTTTAGTGGTAGTTGACACTTTGGCCCATCTGTGCCATAATCCCGGCATCATTCATTGATTTGCAGCTGGAAGCTGCCCGCCATCCTAGAAAACAAGGAGGTGGTGCTTATGGATAGTTATGCAACTACCCGCACCGTAGCGCTACCTCCTCGTGAGGAAGAGTAGCGCTACGGTGC
>JBMCFH010000325.1:0-3642 GCA_048620455.1 Chloroflexota bacterium | reverse complement strand
CATGTTTGGAACATGTTTGCTCCTGGTAGCCTGTGATTTCAATCGCAGGCGGTCTTTTCAACGCTGCTCCTGCAACCGCTTCTTGATCTTGGCCCAGGTGTCGCGCAGGGAGATGACGCGGTTGAAGACCAGGTGGTCCGGCGCGCTATCCTCGGGATCCAGCATGAAGTAGCCCTGGCGCATGAACTGGTAGCGCACGCGCGGCTCCGCTTCGGCCAGGCTCGGTTCCAGCCTGGCTCCTTCCAGCACGACGAGCGACTCCGGATTCAGGTTCTCCAGATAGCCGCCGCCTTCCTCCGGATCGTCGGTCAGGAACAGCTTATCGTACAGGCGCAGCTCGGCGTCCACGGCGTGCGGTGCCGACACCCAGTGCAACGTACCCTTCACGCGCCGCCCGTCCGGCGTGGAGCCGCCGCGGGATTCCGGATCCAGCGTGCAGCGCAGCTCCACGACCTCGCCATTTTCATCCTTGATCACGTCATTGCAGGTGATGTAATACGCGCCGTAGAGCCGCACTTCCTTGCCCGGCGAGAGGCGGTAGAACTTGCGCGGCGGGTCTTCCATGAAATCTTCCTGCTCGATGTACACCTCGCGCGAGAACGGCACCTGGCGCGTGCCCATGCTCTCGTCGCCGGGATGGTTGGGCACTTCGAACCACTCCACCTCGTCTTCGGGGTAATTGTCGACGACCACCTTCAGCGGCTCCATCACGGCAAAGGCGCGCGGCGCGCGCTCGTTGAGGTCATCGCGGATGGCGTGCTCCAGCATGGCCACGTCCACCACGCTGTTGGCCTTGGACACACCCACCATCTCCACGAACTGGCGGATGGCCTCCGGCGTGAAGCCGCGGCGGCGCATGCCGGACAGGGTAGGCATGCGCGGGTCGTCCCAGCCGTCCACCATCCCTTCGTTGACCAGGTGCAGCAGCTTGCGCTTGCTCATCAACGTGTTGGTCAGGTTCAGCCGCGCAAACTCAATCTGCTTGGGATGGTGGATCTCCAGCTGCTCCAGGAACCAGTCGTACAGCGGGCGGTGATCTTCAAATTCCAGCGTGCACAACGAGTGCGTGATGCCCTCGATAGCGTCCGACTGCCCGTGGGCCCAGTCGTACATGGGATAGATGCACCACTCATCTCCCGTGCGCGGGTGCGCCTCGTACAGGATGCGGTACATCACCGGGTCGCGCATGTTGATGTTGGGCGAGGACATGTCGATCTTGGCCCGCAACACGCGCGAACCCTCTTCAAACTCCCCGGCGCGCATGCGCTCGAAGAGGTCCAGATTCTCTGCCACGGAGCGGTCGCGGTAGGGGCTGTTCTGGCCCGGCTCGGTCAGCGTGCCCCGATACTCCCGAATCTGCTCGGGGCTCAGGTCATCCACGTAGGCCTTGCCCTTCTCGATCAGCTCCACGGCCCACTCGTACAACTGCTCGAAGTAATCCGAGGCATAAAAGAGGCGGTCGCCCCAATCGAAGCCCAGCCAGCGGATATCCTCGATCATGCTGTCGATATACTCCTGCTCTTCCTTGACGGGATTGGTATCGTCAAAGCGCAGGTTGCACTTGCCGTCGTAATCCTCCGCCAACCCGAAGTTCAGCGCGATCGACTTGGCGTGCCCGATGTGCAGGTAGCCGTTGGGCTCCGGCGGGAAGCGGGTGTGCACCCGGCCGTCATAGCGGCCCGCCGCCAGGTCCTCCTCGACGATGGTACGGATAAAATGGGAAGTGGTTTCGTTGTTTTCGGTCATAAATGATTTCGTTCCTGAAGCTGAGCGGGCGCGCCACGAACCACAAGCGGCCGGACGAACGCCCGCGTTACTCTTGCTGATAATGTCTGTCGTACGTAAGGTTGCGAATCTATCCTTCTGCGGGATTATCCCTGCTCCATTATCATGCATCGCCGCACGACACGCAAAGATGTTTCGGTTATATTTCATGCAAGCGGACAGAGGAAGAGAAGTTGTGATGAACCGTAACCGATTTTCAATGGCGCTGGATCGCGCCTTGCCAGTATTGCTTCTGGTCGCTTACGTAGTGACCGCCCTTCTGTATAGCGTCAACGTGCCCATCTATGAAGCGCCGGATGAGCCCGGCCACTTCCACCTGATCGCACAGATGGTCAATACGCGATCGCTGCCCAGACAAAGTGTCGCCGCGCCCAATTATGCTCACCATCCGCCGCTCTATTACGGGATAGCGGCATTGCCCGTTGCATTCACCGCACTAAATGATCTCGAGAGCATGCCCCAATTGGACGCCGATTTTGTCTGGCCGGGACAAGAGGGGCCTGCGGTTGCCTTTCACCATACAGCGGAGACCTTCCCTTATTCCGGCAGAGTGCTCAGCGTTCATCTCGCTCGCCTCGTCTCCATCCTTGCCGGACTGCTGACGCTCGTGTTAGCCATGGCAATCGGCTCGTCGCTCTTCCCCGCCTACAGGCCACTTGGCATCCTGGCGGTGGCCCTGGTCGCCTTCAACCCGCAATTCCTCTTCGTGAACAGCACGGTCAACAACGACAGCCTGCTCATTGCCACCACGACGGGTACATTATGGCAACTGATGCGGGCGATTCGACGTCCACAGGACACGGCGCAGTGGGTGTTTCTCGGCGTCTGGGCAGCAGCAGCGGTCCTGTCCAAATCACTCGGTCTGGTGGTCGTTGCCGTCGTCTTCGCCTGCTGGCTGCTCCTCTGGGCCCGGGCCAAATTCCAGGTCTCGTACCTGAAGAATGGCCTCGTTCTGAGCCTCACCATCGCCCTGTTGAGCGGCTGGTGGTTTGTGCGCAATCAACTGCTGTACGGCGATCCTCTCGGATGGAACGTCTACCGCCAGGCCTGGGCCGCAAATTTACGAAGCGGCCCACTCACCATAACCGAACTACCCTCTCTCCTACGCACGCAGTTTCAGTCATTTTGGGGCGTTTTCGGCTGGATGAATCTGTACCTGCCGCAATGGTATTATTGGGCAGCAGGCGGCTTGCTCGTTCTCGGGGCAATGGGCTGGATCGTGGCTTCCACGCGGGGCAAGACAGGCGCGATCACCAGATACCAGAAAAGCATCTATCTGATCTTCGTAGCCTATCTGATCCTCCTCGAGGCATTTCTCATCTATCAGAATTCCGTGCACAATGCGACCCTGGCCCAGGGACGCTTCCTCCTGCCGGCGAGCGTCCCCATCATGTTTATCACGGCATTCGGCCTCATGACGCTTGTTCCCGAGAGGTTCTCCTGGGCCCTGACCATCATCACTGCACTATCGTTATTCATCCTCTCCAATTACGTCCTTTTGCGAGTGATCGCCCCCGCCTATCATGTTGCGCCGCAACCAAAGACCACGTTGTTGACCGTGTCACAGCGCACGGATGTGACCTTCAACGAGATGTTCGCCCTGCGAGGATATGAGTGGTCTGCGGACCAGAGCGGCGATCAGACTCAGCTCACGGTGGCCTTCTACTGGCAGGCCGTCGCCAGACCAGACTTCAATTACTCTGTGTTCGTACATGTGCTCGACGGACAGGGCCAGATGCGCGCCCAGCACGATCAGGCGCCAGGGGCGGACGACGATTTTCCGCCTTTGGCCTGGAAAGCGGGCGACATCGTAGTCGACACGCGGGTTCTGGAAGTGCCCGGCGACGTGGCGGAGGA
>JBMCFH010000324.1:0-3643 GCA_048620455.1 Chloroflexota bacterium | reverse complement strand
TGTCTTAGGCCAGCGCGCTCTCGTCGCCGGAATCTCGTACGAAGATACAGGAACCGTCCACCAGTTGCACGATGCGCTGTGAGAAGGCCAGATCGGGCTCGCGCGGCAGGCCAAAACTGCTGAGGTCGGCGCGCGGGGCCTGCCCTAACGCTTCTTCGAACGGCATCTGCCATACGAACACATCCGTGTTTGACGGCAGGCGCGCCAGTGTGATCAGATCGGTCAGAAAGCGGGTCGCCTTTTGCTCTGTTTCGGCGTCGGGCACCGCCATGCACAGATTTAACTTCCCCTGCCAGTTTCGCTGGAGCTTGTACGCAAGTAAGACCGCCAGGTCCATGTTGCTCAGCCGTAGATCCGGTTCCCAGTCTGGTGCCTGCGGCGAGACCCACACATTCAACAATCGCTCGCGGCCCAACTCAATCACGGGGTGGCGCGCAAGCAAGACAATGCCCATATGGTAAGCCGCTGTGCGGTCCACCAGCGTTTGTAGCTCATCAAGATCACTTTCGGGATAGAGGCGCAGGAAGAGAATGTTGGGACGGAAGAAGGTGCTGCGCAAGACTTGTGTGGCAGCGCGCACACCCTCGGCGTAGTCCTCAGCATGTAATATCGTCATGCGCGCGTCAATGCCGTCATCGCGGAACGAGTCTACGACGAGGTCCACATCTTTGAGACGGTCTGCGCCATTCATGACCAGACCCAGGACGTGGACGCGCCCCTGCGGCGCGGTCATGGCGCGCAGAAATCGGTAGCTGCCGACGAGGGCGCTGGTTGTCTTCAGCGGAACAAGCACCGATGGTTTCCACGTCCTTTCCGGCGCTTTCGGCACCCGGTCCAGTCGGGTGGCTGCCCACTCGGCGACGGCCATGAACAGGCCGCTGCGCACATCGCTATGTGTGGCTACCAGGCTGCGGCGGGCCAGATAGCCGTATAGGATAAGCATTAGGACGAAGGAGATCAGGCTGAAGGCAGGGCTGACGAGAAACATGACGAAAACACAGAAGGCCATGCCCACAAAGGGGACGACGCGCGGAATGGCCAACGTGGGCCGGAAACTGACCATGCTCAAGGTCTGTTCTACCAGAACGACGACGTTGAGCATGGTATATGTCAGCAGGAAAAACATAGTGATGACCGGCGCAATGGCGTCGAGGCCGCCAGCCAGGACGGAGAATAGTGTGGCGAGAAAGGCGATGACCAGTGTGGCTAGCATCGCCTGGCGCGGCTCGCCGGTGCTTGTCTCTTTCATGAAGTAGTTCGCATACGGCAGGATATGGTGCTGGGCCAACGCCTGCATCACGCGCGGCGCGGCGACCAGCGTACCCAGCGCCGAGGAGAAGGTCGCCGCCAGCATCCCGGCCAATACCGCCCACCCAAACAGCGCCTTCTCCACCAGAACGCGGTTTCCAGGATCGGCCAGATCCGCCGGCGCTGCGGCTCTCGCCAACCAGTAGGCCAGCGCCAGATAGACGACCAGACCCGTGGCGATGGCCCCCAACGTCCCCAACGGTATGCTGGTGCGTGGCTCGCGCAAGGTACCGCTGAGGCTGATACCGGTCATGATGCCTGTGACGGCGGGAAAGAAGATGGTAAAAGTCTGCCAGAATCCCCAGCGAGGAAATGTTCCCCAGAGCTGTGGCGTTTCGGTGAGGCCAGTGTGGGCGGCAATAGGAAAGCTGCCCAGGAGTATCGAAATGAGGGAAAAGATGACAATAGCCAGAATCAGAAACTGGATGCGGGCGGCAAATTGTGTGCTGATATAGGCAATGAGGCCCACCAGGGCGAAGGTGATGAAGGCGACCAGGGCCAGCGAATGGGTGGGGAAGATAATCAACCATGCTTCACTGAAGCCGATAACATAGAGGGCGACGGAAACGGCCTGCGCAAAAAACAGGGGCACACCCACGCTACCGCCGACTTCGACGCCCAGGGATTGTGAGATGATGGCAAATGCACCGCCGGCGCCGACACGTGTGTTGGTGGCGATGGAGGAGACAGAGAGACCGGTAGTGATGGTAATGATGTGCGCCAACAGTACGATCAGAATGGCTCCGCCCAGCCCGGCGTTGCCCACGACCTGTCCGTGGCGCAGGTACATGATCACGCCCAGAATGGTGAGGATGGTGGGCGTGTACACGCCGGCGAAGGTGCCAAACTTCTGGACGCCCTGATCCTGGCCTGACGGGCCGAATCTGGTCTGGATCCACGCCAGCCGCTCCTGTAAACTCGCCATCCTCGGTCTCCTTCCTCTAGTCGTCACGCCGTGGGCCCATGGACGACCCTGGCATATTATACTATAGGTGAGAAAACACTTTCCACCTGTCGAGGAGCTAAGAGGTATGCCACCTACTCACACCGTCACCATTGCCGTTCGCTACGATGAGTGCGACATGTACGGGCACGTCAATCACGCCAATTATCTGCGCTATATGCAGGAGGCAGCGTTTGCTGCATCGGCGGCGGTGGGCTATGACGTCGACCGCTACGAGCAGTTGGGCCATTACTGGCTGGTGCACGAATCTGACGTGGAGTATCTGTCTCCACTGCGTTATGGGGACACGGTGGAAGTGACGACCTGGGTTGCCGACTTTCGTCGCGTGCGTTCGCGCCGGGCCTATGAGCTGCGGCGGGCGGGCAGTGAGGAGTTGGTGGCCCGCGCACACACCGATTGGGTCTACCTGGATCGGGAGCGACAACGTCCGGCTGCGGTACCGCAGGAGATGATTGAGGCGTTTTGGCCCGATTTTGAGGAGCAGGAACCCGCGTCGCGTCAGCGCTTTCCCACGCCCCCAGCCCCGCCGCCGGGCCAGTTCACACAGCGGCGACGCGTGCAGTGGTCGGACGTGGATCCCACGGGGCACGTGAATAATGCCGTTTACCTCAGTTATCTGGAGGATTGCGCCGTGCGCGATGCTGCGTCACGCGGTTGGACGATGACGCGGATGAGGGACGAGGGCGGCTTTGGCATCGTGGCCCGGCGCTACCGCGTCCGGTACCGGAAGCAGGCGCTATTGGGGGATGAACTGAAAGTAGCGACGTGGATTTCGGACGTGAAACGGGCGACGGCCGTGCGCCACTACACGATCCATCGCCTTTCGGACGGCGAGCTGCTGACGCGGGCGCGGGCGCTGTGGGTGTGGGTGGACAGTGAGACAGGTCGCCCCACACGAATCCCGGAGCAGTTCAAGGTGGACTTTGCGCCAAATATTGTCTGATGTGATTCGGCCACGCGCTCGTCCTCAGGCGCAGGCGCTTGCCGGGCGGGCCACCGCCGGATCTTTAGACGATTTTTGCGGCGTTGTCACCGGTTGTTCCTTTTCCCAGGCCATCAATGCCGGCGTGATTGTCATGAGGAGCGCGAGTAAGCCGACGGGGAGCACCAGCAAGGCCAGCCAGCCCAGTGATACCCAGGCCGCAATGAGCACGAGAAAAAGTGCGCTTACTGCAAGTAGTGCTTTCATGGTGATTTCCTTACTTACTCTCTATGTTATCTCTACGATAGTAGGAAGCGTCTGGTTGCGAATCGGGCAAAGGTCGGAGATCGGCTCATCCTTTTGACCAGTATGAATCGCTGTGAGAAATGCGACTGCAGGAGTGAATGAGGGGAGCACTAAAGATTTGTGCGTTGCTGTGGCCGGTGTCT
>JBMCFH010000323.1:0-3645 GCA_048620455.1 Chloroflexota bacterium | reverse complement strand
CCTATGCGGCCTTCTTCCAACTGCCCTGGCTGCCCGAACTGGTTCTGGGGGCGGGCAACGGCCTGGGAGCATCCCTCTTAATGAGACTGAGCAGCCGGCCGGGCGTCTTTCCCGCCGAGCGGCTACACGCCTATCGTCGCGCGTGGCAGCGACCCCGGGCCCTGCACAGCATGCTCAACTGGTATCGGGCCCTGCGACGCACCACGCCAAGCCGGCCGGCATCCGAGAGGGTCAGCCGGCCCACGCTGATCATCTGGGGCAAGAAGGATGTGGCCCTGGGACCCGCACTTGCCCGCCTCAGCCTGCAGATGTGCGATGACGGACGCCTCGTGTATATCGACGAGGCCAGTCACTGGGTCCAGCACGAACAGGCGCCGCGCGTAAACAAGCTTCTACTCGATTTTATGGGCAGGCCATAACCACCGGGTCTCGTCTCCCCCCTCTTGCGTCACTTCTCACAATCACACGTTGCGATCGTTGTGCATCTTGTACAGGCCCTCTCAGGCCACTGTTCAAGCTGGACAACTGTGCAGGCGTCTCTTTCTGGCACTTTGGCCGTAGACATAATAATCGGCCGTCCATTACAGTGTAAGAAGCCACATTAGACGTGTTCAGCCAGAAAGTGAGGAGGATTATGAGACGCCCACCGTCGGGAGCCACGCCAACGGGTCAGCCTCGGCAGGGACTGTACGATCCTGCCTTCGAACACGACGCCTGTGGCATCGGTTTCGTGGCCCGCGTGGACGGGCAAAAAAGCCACGGCATCGTGCAACAGGCGCTGACCGTGCTATTAAATCTGGACCATCGGGGGGCGCGCGGCAGCGAGCAAGACACAGGCGACGGAGCGGGGATCCTGCTACAAGTACCCCATGCTTTCTTCCGAGTTGTTTGCGCAAGCCAGGGCGTCGACCTGCCGCGCGCCGGCGACTACGGTGTGGGCATGCTCTTTCTGCCCCGCGATCCTCAGAAACGCAGGAAACAGGAAGCGCAATTTGAGACTGTGGTGCGTGAGGCAGGACACACATTGTTGGGCTGGCGCACCGTGCCCACGGACAACAGCACCCTGGGCGCCACGGCGCGCGCCGCGGAGCCCGTCGTGCGCCAGGTCTTCATCCAGCGCGCGCCTGGCACGCCGCCCGGCATGCCATTTGAGCGCCAGCTGTTTGTGATCCGGCGGCGCGCCGAGAACAGAGCGCGACGCGCGGGCCGGCGTTTCTACGCTGCAAGCCTGTCTTCGCGCACCATCGTCTACAAGGGCATGCTGACGCCGCAACAGATGATCGACTATTACCCCGATCTCGGCCACGATCAGCTGCAGAGCGCGCTGGCCCTCGTGCACTCCCGTTTCAGCACCAACACCTTTCCCAGTTGGGAGCGGGCGCACCCCAATCGTTACCTGATGCACAACGGCGAAATCAACACGCTGCGCGGCAACGTCAACTGGATGCGCGCGCGCCAGGCGCGGCTCCCATCCCGGCTGTTCGGAACGGACACCACCGATTTGCTGCCAGTTATCGACGAAAGCGGTAGCGACTCGGCCATGTTCGACAACTGCCTGGAACTGCTGACACTTGCCGGGCGCTCCTTGCCCCACGCGGTCATGATGATGATACCGGAACCGTGGTCCCGACACGAGGCCATGGACGAGACCCTGCGCGCATTTTATGAGTATCACAGCTGCCTGATGGAGCCCTGGGACGGGCCGGCAGCAATCGCCTTCAGCGATGGCGACCTCGTCGGCGCGGTGCTCGACCGCAACGGGCTGCGGCCCGCGCGCTACGTGCTGACCAGAGACAGGCGCATCATCCTGGCCTCCGAGGCCGGCGTGCTGGACATAGAGCCCGAACAGGTACTGCGTAAGGGGCGGCTGCAGCCCGGCCGGCTGCTGCTGGTAGACACGCGCGCGGGCGCGATCATCTCCGATGAGGTCCTGAAACGTCGTATTGCCGGCGCACAGCCATACGGACGCTGGTTACAGAGCCACTTGCGAACCGTGGACGATCTGCCGCCGCCGGAGGAGAGTGGCGCATCTGTCGCCGCCCTCCCCTTCGCTGCAGATCTCACACAACACCAACAGGCCTTCGGCTACACCTTCGAGGATTTGCGCGTGATCATGGCGCCCATGGCCGCGCGGGGAGCCGAGGCGATCGGCTCGATGGGCGACGATACGCCGCTGGCCGTGCTCTCCGACAAGCCGCAGCCGCTGTTCAACTACTTCAAGCAACTATTCGCCCAGGTAACCAACCCCCCCATTGACGCCATCCGCGAAGAACTGGTCATGGCTACCGAGGTATACCTCGGCGCCCAGGGCGACCTGCTGGATCCCACGCCTACTGCCTGCCGGCGCTTGAAACTACCGCATCCCATTTTGACTGATCAGGCGCTTACCCGGATCCGCCGCTGCGGGCTGCCCGGTCTGCGCGCCACCACGCTCTCCATGCTCTTTCCACTCGGCGAAGGGCGGCATGGTCTGCAGCGCGCTCTAGAGCAGCTCGGCGAATCAGCAGCGCAAGCGGTCGAGGAAGGGGCAACGCTGCTCATCCTCTCCGACCGGGGCCTCAGCGCCACACAGGCGGCAATACCCGCGCTATTGGCCACCAGCGCCCTGCACCATGAACTGATTCGCCGCGGCCTGCGCACGCAAGTGAGCCTGCTGGTAGAAACGGGAGAGGCCCGTGAGGTGCACCATTTTGCGACACTCATTGGTTACGGGGCGGAAGCGATCAATCCCTATCTGGCCCTGGCGACCATCGACGACCTCATCGAGAAAGGGTTGCTCAGCAGTATCGATCCTGCCGAGGCGCGCCGCCGCTATGTCAAAGCTATCGTCAAAGGAGTCGTCAAAGTCATTTCGAAGATGGGCATTTCCACCATCCAGAGCTACCACGGCGCGCAGGTCTTCGAAGCGGTGGGCTTGCGTTCCGATCTTGTGGAGCGTTACTTCACCGGCACGCCTTCGCGCGTCGGCGGCGCAGATATGGAAGTGCTGGCCCATGAGGTAGCCTTGCGCCATGAGCACGCGTTTCACCCGCGCCCGGCCAACGGGCAGACCCTGCCTGCCGGGGGGCGCTACCAGTGGCGAAGCGACGGCGAATACCACCTCTTCAACCCCACCACGGTGCACCTTCTGCAACATGCCGTGCGCAGCGGCGATTTTGAGGCTTATGCACGCTACGCCGAACAGGTAGATGACCGCTCGCACCAATTTGCCACCCTACGCGGGTTATTACAGTTCCGCGAAGATCGGGAGCCCATCCCCCTGGACGAGGTGGAACCGGCCGCGGCCATTGTGCGTCGCTTCAAGACCGGCGCGATGTCTTACGGTTCCATCAGCCAGGAGGTACACGAAACGCTGGCCCTGGCCATGAACCGGCTGGGAGGTAAGAGTAACACGGGCGAAGGCGGAGAAGACGCCGCTCGCTTCCAACCGGATCCCGACGGCCAATCGCGCAACAGCGCCATCAAACAGGTGGCTTCCGGGCGCTTTGGCGTGACCAGCGAGTACCTGGTCAACGCCCAGGAAATTCAGATAAAAATGGCGCAGGGAGCCAAGCCGGGTGAAGGGGGGCAACTTCCCGGCCATAAAGTCTATCCCTGGATTGCCCGCGTCCGTCACGCCACGCCGGGTGTAGGGCTTATTTCTCC
>JBMCFH010000322.1:0-3659 GCA_048620455.1 Chloroflexota bacterium | reverse complement strand
AAGAGCGTAAACAGAAACGTAAAATGAGCGGCCTGCACCTCGCGGTCCTGGGCGCGCCCCGGGTCCGTCACGGCACACATCACGTATCGTTCCGCACGCGCAAAGCCCTGGCGCTCCTGATTTACCTTGCCGTGGAAGGAGAGGCGCACACGCGCGAAAAGCTGGCGACGCTTTTCTGGCCCGACAGCGATGACAGCGCCGCACGCGCCAACCTGCGCAGTACACTCATGTACCTGCGCAAGGCGCTGGCGCACAAGGGAGGTCAGGGCGCGGAGCACCTCGTCGTCGAAAGACAGCGCCTGCGTTTTAATCGTGATGAAGGCTACTCGCTGGACGTAAAGATCGTCGGCGAGGCCCTGGCGGAAGATGACGCACAGGCAATGGAACGTGCACTGGAACAGGTGCGCGGCGAATTCCTGGAAGGCTTCTCCTTGCCCGATGCCCCCGAATTCGATAACTGGGCCACCTTGCAGCGGGAGGCCGCGCATGTGCAGATCAACCGGCTGTTTGCGCGCCTGTCCAAAGCGCAACTGGATGCGGGCCAGGCCGCGCGCGCCCAGCAGACGGCGCGCCAATGGCTGGCGCACAGCCCGCTCGAAGAGCGCGCCTATCGTCGTTCGATGCAGGCCCAGGCCGCAGCCGGGAATCGCGCCGGGGCGCTACGAACCTATGAAAAGTGTTGCCGGCAACTACGCCAGGAGCTGGACGTCGAGCCTGCTCCAAAAACAAGCGCCCTGGCCGAAAGAATCAAGACGCTGGGGCTCCAGGACTTTGCTCTAGCCACAGAGGAGGCCGGCGAGGCCACATTTTCCGCAAAGTCGCTGCCACTCGTCGGCCGGGCTGAAGAACACCGGCTCCTGGTTGAAGCATTCGGCCGCGCCAAAAAAGGCTCCCTTCAGGTAGTGATGCTGGAAGGAGAAGCAGGCATCGGCAAGACGCGCCTGGCACACACATTTCTGGCCTGGGCGCGGGGCCAGGGCGCGCGAACGCTGGAGGGACGGGCCTACGAGACAGGGGGGCGCCTGCCGTACCAACCGATCGTGGATCTATGGCGTTCGCAGCTTGAAACAGAGAGCGCAGATGGCGACGAGACGGACCCCCTTGACCAACTCTCAGACACCTGGCTGGCGGAACTGAGCACCCTTTTTCCATCTCTGCACAACCGCTATCCACACCTTACACAGTCAGAAGGGGGCGAGCCAACCAGCGCCAACCGCCTCTTTGAGGCTTTGTCACGCCTGGGACAGCTCGTCTCCCGCGCGCGTCCGCTGGTCTTATTTATTGACGACCTGCAATGGGCCGACGTTGCCTCGCTGGACCTGCTGCATTACGTCGCCCGCCGCTGGCAAGAGATGGAAAGTCGCGTGTTGTTGCTGCTCAGCGTGCGCAACGAAGCCCTGGTCGCACGGTCAACAATCGTCGCCGGCAGAGATCTGAGCCAGTGGCTGCAGAGCATCGAGCGCGACGTGATGTTGACGCGGCTGCCGCTCGCTGCTCTGGACGACGAAGACGTCCAGCAACTGATCCGCTCGCTCGTGAACACGGATGAGGCTCATGCACTGGCTGGATGGCTTTACGAGGAAACGATCGGGCAGCCGTTCTATCTGGTGGAGACATTGACCGCGCTGATGGAAATGGGCGACATCGCCGTTGAACGCGCGCCGGACGATGGCTGGCAGCTGCAGATCAAATCCTTTCCCGGCAAGCGCGGCAAACACTCGTTCGTACCGCCGGGCGTACGCGAACTGATCAGGAATCGGCTATCCCGGCTGTCGCCTCCGGCTTTTGAACTGCTCGCGGCAGCCGCGGTGCTGGGACACGAATTTACCTTTCGCCATCTGTACCGCCTCGCAGCGCTGGAGCCGGCACACAGCATCAGAGCCATGGACGAACTTGTAGCCGCCCGATTCTTGCTCAGCAGAGATGGACCGTCACCGTATCACTTTAGTCACGACAAGATACGCGACGTCGTCTACACTGAAGCGGGAGATGCGCGGCGCCACATATTCCACCAGCGCGCCTTCCAACTATTGCAGGCGGAGGACGCAGCGGCTGCACGCGTGGCCCATCACGCGCTCGAGGCGGGAGAGACGCAGGCGGCGTTCGACTACTACTTGCAGGCAGGCGCCGATGCCATGGCTCTCTTTGCCGTGCAGGACGCCGCACATTTTTATGAGCAGGCGCGGCAGATACTGGTCGAAACAGAAGCTGTTGACGTACTGCCCCAGAACCGCCGGCGCCTGTATGAGCGATTGGCCCGGGCCTACGAGCTCCTTAACCGTTGGGACGATGCTGAAACGATATACAAGGAGATGCTGGCATTCGCGCGCGCAAACGCGTTGCCGACCTGGACGGCAACAGCTCTGAACCGGCTGGCGCTGGTCAACGTTTTGGGCTATTGGCAACCGGCAAAGGCGACCACCGTGCTGGAAGAAGCGCGCCTGCTTGAGGGGGGTCGGGCTAACCTGATTGAGACCGAGTGCATCCTTTCGCAGATTCGACAGTACGAGTTTGACCAGGAGGCGGCCATGGCCCATGCACAACGGGCTGTGTCGCTGGCGCGAAAGCACAACGACGAGCAGCTACTGGCCCGCAGCCTCAACACCCGCGCCTATGCGCAGTTCGGGATATCCGAGGCGTTGCCACGAATTGAAGCCGACGCCCGCGAAGCAACCGAACTATACGCGCGGCAGGGCAACCGCGCTCTGCAGGCCGACAGTCTGGCTATGGTAGGTCAGGCCCAACGCCATCAGGGTCGCGTGCAACAGAGTGTAGACACCATGAAACAGGCACGGACCATTACGCTGGACATTGACAATAGCTGGGGCCAGATCAATACGTCGTCACACCTCGCAGAAGGGCTGCTGGAATTGGGCCAGTATGGCAAGGCATTGGAGATGATCGAGGCCGGTATAGCCACGGCGCGCGCTCACGAGCATACGGCACTGCTGGCCAATACCTTCAGTGTGCGGGGCACAATTTACCGCGCAATGCGCCAGCTGGAGAGAGCGCGCGCCGATCATGAGGAAGCGCAGAAGCGCTTCGCGGCGCTACCCTTCACCCTGCTTCCGGCGATCATTGCCACCCACCGCTGTGCTGACGCCGCTCACCGCAGTGATTGGCAGGCCGCCTATGATTTCGCTCGAGAGGTTTTGGAGGTCGACGACCTGGCCTGGCTGTGGGTGTGGTGCGATGCCGGGTTCAGTTATCCCGTCGTCATCGAGACACTGTGGCGTGCTGGCGAACAAGAAACAGCCCGCGCCGCTTTGTACAAGTACGACGCTGCTACCGGCAATAACCCCCGCTACCGCCTGTCATTTCAGAGGGCCGCGGCTACGCTGGCCAAATTGGAGGGCAACCTGGAGGATGCCATGCGGCAGTGGCGCAAGGTCGTGAGTGGAGCCAGAGAGCTGTCGCTTCCCGGCGAACTGTGGCCCGCGCTGATGGAAGTTGCCAGCCTCGAAATCGCCCGCGGCAATGAGAGCGCGGCCCAAGACGCCAGGCGCGAAGCCCGCCAGATTACCCAACAGTTAGCCTCGGCCATCGACGATGAAGAGCAACGGAGCGCCTTTTTAGCGGCCACCACCATCGTCTGACATCATCTACCACTCACCCCGTCCCTTTCACATACTCGTCAAAAAACTGAATGGTGCGCTCCA
>JBMCFH010000321.1:0-3667 GCA_048620455.1 Chloroflexota bacterium | reverse complement strand
CGGCTCCCCGGGAGCCACCTGCGCCGGTTGCACCTCGTAGCCCCAGAGCGTGAATGCGCCGGCGAAATCGGCGTCGACAGCCCGAAAACCGGCGGGCAACCCCACCTCTTGCCCGGCGGGAACAATAGTCGTATCCGGCGAAGCGGTCCACTTGGCGACCAGCCGCTCTCGCGGTTGCAGGCCCAGCTCTTGCGGCGACAGGTCGGACACGGCGTCGCCTGTCACCACGGCGCGCGTGATCGGCGTATCTGGCGGATAGGCTACTTCATAAAGATTGATGGAGTAGCCGGCGCGGGCCACCGGCTCTTTGTCGCGGAAGTAGGCGTAAATGTCCACATTCTGGTACATCATCCCCAGGCGCAGGCTGCTGCGGCTGATGGCGTACCAGCCGGGTGCGGGGGTATAGGGATTGTAGGCCTGGATCTCGGGGCCGGCGAGGAAACGCAGGAAGCCGGGCAGGGGGCGGTAGTTGATGCCGTACGCTTCGGGCAGGGCTGTGCCGAAGTAGGCCAGGTTGACGGTCTCGATGCCGCGACGTTCCATCAGTTCGCGCAGCGCGGGCAGATCCTGACCCCAATCCAGGTTGGAATCGACGAGCACACGGTCGCCGTTCTCGGGTCCCCCGGCCAATTCGTTGAAGTACGCCTCATGATGAGGAAAGAGGCGCACGACGCCCACCGTCTGCCACAGCAACAGGGCCAGCAGCGCCACGCGCAGCGGCGTGGATTGCCGTATCTGGGCCCACCCGCGCCCCACGCCGCAGGCCGCCAGCAGAATGAGGAAGGGGACCACGGGCAGAATGTGGCGGTAGCCAATGGTGATGCGCGCGGTCATAGAGAGCGCCAGGAACAGCGCCGGGGGCGCCCAGAGGGCGGCGAGGCGGCGCACCCCTTCCCTGAGCGTTGGGTGCACCCCCAGCATGGTTGCCAACCCGCCGCCTGCCAGCAATAAAGTCGGTAGCGGCGTTTTCACCGCCAGGGCCACCGGAAAGTAGTACCACCAACCGCGGGGCGAGGTCTGGCCCAGCAAATAGGCGGTCTTGGGCTGCTCTTCGATGCCGATAAACGTTTCCAAAAGGGTGTAAGGGTAGTACGGGGCCAGAACAGGCAGGGAAACGTCCAGGCCGGGCAAAGTCAGCGGTCCGACGTCAAAGCGGTAGACGGCCCACAGGGCCAGATAAGCGACGGCGCCCATGCCGGCGAGCGCAGGTACTCCACGCCAGCGCCACCGGGCCGAAACGGGATGCAACAACAGCACGACCAGGAACGAGGGCCAGACCATCAATCCCGTAAACTTACTGGTCATGGTCAGGCCCGCTGCCAGACCGGCCCAAATCAGGTTGCTTCTTGTGGGCTGCTCCAGCCAGCGCCAGAAGCGCCAGACGGCGACAAAGAAGAACAGGGTCAGACCCAGATCGGTGGTCACCAGCCGTGAATTGGCCAGCAAGTTAGGATCGAAGGTCGCCAGTAACAGCGCGGTCCAGGCAGCAGGCGCGCCGCCCAGCTGCCGCGCCCAGAAGAACAACGCCAGCGCCAGGGCCGCGCCCAGGGTGATGATGGACAGCCGGCCCAGCTCCAGCAGCTCCTGCGGGTTGTCGTTGGCCTGCCACAGGAAGACGTCGCCAAAGGTGAAGAAATCGCTGCTCTCCCAGGCCGGATGGTCCAGCGGCAGGACCACGTCGTCGCGCGCCAGCAGGGGCACGGCGCTCAAAAGGTTGAGGAGCGGCGGGTGGGGGCGGCTCAGTCGGAAGTCGCCGGTGCGCAAATAGGCATAGCCCCGCGCCAGGTGATACTCCTCGTCAAAGGCCGCCGATTTCTGCGGCGAGCTGAGCGCCGCCTGACCCACAAAAAGCAGCAGGCCCGCAAGTAACAACAGCCACTCCCACCGGCGCAAGGCAGGCCCCGATTCTCGTTTCGTCGTCTCTGTCGCTTTCATGAAGAGGCAATTTTACCATTAATGTACAATCCTCCCGAAGGATCCGACCAGGCCACCTTCGGGAGGATCCTTCGCCACATGGTAAAATAGGCGCTGCGACGCGCAGAGACAAGAGGACACATGGAGTACGACGTTACCCGACAGGCAATCGACTACCTCGCCCAATTTGTCACCGGGCACCGGCAACGGCGCATCGAGGAGGTGTTGCGCTGGCGCACGCGGCATCTCACCGTGATGCTGGAGGACGTATACCAGCCGCACAACGCCAGCGCCGTGCTTCGCACCTGTGAGATCTTTGGCGTGCAGGATGTGCACATCGTGGAGCGAGAAAACAAGTTCCGGCCCAACCGCGACATCGCCCTGGGCGCGCCCCAGTGGCTGACCTTACATCGTTACCGGGACGGTAAAGAGCGCAGCGGCACGGCGCAAGGCTTCCGGGCCTTGCGCGCCGGTGGCTACCACGTGGCTGCGATGACGCTGCAGGAGGACAGCATGCCTCTGGCCTCGCTGTCGCTGGAACAACCGCTGGCCCTCTGCTTTGGCACGGAGGAAGAGGGGCTGAGCGCGGAAGCGCACGACCTGGCGGACAGCCTCGTGCACCTACCGATGTACGGCTTCACGCAAAGTTTTAACATTTCGGTGACGGTGGCGCTGGCCCTGCAAACGCTGGTTCAGCAGCTACATCGCTCGGACGTGGATTGGTCCCTCTCCCAGGGAGAGCGCATGGAATTGAAGCTGGAGTGGCTGACGCAGACGGTGCCTCGCGGCGACATCGTCCTCAAAAACTATCTGGCGCAGCGGGAACCCTGATAGCGAGCGCGGAATAGAATCCGCGGCTACGGGCGACTCTCACTGCAAAATCATCTCCAGCTCGATTTCGTCACGAATGGGGATACCGTCGTTGCCCACCAGCGGTATTTCCGGCTTGAGCCGGCGCGCTTCCTCCACCGCGTTGGGGTGCACGGCGACCAGCTGGAAGCCCAGTTTCTGGTAGAAGCGCAAGGCGTCGACGTTGTCGTTGGTCGTGATCAGCCACAGCCGCCTGCAGCCGGCGTCCTCCGCCGCGCGGCGCGCAGCCTGGATCAATCGCGCGCCCACGCCGCGCCCTTCCCGTTCACTGTCGATGGTCACCACCTCGCACTGCGCCCCGTCCACGTGGTAGGTAAGCAGCCCCACCGGCTCTTCGCCCTCCAGGGCCACAAAGCCGGGCAGCGTGTGCGGGAAGTACAGGTTGCCGTGGGCCGCCATGCGGTTGGACCCCCAGCGGCGGCGGATGAACTGCGCCATCCACTCACGGTCGCCCTCCTCAACCGGCCGAATCTGGATCTCACCCATGACGCTTACGCCGCGACGTCCTTCTGGGACACGATTTTGCCGGGCCGGATGCGCACCAGCCACTCGCCGGGCACGGCGTTGCGCTCGCCATACGACTCGGCCAGCTCCTGGCCCATGTAACGTCCTGCGATGCGCGTCGTCCAATAGATCATATCCGGCGGATTCTCCTCGACTGTGGCCTCGCCTTCGATGAGCACGTAGGAGAACGGGGGCGTTTCCTCGTCCACGCACAGCGCCACCTGCGGATTGGCCTGCAGGTTGGCGGCCTTGACCGACTCGTGCCACGTGCTGAAGACCAGATCCTCCCCGTCCAGGTCGTACCAGATGGGCACGACGTGCGGCCGGCCATCCTCGCGCACCGTAGCCAGCTTGCCCGTGCGCGCCGGCTGCGCCAGCA
>JBMCFH010000320.1:0-3721 GCA_048620455.1 Chloroflexota bacterium | reverse complement strand
CCGCATACGAGAATTCTTTGCTCAAATGCCATTCACTCATTGTCGTTGCTCGCAATTTGCCACGTTGGACTGGCAAACGTAGTTCAGTTCTTTTGCGGCCGGTGAGAGTGGCCGACGATGCGCATTATACTTCCGGGGCGGTGGATGGGCATGCAGCGGGTGGCAGCAAGGGCCGGCGCCTGGTTGTCCACTTTTCGTCTCTTATATGATTTCCCTGCTAAAGGCCAACGATGTGGTCCTTTTATCTCACTCTGATACAAGTTGTGTTAGGATTTAAAGGAACGTGACACGGCAGGGGAACGCCACGGCGCGTTCTGGCGTTCCCGGGCAGGCAGTATCGGAGTGAGATGCAATGCGTAGAACCGGACGGTTACGATGGTGGATAGCAGCGCTGGCGTTGGCCTTGCTGGCGACGGCGCAGGGTGCGGAGCAGGTCTGGGCCCAATCGCGCACGCCGGACAGGCCGCGGCGTGCGCCGCTGCGCGTGGAACGACCGCCGACGGTAGTGGAAGGCGGGCCCTGCGAGGAGACGTTGCGCGTGCGCCCGGGACAGACGCTGGGCGAGATCGCGCTGATGTGCCGCACGACGCTGGACGACATATTGGAGCTCAACCCCGAGATCGAGAATCCCAACATCATCAGCGTAGGCCAGGAATTGCACATTCCGGCGCATGAGGGGCCGCCGATTTATACCACGCAGGTGACGGTGTCCCGGGCTGAGGCGTTGCCGGAAGGCGTGGGGCCGGGCGAGCGTTGGATCGACGTGGACCTGGACGAGCAGGTGCTGGTGGCCTATGAAGGGGACGAGCCAGTGTTCCAGAGCCTGGTTTCCAGCGGGCTGCCACAATATGCCACCGTGGAGGGTACTTTCCGCGTGCAGCGCCGCTATGAGTTGAAGGACATGGACGGCGAGTCGCTCGGTTACGATTATTACCTGCCGGACGTACCCTACACGATGTTTTTCTACCAGGCATATGCCCTGCACGGCACCTACTGGCACGGCAACTATGGCACGCCGATGAGCCACGGCTGCGTGAACCTGCCCACCCCCGCGGCGCAGTGGCTGTTTGAGTGGTCGGAGATGGGGACGGTGGTGCGGGTGAGAGGGTAGAGCTGGAGCTAGAGCAAGAGCTAGAGCTGGAGCTCTACCCTTTCCGGTGTTTTAGGGCGCCACGAGCAGTGGCAGTAGGATGCGTGGCGTGGGGGCCATCTCCGAGGTGTTGAGCGCGGTGTCGAGGGCCATCATGGTCACGTCGAACCGCGTGAGGTCGCCGGGCAGCGTGTAGCTCCAGTTGCCGTCGCCGTCGGTGGCCACCGTATCGAGCAGGATGCCGCCGCCGCTGGGCCGCGAGGGCGCGCCGACCGCCTCGTAGATGTAAATGGTGCAGAGGCAGGCTGTGCCCTCAATTGTGCCGCCGCTGCCGCCGGTGATTACCGGGTAGTTCAACAGCGTGTTGGGTCCGCTGTCACTGTCGTCCGGATCGTTCGGCGTGTGCCCGTCGTTGCCCAGGTCGATGGGCAGCCCGCCATTGGAGTACACTTCCCGCACTTTGACGTTTGCCCCGCTGGAACTCCCGGTAACAGCCACGCCAGTGCTCTGATTGTATTTCACCGTATTGCGTTCGCCAACCAGGGCGCCGTCGGCGTCGTGCAGACGAACGCCCACGCCCTCGTTGTGGTGGATCAGCTGGTCGGTGTCGGACCCGGAGGGGCCAATGGCCGTGTCGGTGGCGCCATAAACGGCGACGCCGTCTGTGCCGTTGGGCAGCGCCGTGACGCCGTCGCTGCCCACGCCGATGTGATTGCCGTCGATGCTGTTGCCCGTGGCGCCCGGACTGGCCACAAGGATTCCGGTTTGCGCATTGCCGCTAATCACGTTGCCGGCGTTGTCACTTGTGGCCGAGCCAAGCGTGTTGTCGCTGGCGCCGCTGACGATCGCCACGCCGCTGATACTGTTAGGAATGGCAGCGCCGCCGCCGTCGTTGACGCCGATGTAATTGCCCAGGACGAGGTTGTTGTCCCCGGCTGAGATGCGCACGCCGTCGCCGCCGTTGCCGCTGATGGTGTTACCCGTGTCGAAGGTTGCGCCCACGTTGTTATGGTGAGCGCCGTCGTCAATCAGGACGCCGTGCGAGTCGTTGGGGGCGGCGCTGGCGCCGTCGTCGCTCACGCCAATCCAGTTGCAGAACAGGAAGTTGGTTTCGGTGTCAGCGCCGGTAAGGTGCACGCCGGGGCCATCATTGTCGCGTATCACATTCCGTTCGGTGTCGGGAACAGGATCGACGAGCGGGCAGCCGAAGCGGTTGGACGATGAACCGTCTTCGACCAGCACACCGCCGCTACCGTTCCCGGCAATCGTATTTCCGAATATCTGGTTCAGGTTACCGTTTGACAGACGGATGCCGTGACCAGCGTTGTTGACCAGATGGCTGTTGAGGATGAGATTGTTATGGGCGCTACTTGCGATCAGGATGCCGTCGCCAGCATTGTCGCGGATGACGTTCTGCTGTTCGTTGCCGGCTTCACCGGCCTGGTTCTCGCCAATGTAAACGTTATCTGCGCCAGAACCGGTGATGACGATACCCATACCGACGTCACCCTGGTGACATTCAATCGTGTTGCCGCTGATCCAGGCCCGGGCGCCGGACGGCGTGGAGCCGGACGAGGAGATAAAGATGCCGCTATGTGAATCAGAGCTCTGGCCGCAACCGCCCGCGGCAGGGTCGTCATCGCCGATGAGGTTATTGGAAATGCGGACGCCCTGGGCGCCGAGGTGGATCCAGATGTTGGCCCATCCCTCGCCAGAACCATACAGGCGCAGGTTGTTCAGCCATATGTCAGAACCGGTGATCTCAAAGACGTTACCACTCACGCTATTGGCGTCGATCTCGATTATCTGCTCGTCGTCGAGGGGGTAAATGCTTGTGTCGTCGTCGCTGAGCGCGGGGAGGGGGCTGCTGAGGTCGATGTGCATATCGCCCTCGGTAGTGTCGAAGGTGATGGTGTCGATTCCTGCACCGTTGGCCTGTTCGATGGCGCTGCGCAGCGTGCAATCGTCGTCGGCGCTGGTGCAGGGCAAACCACTCACGTCATCTTCGCGATCGACGGTGAGGAGCGCGTCTGGGGCAGCGTGTAGGGCGTCGGGGGCCACCGCCGGCCCACTCAGGAGAGCCAGAGCCAGCGCAACTGATATGAAGAATAGGCGAGAGAACGTCTTTGTGGGCATCGGATGCAACATCTGGACGCTTCCTCCCTGCATCGAGCGTCACTTTTGGGCTGGGCGGCCGCGCAAGCAGAAGATGGCGTCAGATGCAGGCTGTATTCATTTGTGTTCCGCGCCACGGACGGTAAGCAGAAAGGGGATTGCACTACCAACGACGCCCCGCTGATAGAAACAATTGTACTGGATTGTGCATCCTGGGATTGCTTAAACCGAGGGCACAATTTCATTATAAAGGGTGCGTTGCCTGTTTGTCCAGAGGCGGCTGAGGTCGATTGAGAGGCGAGCCACAATCCAGCTAAAGCGGCTCGTCAGCGGTTACTCGTAATCGCGATTCTCAAAGTTATTCACGCAGAAAGCAAGAACGTCCTCGGCGGTGTCGCCTGCCTTTACGGCCTCTTCATAGAAGCCGAGGTAATCGGCGTAGTCGTCTGAGTAGTAGCTGCAGGTGGAATAGTCACCCTTGTTGTTCGATTTCACTCCCGCTTCAATTTCCACAAT
>JBMCFH010000319.1:0-3754 GCA_048620455.1 Chloroflexota bacterium | reverse complement strand
GTGGGCGTGCTTGTGGGGCCGGTCCCTCCGGGACAGTAGCTGCCATCGAAGCGAATGTCCAGCGAGGAGCCGTTCAACTTGCCCCTGCCTACGTAGATTACGCCCTCAAAAGTGTTGGAAGAGCCGGAGAGTTCCAGGCCCACCTGCGGCGCGAAGATGATGCCCTTCATCTGGCTACCGCTGCCGCTAATGGTGAAGTTGTTCGTTCCCGCTACCTCTGTGAAGAAAAGTAGCCCGTCGGCGTACGGTTCAAAGTCCTGATCAGAGCCGCTTATCTCAATTTTGCCTTCGGCTACAATGGTGAACGTCCCATAGACGTCGCTGGCGCTGATCTCCACCTTGCCCCGTACGTAGTAGAGGCCGTCCAGGCGCGTGCCCTGGTCCTCTATCTCCAGCTTGCCGTTAATTAGATGGTAGCGGTCCTCCGCCTGCGCCTGTTGGGCCAGGGGGCCGTCGGGTTGGTAGTCGGAGAGTTGATAGGTAACGGGCAGCGGCGACGGCGCTGCCTGAACGAGGTTGCCGAACACATTATTATCGCCGCCGTCCTCGAACGTAGAGCCGTATTCTACGGTCCCGGTCACCCGGTTGTCCGAGCCGCTGACGTGGATAGATCCGTTGGAACGAAAATTGCCCTGCACCTCCGTCTGGCTGCCCGACCAGGACACCGTGTTCGAATCTTCGGTGCTGTCTGTGGCCTGGGCCCAGAAAGCATAGCCATCCTGGCAACTGATGGAGGTAGTCTGGCTGACTGTGGCTGTTTGCGCAGCTCCCCCAAAGAACAGAAGGGCAGAGAGCAAAACACCCAGGATGCCCGGCAGGACCTCCTTGCGTGAATATCTCATCGGTTCCTCCGCCGTGATCGTGTTCACTTTATATCACAGAGGTCCTGTGGGGCATATGTATCCGGGTTATATAAGAGGATACCTTCGGGATATGAGTCCGGTGTGAGAGGGGGGAGGCGCGAGTATTGGCCCATGCCGGTAGAGTTGACAGCAATCATCGACCACGATAGAATACGCGTAACCCCCCACCCCCGGGGTAGGGGGACTAGAGAAAGAGGGTAGATGCGTATGGATGAAGTAGCTCGTAAAGATATCACACGCCGTCTGGCAAGCGCCGCCGGTCACCTGAAAGGGATCGAGCGCATGGTGGACGAAGACAAATACTGCATTGACATTATCCAGCAGGTGCAGGCCGTGCAGGCCGCCCTGAACAAAGTCAACACGATGATTCTGGATAACCATCTACGCACCTGCGTGACCACGGCCATTCGCGGCGAAGATCCGGATGAGCGGGAGCAGGTGCTGAAAGAAGTCACCAGCGTCTTCGCCATGACGGCCAAAAAGTAACTCTGGGACGAGACCAGAGATCTGACCATTTCAACCAACACTAACTAAACCTTCAGGAGATAATGCATGTCTAGCAAGACCTTTGTTGTTCCCAACATCAGCTGTGGACACTGCGTGCACACCGTAGAAATGGAAGTCGGCGACATCGCCGGCGTGAAGAACGTCAGCGCCGACGAGCAGAGCAAGCGCGTGACCGTAGAGTGGGAAGCGCCGGCAAGTTGGGAGCAGATCGAATCCGTATTGCGGGAGATCAATTATCCGCCGGCGGACACAATTCAAATCAGTTAGGTACCACGACACCCTATGTCTGAGAAAAAACAATTAACGTTGCCCGTCACCGGCATGACCTGCGCCAACTGCGTGGCGTCGGTGGAGCGTAACACGAAGAAGGTAGAGGGCGTCTCCGACGCCGTCGTCAACTTTGCCAGTGAGAAGGTCACCTTTACTTATGATCCGGCTGCATTGAAAAATCCGCAGGCGGTGATCGAGCGCATCCAGCGCGCAGGGTACGACGTGCCCACCGCGACGGTGGATCTGGCGATCACGGGCATGACCTGCGCCAACTGCGTGGCAAACGTGGAACGCGCGCTGAACAAAGTAGAGGGCGTCTTGGAGGCCAACGTCAACTTCGCCAGTGAGAAGGCAATGGTCAAGGTAGCCGCCGGCGCCGTCACGCGCGCCGATCTGGTCGCCGCCGTGCGCCGGGCGGGCTATGACGTGGTGGAAGCGGCGGACGACGAAACGTTGGAGGACGCCGAAGCGCAGGCACGCCAGGCCGAAATCCGGCACCAGTGGCGACGCCTGATCGTGGGCGGTCTTTTCACCCTGCCGCTGTTCGTGCTGAGCATGGGCCGCGATCTGGGCCTGCTGGGCATGTGGGCCCACGCCAACTGGGTCAGCTGGCTGATGCTGGCGCTGGCGACGCCGGTGCAATTCTACGTGGGCTGGGATTATTACGTCGGCGCTTATAAGAGCCTGCGCAACGGCGCGGCGAACATGGATGTGCTGGTCGCCATGGGCACGTCCGTGGCCTACGTTTACAGCGTGGCGGTGCTCATCTGGCGCACGTTCCTGGACAGCACCGCGCTGGGCGAGCACGTCTACTTTGAGACGGCGGCGATGATCATCGTGCTCATCGTGCTGGGCAAGCTGCTGGAAGCGCGGGCCAAAGGCCAGACGAGCGAGGCGATCAAGAAGCTGATGGGCCTGCAGGCGAAGACCGCGCGCGTGGTGCGTGACGGGCAAGAGCTGGACGTGCCTATCGAGGAAGTGGTCGCCGGCGACACTGTTATCGTGCGCCCCGGCGAGAAGATTCCTGTCGACGGCGTGGTCAGCAGCGGGCACAGCGCGGTGGATGAGAGCATGATCACGGGTGAGAGCCTGCCGGTGGAGAAGAGCATAGGCGACGAGGTCATCGGCGCCACCATCAACCGCCAGGGCCTGCTTAGATTCGAGGCCACCAAAGTGGGTCGCGAGACGGCGCTGGCGCAAATCATCAAACTGGTGGAACAGGCGCAGGGCAGCAAAGCGCCCATCCAGCGCATGGTAGACCGCGTGGCGGCCTACTTTGTGCCAGGCGTAATTGCCATCGCCCTGGTCACGTTCGCCATCTGGCTGCTGGCAGGCGCCGGCTTCGTTCCCGCCCTGCTGCGGCTCATCGCCGTCCTGGTCATCGCCTGCCCCTGCGCCATGGGGCTGGCAACGCCAACCAGCATCATGGTCGGCGTGGGCAAGGGAGCGGAAAAAGGTATTCTCTTCAAAAATAGCGCCGCCCTGGAACAGGCGCACAGGCTGACGGCGGTGGTGCTGGACAAGACGGGGACGATTACCAAGGGACAGCCGGCGGTGACGGACGTTGTGGTGGCCAAAGAGATTAGAGATCGGAGATTAGAGATTGGAGATCGCACACCGGAAATGGTGGGCGCCGGAACATCTCAAACTCCAATCAACCAATCTCCAGTCAACCAATCTCCAATCTCCGATTACCTCCTCTCCCTCGCCGCCAGCGCGGAGCGTGGGTCCGAGCATCCGTTGGGCGAAGCGATCGTGCGCGCGGCAGAGGAGCAGGGGCTGGCATTGAGCGAGCCGGACAACTTCGAAGGCATCGCCGGGCACGGCATCCGGGCCACGGTGGATGGGCACGACGTGCTGCTGGGCAACCTGCGCCTGATGGAGCGCGAGAACGTGCGCCTTAACGGCCTGGAAGCGAAAGCCGATGCACTGCAGAACGAGGCCAAGACGGCCATGTGGCTGGCCCTGGACGGCGAAGCAGCCGCGGTGATTGCCGTAGCAGACGTGATCAAGGATGGGTCCGTGGAAGCGGTGGCGCGCATGCACCAGTTGGGCCTGACCGTGGTGATGATGACGGGCGACAACGAAGCGACGGCGCAGGCCATCGCGCGCGA
>JBMCFH010000318.1:0-3764 GCA_048620455.1 Chloroflexota bacterium | reverse complement strand
GTGTCATCCTGAACGAAGTGAAGGATCTGCTAGTCGGCGGACATGGCGCAGCGGAAGCCAAGGTTGGGGCGGTGGTCGTTGGGCTGGTAGAAGGTGCGGCGCGTGACGCTCAGCTCTTCGCGGGTGGAGAGCCAGGAGCCGCCGCGCACCGATTTGGAAAACCCTTCCATAGGGCCTAAGGGGTTTACTTCAGGGGCCGAGGTGTAGTAGTTGCGGTCGTACCAGTCGTTGGTCCACTCCATCACGTTGCCCAGCATGTCATAGACGCCTGTGGGCGAGCGGCCTTCGGGATAGCTGCCAACGGGGGCCGTATCCCCGTACTGGTCATCATAGCCCGAATCCTTTTCCTGCTTGTAGCAGTTGTCGTCGCAGTAATTGAGCAACTCTCCGTTAAAATCGTCGCCCCAGGGATACGTGTACTTTACCCCCTGCTCCGGGTCGTATCCGGCGGCCCGCTCCCACTCCGCCTCTGAGGGCAGCCGCGCCTCGCGCCACTCGCAGAACTGGCTCGCTTTTTCCCAGCTGACGTAGATGACGGGATAATCATCGTACTCCGGATTACCGTAATAGTCGGGGTAGAAGGAGGCGCGGGTGTAGGCGGGCGGCTCGCAATCGCCGGCAGCCACGCATTCCGCATAAGCGCCGTTGGTCACCTCTGTCTCGTCGATGTAATAGGGATCGATGCGTACCATGCGCGACGGCTGTTCGTCCGACTCGCCCTCCTCATTGCCCAGCCGGAAAAGGCCGCCGGGCATGAAGATCATGCGCGAGCCGGTTTTGGTCGTAAACGGTTCCGGCGTCGCCGTGGGCATCGCCGTGGGGTCCGGCGTCGGCGTCTGGGTGGGCGCCACCGCGGTCAGGGCGGCGATGACCTGCGATTCGGTCGTCGCCGTCGCCGCCTCCTCATTACCGCCCAGCAAAGGGCTGGCGCTGAACAGGCTGACGCCGACGCCGGTGGCTATGATCAACACCAGCAACCCCAGCAGGCCCCAGATGGTGCGCTGCTCGATTTGCTTGCGGCGCGACCCGGGAATGTGGCGCGGCATCGGGGTCGCCGGCGCAGCCTCTGTGCGGTGCGCGGTCTCGGCCTGGGTCGCCCGCCGGCCCGCGGGGCGCTCCAGCGCCCGGCCAAAATCGGCCACCGTCTCATAGCGCGCGTCGGGGCGCAGGGACATGGCGCGGCTGGCGACGATGGACAGGTAAGGCTCCACGTCGCCGTTCACTTCACGGGCCGACGGCATTATCTCCAGGCCGCTCTCCCTTTGCAGCGCGCCGGGGGGCGTCTTCTCCGTGAGCAACGTGTAGAGCGTGGCGCCCAGGCTATAAATGTCGCTTTGCGGCCCCACGTCGTCGCTCTGCTTCTGCTGTTCGGGTGAGGCGTAGCCGCGCGTGCCCGGGGCTATGCCCAGCCCCTGCAGGCCGCTATCGACCAGGAACACGTCGCCCGCCGGCGTGACACGAATGTTCGCCGGCTTCACGTCCAGGTGAGCCATGCCTTTGTCGTGCAGGTAGGCCAGCGGCTCGCAAATCGCCTGCAGCCAGTCGATGATTAACGGCGAGGGCAAGGGCCCGTACTGTTCCACCAGATCGCGCAGATCAACGCCGTCGACGTAGTCGCTGACCAGATACTGGCCCACACCGGAGACGGCGAAGTGATCGCGTACCGTGGGTAATTGGGGATGGCTCAAATCGCCGAGCCGCCGCGCTTCTTCGCGAAAGCGTTTCTGCGTTTCCACGCTGGCGTCCAGGTACTCCTTGAGGGCCACGTGTACTTCGTCGCGCACGTCCCAGGCGCGATAGACGGCCCCATACTGGCCCTGGCCCAGGAGGCTCACGATTTGATACCGTTTATTCAGGCGTTCAGCAGGTAAAAGCGGCATAGTTCAGAGGGCGATTATATCAGGCCTGGAGAGGAGGAACAGAGTTTCTAATTGTCCTGTGAGGGAAGCGCCGCGGACCCTTCGCCCTGGGCAGGGTGCCCGCTCAGCGTGACACTTGTGGGCGTCGCTCGCTGCTTGCTCGTGTCATGCTGAGTGAAACGAAGCATCTCTACTCTCCCTCCGATAGAATAGACTCATGATGACAACAGGTGAAGAAGGACAGCGAGACAAGGACATGACGAACCACCCCCTGCAAGAAGCGCTCTGGCGCATTTATCAGCGGTCTGAGCGCCCGCAGCCGTGGCAAGGCGGCGGCAACCTGCCCTGGGACGATCCGGCCTTCTCGGCACGGATGTTGCGCGAGCACCTGGACGAGAGCCACGGCGCGGCCTCCCGCGTTGCGCGCGAGCGGGCGCTGCAACTGCAGTGGCTGGGAGAGAAACTGAACCTGGGGAACGCAGAACGGTTATTGGACGTCACCTGCGGGCCGGGCCTTTACGCCGTGCCGCTGGCGGAACAGGGCCTGCGCGTCACCGGCGTTGATTTCGGCCCGGCATCCATCGCCCACGCCCGCGCGCTGGCCCGGGAACAGGGCGTGAGCGAGCGCTGCCGCTTCGTCGAGGCCGACGTGCGCACCTTCGACTTTGGGGAGGCAGCCTATGACGCGGCACTTCTGCTCTATGGGCAGCTGGCGGTCTTTCCCCGCCGGCAGGCGGCGCGCCTGCTGCAACGCATCGCCGCCGCGCTGCAGACGGGCGGGCGGCTGTGCCTGGAACTGCTGGATCGGGAAAAGGTGGACAAAGAGGAGAGCCGGTGGTGGTTCACGGACGACGGCGGGCTGTGGGGCGACGCGCCGTTTCTCAGCCTGGGCGAGCGATTCTGGTACGAGGAGCAGAAACTGTCCTGCGAGCGGTACTACACGGTGCACCTGGAGACGGGGCAGCTTGACGAAATCCTGCTCTGCGACCAGACGTACGGCAGCGAAGAGATGGTGCACATGCTGCGCCAGGCCGGGTTCTCAGACGTCGCCGTCTATCCCGCCTGGGACGGGCTGGAGTTGTATGACGCCGAAGAATGGATCGTGTACGTGGCGCAGAAGTAGCCCATCCTCCCGGAGGTTGCGCAGACCCGTCCCGCCCCGAAATCACCCACCGAACCTCCGGGAGGATTTCGCGTGGAGCAGTGCGATCAGCCTCGCCGCAACTCCCACACCCGCGGTCTGACCTCCGCCTCGCGCAGCGCGCGCGCCAGCTCCTCGTCGCGGGCAAAGGTGGCCTGCTCCAGATAGTGGCAATCCACGGCGACTTTGAACGATTCCCGATCATAGGGCCACGGTTCGACCACCACAGCGCCGTCTTCACTGCGGTAAAGGTCGTACCGTTGCCCATCCGGCCCATGGCCTATTTCCAGAGAGCGCTGGTCAAAGGGCAGCTGCTGCAGGCAAAGAATCAGAGAGAAGGTATCGCCCCAACGCAGCAGGCTGTAGGCGCTGTCTACGTCCTCTTTCGAGACCTGCAGCATGGTCCGCCACTTATCGCGTAATGCGATCTGTTCGTCCAGCACGCGGTCCAGTTCTGCCAACTCCCCGCGCCGCCGCTCGTGCAGGTGCGAGATGTGCCGCGACACCAGCAGGCCCACCCACAGGCTCTGGTGCCAGGCGCGGGCTACGACGCGGTCGGCCTGTATCACCACCTCGGGCAGCGGCAACTGCATGAAATTGCGCGGCGTGCCGGCCTCCGTCAGGCGCTCTCCCGCTTCCCACTCCTGCCAGCCGTTGTCGTGTTGGGCAATGGCGTTCAGCGTTTCCGTCCAGCGCAGGGGACGCTCATCGGGACGCCAGTAGGTCACCAGCTTCGCCGCGAGTAAGGCATGGGCGCGCTGGAA
>JBMCFH010000317.1:0-3770 GCA_048620455.1 Chloroflexota bacterium | reverse complement strand
CCGCCAACCGCCACATCAGAGCCGCCACCGCCGCCGCCACCCACTCCTACCTCGGCGCCGCCTTCGCCGACTGTAGCGCCCACCGCGACCCAGAGTGCGCCAACGCCAACGGCGCCCTCCCCGGCTGGCGACGCCTCGCCTCACCCTTCCTCTGGCAGACCGCACGGCGCCCGATGAGCTACCGGGCGCTCAATATTTTCCTATGGCAAGAGACAAAAAGCCCCAGAGGCTGTACCCCTCTGGGGCTGATCGCGGACAAGAGAGCCTGCAAGCGCCCTTATCCGCATTCATTATAAAGGAGTGAGGGCAGTACACAAGCGCTCTAGTACAGATTACCTGTCTTAACTCTGGGCAGAGACAGGATAACAGTCATCGACGTTCTCGGCGGTAATGAAAACGTGGTTCATGTATACAGCCGGCGGCACCGACTCCCCATTCAAGACTTTCAGCGCCAGCTGCAGCAACTTCTCCCCGTACTGCTCCGGACGGTACGCCGTGGAGCCAATGATGCGCGAGCCCGGTTTGCGCAGCTCGTCGCGCACCATGCGGTCGGCCCCCTGGCCCACGATCACAACATCTTCCTCGCGACCCAGGCGGCGCGCGGCGCGCAACGCCCCAATCGCCGCGTCGTCGTTGAAGCAGATAATAGCCACCCTGGTGCTATCCGGGTGCGCCTCCAGCGTTTTCGCGATCTGCGCCTCGCTGACGGAACTAGTGTTGGCGCTCTCCAGACAGATCTTCTTCTCCTCGCGCACAGGTCCCACAACTTCCTCCAACCCGTCCAGCTGGCCCTGGATGCGGGCTTCCGGCAGCGAACCGGCTCTCGATTCCTCCAGAACAAGCAGCAGATCGAACCGGCCCTGCCACTGTTCCTGGAGCCATTCGCCCAGGCCCACACCCGCCATGTGCCCTGCACGGTAATTGTCCACGCCAAAGTAGGTGGCGCCCACCATAGGAATATCCACGGCGATGACAGGAATGTCAGCTTGCTTGAACTTGTCCATAATCAGGCTGCCGGTCTTGAAGTCGATCTGGTATTCGATAGCCAGATCCACCTCGCGCCGGATCAGCTGGTCGGCAATGTGCAGCGCGCGCTCCGCGCTGAGGGCGTTATCGGCGACGATGAGGTCTACGTTGTTCACGTCCTTGACCGCCCGCTCCAGCCCACGGCGCACGTCCACGGCAAAGGGCAGTTGCTCGCTCTGGTTGGCAAAGCCGATCACATATTTGGCTTCCTGATCGTGCACCAGGTATGAGCGGACCGTATTCTGACCGCACACCACCAGGTTCACCTTCATCTCGCGCAACCAGGACAGACTTTCCTCCGACACGTCACTGTCCGTGTACAGTCGGCCCAGCCGTTCCGCGCCGAGCACCGGCGCCAGGCCCTCCTTATCCAGTTTGGAAGAATCAACGAGGGCCACAATCTGGCGCACCCTGGACAGTATGGCCCGCTTCAGACGCGCCTCGTCAATGTTGCGCTCGGTCAGCCCTGCGCGCGCCGAAAACCCCACGCCGGAGATAAACGCCGTGCGCATGTGAAGATTCTCCAGGATCTCCAGCCCCATCTCGCGCGTGATGGCGTGTCCACCGGTCCCCACCAGACCGCCGACGAGGATCACGCTGTGCGCCGAATGCTGGCTGAGCAGGCCCGCGGTGTCCAGCCCGTTGGTCACAATCGTCAGCCGCCGGAACTGGCTCAGGTGCGGGATCATATGCTGGACCGTCGTGCTGGCATCCATGAAGATAGCATCCCCTTCTTCCACCATCTCCGCCGCCCACCGTCCGATGCGCTGCTTGGCGTCGGCATTCTCCACGTCCTGGCGTCCCAACAGTTGCCCGCCAACCCAGGGATATTCGTCGAGCACCGGCTCTACCAGCACGGCTCCACCGTAGACCCGCTTGACCTGTTGCTGCGCCTCCAGGGCGTTCAGATCATTGCGGATGGTGCCTGTAGACACATCCAACAACTCCGCCAGATGCGTGACTTTGATGCCCGGCTGCTCGCGTAGGAGGCGCAAGATAGTCTGTCGTCGCTCAAACCTGGTCGTCATGGGTATCTGTCTATCCTCCCGTAGCAAACGCCCGGGAGGCTCGCCGCGACTTGAAGCGCGACCTCATCCCAGCCTCCCGGAGGGTATTCCATGCCTTCTTGACAGACTTTAACATCTCTGCTACGCTTTCGTCAATACGCAAAAATTATCGCAAAATCTCGACAAAACATATCTCCTCAGACACGTTTTCTCTCACAAATCCAGGTGGAGGGAATGACCAGTACCACTCCCGTCATTCGCATGGAGCACATCCACAAAACGTTTGGCGGCGTTCACGCGCTGACAGACGCACAGATCGAAGTGCATGCGGGAGAGGTGCACGCCTTACTGGGAGAGAATGGGGCCGGAAAGTCCACGCTGATCAAAATAATGACCGGCGTACACCAGCCGAACAGGGGACAGATTTTCCTTCACGGTGAGCCCGTTACCTTCAGCGGGCCGCGCGAGGCGCAGCAACAGGGCGTGGCAGCCATTTACCAGGAACCCAGCCTGTTTCCCGATCTTGATATCGCCGAGAATATACTGGTGGGCCGCCAGCCCACACGCCGCGGGCGCGTTGACTGGGGCGCCGTCTACGGCGAAGCGCAACGCCTGTTGCAACAGCTCGGCGTGCGTCTCAACCCGCGCACCAGAGCCCGCAATCTCAGCGTGGCCCAGCAGCAGACGGTAGAGATCGCCCGCGCCCTCTCTCTCGACGCCGACCTGCTGATCATGGACGAGCCGACCTCTTCGCTGACGATGAGCGAAGTCGAGGAGCTGTTCCGCATCGTGCGCCAGTTGCGGGATGCAGGCACAGCCATCATTTTTATTTCACACCGTCTGGAAGAGCTATTCGCCATCGCCGACCGCGTCTCCGTGCTCCGCGACGGTCACTACGTCGGCACACGCGACATGGCCGACGTCACGAGCGAAGAGCTGATTCAAATGATGGTCGGGCGGCAGTTGGACGAGATGTTCCCCGGCACGGACGCCGAGGCCGGCGACGTTTTGCTCGAAGTGAGTAATCTGTCCAAAACCGGTAGATTTGAGGATATCAGCTTCCGCCTGCACGCCGGCGAAATACTGGGACTCGCCGGGCTGGTGGGCGCCGGGCGCACCGACGTGGCGCGCGCCCTTTTCGGCGTGTCCCCGGCCGACAGCGGCGCGATAAAGATCGAAGGCCGCACGGTCACGATCGGCGAGCCGCAGGAGGCTATGGAACTGGGCCTGGGTCTGGTGCCCGAGGATCGCCAGTATCACGGACTGGTGTTACCCATGAGCATCGCCGCCAATATCAGCCTGCCAATCCTCTCCCGCTTCGCCACTGCCGGCTGGCTGCACCGCCGTGAAGAGAAGGACGCGGCAGCCAGGGCCGCGCAGCGGCTAGAAGTGAAGAGCGCCGGCATCCAACAAGAGGCCCGGGAGTTATCGGGCGGTAACCAGCAAAAGGTCGTCCTGACCAAATGGCTGGAAACTGACCCGCGCATTCTGATCCTGGACGAGCCCACGCGAGGCATCGACGTTGGAACCAAAGCTGCGGTGCACCGCCTGATGCGCGAGCTATCCAGGCAAGGCGTCGGCATCCTGATGATCTCCTCAGAGTTGCCAGAAATCCTGGGCATGAGCGACCGCATTCTGGTGATGCGTGAAGGCCGTATCAGCGGCGAGTTCACACACGAGGAAGCCACACAAGAAAAGCTAATGTCAGTAGCTACGTCTGCTGACACGTCAGTAGCC
>JBMCFH010000316.1:0-3790 GCA_048620455.1 Chloroflexota bacterium | reverse complement strand
CGATCCGTCTTCAACTGGTCTTGCTCGCCGTCATTTGGAAGAGCGTTTCACCGAGAAAACCTTGACAATTCAGAATGGCTCAGGTACCGTTAACGGTACTATGAAACGGTCGCTTGCGTTTACGATCAGCTACTATCCCGCCCCTAGCAGCCCTCGTTGCCTGCGCAACGGGGTTGTCTGGAGTTGTACCTAGTTGTTCTTGCCGCGCGATTCATGGCGGTTCATTGATTGAGCGGCGGCAAACGCAAGCGAGGTGAGTCTACCTCAGCTATTGGTATACCGGGCGCCCCAGAGATTGGGGCGTTTTTGTTTGCAGGAGATTCTACAGAGAATAAGAAGCGATCCAGGAGGATACGTACGATGCGGATGAGTCATTTATTCAGCCATACGCTGCGCGAGTCACCGGCCGACGCCGAGGTACGCAGCCACGAGCTGTTGATGCGCGCCGGCTTTCTCCGTCCGCTGGCTGCCGGCATTTTCAGCTATCTGCCGCTCGGGCAGCGCACGGCGCATAAGATCGAGGAGATCTTACGCGAAGAGATTAACGCTATTGGCGGGCAAGAGCTGGAAATGCCCGTGGTGCACCCGGCTTCATTGTGGCAGGAGACCAATCGCTGGTATGAAATCGGTTCGGAGATGGGCCGTTTTAAAGACAAAAATGAGCGGGATATGGTGCTGGCTATGACGCACGAAGAGGTGGTGACCGATCTCTTGCGCCGCGAAATCCAGTCCTATCGTCAGCTGCCCGCGCTCGTGTATCACATCCAGACCAAGTGGCGTGATGACCCGCGCCCACGCGCCGGTCTGATTCGCACGCGCGAATTCGTGATGAAAGACAGCTACAGCCTGGATCGCGACGATGCAGGACTGGACGAGCAGTACCAGGCCCATTACCAGGCCTACTTCAACATCTTCAATCGCTGCGCGCTGCCCACCATTGCAGTGGAGTCGGACGTGGGCATGATGGGCGGTAAGATGGCGCACGAGTATATGTATCTGTCGCCGATTGGCGAAGATTCGCTGTTGCTGTGTGACGCCTGCGGCTACCGGGCCAACCGCCAGATTGCCACATTCCAGAAGCCGGCGGTAGAAGCCGAGGAACCGCAGCCTTTGGAGAAGGTAGCGACGCCGGATACAAAGACGATTGAAGGATTGGCCAATCTCCTGGAAATTGACAGATCGCGCACGGCGAAGGCTGTATTCATGATGGCTACGGTGAGCGAGGAGCAGGAAGATGTGGAGCGCCTGGTGTTCGCCGTGGTGCGCGGAGACATGGACCTGAGCGAGACGAAGCTGACCAACGCCGTGCGGGCCAAGGCGCTGCGTCCGGCGCAAGACGCAGAGATTAAAGCTGCGGGCGCCGTTCCGGGCTACGCCTCTCCAATCGGCCTGAACGGTGTGCTGGTGGTGGTTGACGACGCCGTTGTGAAAGCGCCCAATCTCGTGGCGGGCGCCAATGAAGAAGGATACCACCTGCGCAACGTGAACTATGGGCGTGATTACGAGGCCGACATTGTGGCTGACCTTGCTGCGGCGCAGGAAGGGGATGCCTGTCCCCGCTGCGGCGAGGCGATGGAGATGTCGCGCGGGGTCGAAGTCGGCAATATCTTTAAGTTAGGCACACGATACAGCGCAGCGATGGGCGCCACCTTTGTCGACGAGGACGGCGAGCAGCGGCCTGTGGTCATGGGGTCGTACGGCATCGGCGTAGGCCGGCTGATGGCCTGCATTGCCGAGGAACACAATGATGATTATGGTCTGATCTGGCCCATTAGCGTGGCTCCGTACGAAGTTCAACTGGTGTCTCTGCGCGGCGGTGAACAAACTGCCGAGGAGTTGTACGAGAAGTTAAAGGCGGCGGACCTGGAAGTTCTCTACGATGACCGCGATGAAAGCCCGGGCGTCAAGTTTAACGATGCTGACCTGATCGGCGCGCCGATTCGCCTGACCGTGGGCAAACGAGCGCTGGATAAGGGCGGCGTAGAACTCAAACTGCGCCACGAAAAGGAGAACGAACTGGTACCGCTGGGCCAGGTCGTGGAACGAGTCAAGGCGGTGCGCAACGAGCTATTCGAGGCGATCAATTCGCATGTGGTAGAGGTGCCGTTCGAGGTGTAAGCGGAAGTTGGATTCGCGGTGTAGGGGCAGCGCCGGGCGCGCTTAGTCGGCCGTTATGGCGTTGCCCTCGCCGCGACACTCACAGGCTTCCTTGACTGTATCGCCGCGTACCAGGCGCCCGTCATATTCACGGCCCAGTCCTTGCGACTGCCAGCCGCCCATCGTAAAGGGAATGCTTCCGTCCGCCGAAACCCAGCGACCGTTGTAGGTGCGCGCGATGTGCACGTGAGTGCCGTTGGAGAAGCCGCCTTCACAGGAGGGATGGCCCAGGCGATCGCCCCGTTCCACCGTGGCCCCAACCGCGATGCGGTCGCGACTTTCCAGGTGCATGTAGGTAATGGCCCATCCTGTGCCCGCGTATCCGTCGCCGTCCATGTCTACGACGACGGCGCCGAAGTCGCTGCGGGTGACGACGCCAGGCGCCATTGCCAGCACCCAGGCGTCCGATGGGTAGCAGCCCAGCTGCTCGTGGTGCGGTACGAAGTCTAGCGCGGCCCAGCCAGAACCTGAGCCCCAGCCGCCATGCGGCCCGCCGGTGAAGTACCAGGTTTCGCCACTGGCCCAGGGCAGCGCCAGTTCCGGTTGTTGCAGGTCTGCGGGCCATAGCGGATCGACCGTGTGGGCGAAGGGGTTGCCGAAGAGCTCGCTGTACGTGGCGAAGAATCCTGAAGGACTTGCTTCCTGGAGCCAGCTTTCATATGTAGCGCCGTCATGCGCGGCAAGCCAGTATTGCACGCCGGTGGTTCCGTCGTTTACTTCCGGGGCGAAGGACACTCGCGTTTCACCACCGACGACCACGTTGCGCACACCACCTTCGGCGCGTCCATAATACCCCCAGTTGAGCTGATCGGCGGCCCAACGTAATTGTTTATGCAAGCCGCTGTAGCGCGGATCGCGCTTCCCCATGGGGTATTCTCGTTCGCCGGGCTCGGCCTGCGTCAACCAGCCGGAACGGTATTCCAGGGCGGCGAGCAGCAGGCGCGGGTTGATGCTGAAACGATCGGCCACCAGGCGCACAATCTCCGGCCCGGCCAATACCTGGCCTTCCACTTCTTCGTGGTGCTGCAGTAGATAGCCGTCGTGGGTTTCGACGAAGGAGCGCACGTTGAAGTCGCGGGCCGCCGGCCCGTAGACAAGCTCGCTGTCAGGGATAATCTTGAAGGCAGGGCCCACGACGGTGGCGCCGCCGGGCACCACAAGCTCCTGACCGGCGTAGAGGAGATCGCCGCTGGCCAGGTCATTAATGTTCATCAGCTCTTCCACGGTGCTGCCGTAACGCTGGGCGATGTTGGCCAGGGTCTCACCGGCTGCGACTGTGTGGCTAAGCACGTTCTGCATGGAATCGCCTGCACTGTGCGGTGGATCTGGCGTTGGCGTTCCCTGGTAAGCGGGCAACTCTGCGGCCGGCGGAGCCTGAATTTCGGGCGTAGGAGGCGGCGCGCCGACCGCCCCACCCATGGCGTCTGCTAAGAATGGCGTCACAAACGGGGTGGGGGGAGCTCTCAGGGGCACGACGGTAGCGCCGACCGTAACCTGCGGTTCGGGACGCTGGCAGCCACTGCTCAGCAGCAGGGGCGCCAGGGCAAATAGCAGCAGTGCGGAAAAGAGGTATCGTTTCATTGGCCCTATTTTATCTGAAAGACGTCGCTTTGCGCACAATCTGAGAGGAGTA
>JBMCFH010000315.1:0-3791 GCA_048620455.1 Chloroflexota bacterium | reverse complement strand
GGCCCGGAGACGGGCAAGGGAGGGCCACGGAGAGGGGGCGATATCTTCGTCCTGGCCAGGCGGCGCGCTCACGATGACAACGCTCGCGACATCCCTCTCATGCCGCAAGTGTCACTCTGAGCGGAGCGAAGAGTCTCCGCATAACCGCCGGGGCAAAGAGGGCCATCACACAACCGGCAGCTCCCGCGGGGCGCGCCGGGTCAGCAGGCGGGGGCCGTCTTCGTGGATGACGATGTTCTCCTCGTGCACCATCATGCGGCCGGGGGTCACGGTCATGCCCGGTTCCAGGGTGAGCACCATGCCCGGCCGCAGAACGGTGTGGTCTCCGGGCGTCAGCGAGGGCCATTCGGTGAGCTGCATGCCCAGGCCGTGGCCCATGCGGCCCACGCTGGTCGCGGCGCTGTCCTTGCCGGCGCCGCCGTCGCTCAGCTCGCGCCACATGGCGTGGAACAGGTCGGCGCAGGTGGCGCCGGGACGGGCGGCGCGCAGGCCGGCTTCGGTGGCGCGGTAGAGCGTCTCGTGGGCGCGGCGGGCGCTGGCGGAGGAGCCCCCGGCCGTTTTGTCCCCGACGATGAAGTTGCGGTCGAAGTCGCAGAAGTAGCCGTCGAAGAGAGAGCCGGTGTCCAGCATCAGCACGTCCCCCTCTTGCAGGGGGCGGGCGGAGGGGGGCGAAATGATGCCGGCGTAGCCAGCGGGCCCCGCGCCGCCCACCAGGTAAGGCACGTCGTCCGCGCCCTGTAGCAGAACCTCGATTTTGAAGGCGCGAAACACCGCTTCTTCCGTATCGCCGGCGGCGATGAGGCCGGGCAGTGCGGCGAAGGCGCGGGAGACGATGGTGCAGATGTGCGCGATTTTCTCGACTTCGGCTTCGGACTTCACCAGCCGCAGGTCGCGAATGAGGCCGGTGGCGTCCACGAACTCGCCGCGGCGGCGGGCGCGGATGGCGTCGAAGTCGGCCAGCGGCATGCGCAGGTGCGTCTCGGGCCCCATGGGCAGGCCCACGCGGCCGGTGGCGCCCGCTGCCTCCAGCAAGGTGCGCGCCAGCAGGGAGACGCCGTCGTCCTCGGGAGCCGGCGCGGGCCAGGTGCGAATGTCGTCGATCCAGGTCTGGGCCATGGTCTCCGCGCCAATCTGGGGGATGACGGCGATGGGCTTACCCTGGGCGGGAACGACCAGGAACCAGGGCCGGGTGGGGCTTTGCCAGAACTGGGTGAGGTAGCCGCTGAAGTAGCGCACTTCGGGCTCGGTGGTCAGCAGCAGGGCGCTGAGCTCCTGCTCGTGCATCAGCCGCTGGGCGCGCTCCAGTCGCCTTTCGAATTCGGCCGCGGCAAAGCCGCGTGGCGGCTCACTCATCCACGTAAAAGCCGTCTGCCCGTTCCTGATAGAAAGCCAGCAGGCCCTGAATGCGGGCCACTTCCGGCTCGGGGAAGGGGTAGTACCACACGATGTCTTCGGCCAGTGTGTCGCCCACGCGCACGGAGTAGTAGGAGGCGTACCCTTTGTAGGGGCAGCCGGTCTGTTTGTCGCTGGGTACCAACAGGTCCCTGCGCACGTCCATTTTGGGGATGTAGTAGCGGATGGGCAGGCCGGTTTCGAAGAGCAGCACGGGCCGCCGCGTGTCGGCCACGGTCTCCCCGGCGATTTCCACGCGCACGCGGCGCGAGCTGGGCAGGACGTCGATGCGCGTGTAGGGGTCGCGGGGATGCACGCGCACCTCTTCATCTTCCTCGAACCAGGCGTCCATTTCATGCCACTTGAAGGCCACGTAATCGGCCAGCCGGGGGTCGTCGTCGGCCCAGGCCGCGCGCCGGGCCACGGCGTCGCCCGCTTTCACCGTCCACAGCGTGCCGTTCTCATTCTCGGGCACGAGTACGTTGTCGCTCACGTCTTCCAGGGGGAAGAAGTAGCTCATGGGCCAGCCGCGCTTCAGCTTCACGCGCCGGCTGCTGGCCACGAGCTCGCCGCCCAGATAAACGCGGATCCACTTGGGTATGTCCACGATGTCGTGCTCGGCGCCGGGCAATTTAGTTTCGTGGGTCATGAATTGTCACCTCCACTTCCTATTATAATGGATGGTAGAAGGGTGTTTGTAAGGAAGGTTCCGCATGTTGCCCGGTGGTAATGGGCGCCCAACTGCCTTGGCCATTGCGCGGGCATGGGCCGTCCCCTATGCTGCGGTTGAGGACGTGAATGGACAGCCGGCGGTGGTCTGCAAATTGGCCTGGGAAACGTCCTGCCCGATCGTGGACAGGTTGGGCGCCGTTAACAGATGCGATACTATGGAGTGAAGGAGCTCGACGGTGCAACCTGTTCCTTCAGAAAGCAAGGGGCATTACGCCACCCACGCCTACAGGACACCTGCTCTGCCCCCGCCGTTTCCAGCAAACGCACACCCACTATTTAGGAGATAGGAAAATGGAAGAGGAAAAGCGGTCCTTGTTGCAACGCTTGAAACATTGGCTTTTCGGAAAAAGAGACGCCAACCGCGCCGACCAGAAAGAACGGCGGGACGAAATCGCAGACTTCATGGATAGACGGGCGGAAGAAGCAGAAGAGAGAGCGGACGCTGCTCGAGAAAAACGCGGATAACCTGCGCTCGAGCGTCTTTCTGCCGGCCACTTCAGCGAGAGCCGGCGTCACACCTCAAAATCCTCGTGCTCTGCTTTCTCCAGGTCGACGGTCATGGGGTGCTCGTCGGAACCGACGTCGACGATAGCTTCGCGGCTCACGGCGCCGCGCCTGGCCACCGGGCTCTCGATACGGGTGCGGCCCAGCTTGAAGCCGGCAACTTCTCCTTCATCGCCCAATATGACGTCGTCAATGGCGGCCACTCTGGTTTTGCCAGCAGTGACAATCTCCCGGCCGGTCAGTTGGTCACGGCGCACCCAGGCCTGAGCATCGCTTTCCGCCATCTCGCGAACGACGGTGGCGTGTTTCACGAGCACTACATCGTCGCCAATAAGGTGAACGTCTGCGCGGGGAATGAAGCGGCGCGTGCGGTCGAGGATGCCTTCATAGGCGACCTGAATGGCTGCCAGGTGGCGCGCCTCATAGTCGAAGTAGACCTCGTGGACCTTGCCGACGACAACTCCTTCGTCGACGCTGACGATTTGTTTGTTGATCAAATCCTTGGCTGTGCGCATACTCCCTCCACTCGACCATATGGTGGTCGGAACGCTGATGTCCAGACTCATTTTTATTATAATGGCCGATGGCGCCGTTAGCAATGGCCAGGTTTCGCGTGTCGGGTTTCACGTTTGGGGTGTCAGGTTAGCGGCGGCGTGTGGCATTGGGGCCGGCGGAGGCGGAGGGGACGCCAATTTGTAACATTCTGGCGCGCAATCCGTTTTATATAGTAACTGACGCTTACATTGCTGCCTCCCACCTTGAGGGGCCACCCGCTATTCTTCCCTCGATCCTCCTTGCGGGTGGCCTTTCTTTTTGCCAGGGTTGGTTGGTCAGCGGCGGCGGTAGACGTGATCCTGGTGCCACTTGAGGGAGGCGGGGAAGGGGCGCAGGTCGTGGTCGGTGGGGCCGATGAGGGGGCGCTGGCTGAGAGTGGCGAGGTGGCCGGGGATGTTGTCGTTGGCTTGCAGTTGGGGGGAGAGGCGGATTTCGTAGCGCCGGCTGATGGTGGCCAATCCTTCGTCGAACGTCCAGTGGCACAGGCGGCACAGCGCCAGCCCATTGCGCGGGTCGTCGTTCTGGCTCTCGCTCCAGGGCACGATGTGCGCGGCGTCGATGGCCGTGTGCCCGTCCGCGGTCAGGATGCGCACGCCGCAGAGGGCGCA
>JBMCFH010000314.1:0-3791 GCA_048620455.1 Chloroflexota bacterium | reverse complement strand
ATGTTGTGACAGGTATTGACATTTTAGAACATTTGTTTTATTATCCTCATAAGAACATATGTTCTGCCCTCTTCTCCTCAGTAGTGGCGCCGCTGGGCCACCCTCCTCAGCGGCGCCAGCCCTCTTTCGCGGAGGGCTCTCTGGCAGGGGGCAGAACGGCCATCCTTGTGAGGAGGTTACCCATGCGCACCGAGCACTTGCTTCCGGAAGGAGGCGATTTAATGGGGCAGCCGGCCCAGCGGGCAATACCATCGCTCTTCCGCCTGTCACAGCGTAACGTCATCGCCCTTTTGCTGGTCGTGGCTCTATTTGCCTTTGAGATATTCAATTTCGATACCACGCGATATGCTCTGGCCAATCTCCTGGGCGATGTCGCCTTTGCCGGCGTGCCCTGGGCCGCGATTCTGGCCCTGGCTTTTTGCGCCATCGACTTCGCCGGGCTCGCTTACCTGTTCACGCCGGACGGCGCGCGGCAGTCAATGCATGAAGCGTGGTATCTGATGGCTGCCTGGATGCTGGGCGCGACCATGAACGCCGTCATGACCTGGTGGGCCGTGAATCTGACACTGCTCACTCAACAGTTCGGAAACGAGGTCTTGAGCCGGGAGCAGATCCTTGCCGTCGTGCCCCCCTTCGTGGCGGTGCTCGTCTGGCTGACCCGTATCCTGTTCATCGGCGCATTCTCCGTAGCCAGCGATCACTTCTTTGACGGAGACGCCGATGCCCAGGGACTGGGGGCGGCAGATGCGCATAGGGCGGTTTCCGAACGGGCGGAGCTGTACAGCGGGCTACGGCCCCCGGCGCGGGAGCCTGTCCGGGCGTCTGCGGTGGAAGACGGTGTAACGCGCCGGCGTCCGGCGCCTGCCCCAACGCGGAATATTCCGAAGCGGGAGCCGGCCGGGAATCGGCCACAACCGACCCAGCGCCGGCGTCCGGTGCCCTCTCCCATGCAGCGCCAGCCGGTTCACGCCAGCGCCCGAAACGCTCGTCCCCGTTAGTTCCCTTCGACCGGGCTTCATTTTCTCCACCGACAGGAGTGGGCCGCAATTGTCAGGCGGCCCACTCCTATTTGCTATTGACAGGTGGATATGTTAGCATTTTGGTGCATTTATTGACGGTCATTTTATCGATCGACAGAGGCGCTGACGCCCGCGGACTTATCCATTCTTTTTCACCGGTTTAGAGTATGTGCAAGGGAGACGGCAGGATTGGCAGGATGTTACTGGAGAAAATGGTCAAGCATGATCGTTTTCTGCGAACCGGCGCCACCCTCCAGAACCGTCCTATCTGACTGAGTCTACCCGCCGTCCATCTCAACCCGGGAGCCGCTGCCAGGTGTCGCTAAGCGTGGCCATCTTTTGATGGCATCCTCTGTTGCTCCTCCAGGATTGGAGAGATGAAGCTTAGCATCGACTTTTTCTTCCGCATTCTTGGCGCCATTCTTGGCGCCGTCATTTTTGCCGTGATAGGCCGCTGGGTGTCGGACCTCTTCGGCGACGGTCCGGAGTTGTACGTGTTGGTCTTTGGGCTGCTCGGCGTGCTGGCAGGGCTGGTTCTGACCCCTTTCGTTACGACGAGGCCCATTCGCCGCATCCGGCAACAACTGATCGGCATGCCGCCGGAACGGCTGGGCGCCATCGTCATCGGCATTTTCATGGGGCTGGTGGCAGCCGCGCTCTTCTCCTTCCCGCTCTCGTTTTTGCCCCCACCCTTCCAGCAGATCGCGCCGCTCGCCGCAGCCGTCGTCTTCTGCTATCTGAGCGTGGTCATCCTCACCCTGCGCCAGCAGGATTTGCGCAACTTCTTTGGCTCTATGCGCCCGTTTTTTGGCAGCAGTGTGGTTGTCAAGGAGGATGAGGATGGGGACAGCATTTTGCTGGACACCAGCGTGATCATCGACGGGCGCATCACGGACATCAGCAAGACCGGCTTCATTCGCGCGACGCTCATTGTGCCCAACTTCGTGCTGACCGAATTGCAGCACATCGCCGATAGCGCCGACACCCTGCGCCGTAACCGCGGGCGGCGCGGGCTGGAAGTGCTGGGCATCCTGCAGCAGGATGTGCCCATCCCCATTCGTTTTACGGACATGGACGTCAGCGACGTGCGCGACGTGGACAGCAAGCTGGTGGCCCTGGCGCGAGAGCTGGGCTGCCCTATTATGACCAACGATTACAATCTGAACCGCGTGGCGGAGCTGCAGGGTGTGACGGTGCTCAATATCAACGACCTGGCCAATGCCGTGAAGGCCGCCTATCTGCCCGGCGAGGAGCTGTCCGTGCGCATTATCCAGGAAGGTAAGGAGTACGGTCAGGGGGTCGGTTATCTTGACGATGGCACGATGATCGTGGTTGAGGAGGGCGAGGATCATATCAACAATACGGTGACGGCGATCGTGACCAAAGTGTTGCAGACGACGGCCGGGCGCATGATTTTCGCCCGCCTGCCGGAGCGCGGGTGAGCGCCATGAACGCCGATCCTGACGTACCGCGCCTGCGCTTTGCCCCCAGCCCCACCGGGCGTCCGCACGTCGGTTCCCTGCGCACGGCGCTGTTCAACTGGGCGCTGGCGCGCAACATGGGCGGCGACTTCATTTTGCGCATCGACGACACCGACGCGGAGCGCAATGATCCCGCCGCTGCCGCCGACATGTTGGACGCGTTGCAGTGGCTGGGCCTGGATTGGGATGAGGGGCCGGACGTGGGCGGGCCGCATGGTCCCTATCGCCAATCGGAACGCCGCGACCGCCACCTGGAAGTGGCGCGGCGACTGGTGGAGCGAGGCGACGCCTACTATGGCGACGATGCGGAGGGCTTGCCGGATGCCGCGGACCAGGGACCAATCCGTTTGCGGCTGCCGCGCGAGGGCCACACGGTCGTGGAGGACGCCCTGCGCGGGCCGGTGCGCTTCGCAAACAAAGAGCTGCAGGATGCGGTGCTCGTGCGCGCCGACGGCAGCCCGCTCTATCATCTGGCGACGGTGGTGGACGATCACGATATGGCCATCAGCCACGTGGTGCGCGGCGAGGAGTGGTTGTCGACAACACCCATTCACGTTCTCCTCTACGAGCGCCTGGGCTGGTCCCAGCCGGTCTGGGTCCACCTGCCTCTGGTGCTCAATCCGCACGGGCGCAAGCTGAGCAAGCGCGAGGTGAGCGAGCGCTATGAGGTCGATCACTTGATCAACGCCGGTTATCTGCCGGAAGCGCTCTTCAACTACCTGCTGCTGCTCGGCTGGTCGCCGCAGGGCGAAGAAGAGATTGTCAGCAAGTGGGTCGCGCGCCGCCAGTTCCGCCTGGAGCGTCTCTCGCCCAGCCCGGCGACCTTCGACTGGGACCGGCTCAACTGGTTCAACCGCCACTATCTGGCGCAAAAGAGCAACGCCAGATTTGCGGAGCTGATGCGCCCCTTTCTGGAAGACGCCTATGGCGACCTGAACGTCGGCGAGCAGTGGCTGGTGCGGCTGGCAGCGCTGATCCGGGACAATGTCGTGCGGCTCTCGGACGTCGTCGAAGCGGCGGAGTGGGCCGTCTCCGAGCAATTTGATTTCACGCCCGAGGCGGAAGAGGAGCTGGAGGAAGCATCTTCCCACCCCGTGCTGGTGCGGCTGGTGGCGGAGCTTGCCAGCGTGGTGCTCCTCGACGAGGAGACAGCGCGTCGCATCCTGCAGGGGCTGCGCCGCCAGTTTTCGGAGAGCGAAGGGTGGGAGGCATCGCAGGTATACAGACCTGTGCGCGCCGCGCTCACCGGGCGGGTTGAGGGTCCGCCGTTGCACGAAATCATGGGCCTGTT